>NZ_JBEXTB010000039.1:0-61461 GCF_040613915.1 Streptomyces sp. NPDC006193
ATGGTACTGCAGGGGGGACCCTGTGGGAGAGTAGGACGCCGCCGAACAATTGTTGAGGGAAGCCCCCGCATCGATCCGATGCGGGGGCTTTCTGCATTCCGGGGGCATTTCGGCGGACCGGCTCCACGGCCGGCACCGGCGACGAGCGGGTTCACAGTCGCCCAGCCGCCTTGAGGGCCAGATACGCGTCGGCCAGCGCCGGCGCCACGTCCTCCGGGAGCGCGTCCACGACGACGACCCCGTGCCGGCGGAGCTGTTCCGCGGTGCGTCGCCGCTCATTCTGTGCCTGCGCGGCAGCGGCGGCCTCGTACACCGCATCGACGGTGCCCCTGGCCTTCGCCATGCGGGCGATGTGCGGATCCGCGACCGAGGCGACGAGGACCGTGTGGCGTTGGGTGAGCTGCGGAAGAACGGGCAGCAGGCCCTGCTCCACGGGTGCCGCGTCCAGCGTCGTCAGCAGCACGATCAGCGAGCGCCGCGGTGCCGCACGGAGGACCGTGGACGTGAGGCCGCGGGCGTCCGTCTCGACGAGCTCCTGTTCGATCGTCGCCATCGCGCCGACCAGAGACGGCAGCAGGTGACCCGCCGAACGGCCCTGGACCAGGGCCCGTACCCGGCGGTCGTAGGCGAGCAGGTCCACCCGGTCGCCGGCGCGGGAGGCGAGGGCCGCGAGGAGCAGTGCCGCGTCCATGGACGCGTCCAGGCGCGGAGCATCGCCCACACGGCCCGCCGAGGTGCGGCCCGTGTCCAGGACCAGGAGGATGTGCCGGTCGCGCTCCGGGCGCCAGGTGCGGACGGCGACGGCGGACTGCCGGGCGGTGGCTCGCCAGTCGATGGATCGGGTGTCGTCCCCGGGCACGTACTCGCGCAGGCTGTCGAACTCCGTCCCCTCCCCGCGGGTCAGCATGCTGGTGCGGCCGTCCAGTTCACGCAATCGAGCGAGTTTCGAGGGGAGGTGCTTCCGGCTCGTGAACGGGGGCAGGACTCGTACCGTCCAGGGCAGCCGGTGAGTTCCCTGGCGCGAGAAGAGGCCGAGAGGACCGTAGGAGCGGATCGTGACGCGGTCGGCCTGACGGTCGCCGCGGCGGGTGGGGCGCAGCCGGGTCGTGACGCGCCGCCGTTCGCCCGGAGGCACGGTGAGCCGATGGCGTGACGCCTCCACCTCGGTGCCCGGCTCCCAGCTGCTGGGCGGCCAGGCGTCGCGCACACGGGCGCGCAGGGGGCGACGGGAGGGGTTGGTGATGGTGAGCGTGACGTCGGCGGTCTCGCCGAGACGGGTGGAGGTGTCGCCGGAGCGGGTGAGCAGGAGACGGCGTACGGGCGCGGCGAGCGCGTAGTCGCAGACGCAGGCCAGGGCGAGCGGGCCGTCGACCGCGAGGATGCCCGTCCAGCTGGGTTCCAGGATGCCGACGGGGATCGAGCCGAGGGCCGCCAGAAGCGCGGCGCGTCCGGTGAGTGCCATCAGCGCGGGACCGGGACGTGGGCCAGGACGGCGTGGATGACCGAGTCTGCGGTCACGCCCTCCATCTCGGCCTCGGGGCGCAGCTGGACGCGGTGGCGCAGGGTCGGCAGGGCCAGGGCCTTCACGTCGTCGGGGATGACGTAGTCGCGGCCCGTCAGCCAGGCCCAGGCGCGCGAGGTGGCGAGCAGGGCGGTGGCGCCGCGCGGGGAGACGCCCAGGGTGAGGGAGGGCGACTCGCGGGTCGCACGGCAGATGTCGACGACGTAGGCGGCGATCTCGGGGGACACGGTCGTCCCGGCGACCGCGGCGCGGGCCGCTTCCAGGTCGGCGGGGCCGGCGACGGGGCGTACGCCGGCGGCGCGCAGGTCGCGGGGGTCGAAGCCCGAGGCGTGGCGGGTCAGGACGTCGATCTCCTCCTGGCGGGAGGGCAGCGGGATCGTCAGTTTGAGCAGGAAGCGGTCCAGTTGCGCCTCGGGGAGGGGATAGGTGCCCTCGTACTCGACCGGGTTCTGGGTGGCGGCGACCAGGAACGGCTCGGGCAGGGGGCGCGGGAGGCCGTCCACCGTCACCTGGCGTTCCTCCATGGCCTCCAGCAGGGACGACTGGGTCTTGGGCGGGGTGCGGTTGATCTCGTCCGCGAGGAGGAGGTTGGTGAAGACCGGACCGGGCTGGAAGGAGAACTCCGCGGTGCGGGCGTCGTAGACGAGCGAGCCGGTGACATCGCTCGGCATCAGGTCGGGGGTGAACTGGACGCGCTTGGTGTCGAGTTCGAGTGCCGATGCGAGGGCGCGGACGAGCAGCGTCTTGGCGACCCCGGGGACTCCTTCGAGCAGGACGTGTCCACGGCAGAGAAGGGCGACGACGAGGCCGGTCACGGCGGGATCCTGGCCGACCACGGCTTTGGCGATCTCGGCGCGCAGGGCCTCCAGCGAGGCCCGGGCGGTGTCCGCGTCCCCGCTCCGCCCGGCGTTGTCAGTGGTCGGGTCCATCATGAACGGCGTACCTCTCTTTCGAGGGCGTCGAGTCGGTCGGTGAGTGCGATGAGGGCCGCGTCGTCGCCGGGCGGCGGTCCGAAGAGGAGGGGGTGCAGGGTCTGCCCGGCATCGGTGAGGCGGGCGGACAGGGCGGGGAGCAGGGCCTCGGGTGTGTGCGCCTGGGCCGGGGGGACGCCGACGAGGGGGGCCAGCCGGGTGCGGGCGGCGGCGCGCAGTGCGGCGGCGGCGCGGTCGCGGGCGTTGGCGTTGCGGTAGAGACGGGCGCGGCCTTCGGCGGTCTCCGAGGCGCGGATCGCGACGGGGAGTCTCTCGGGCACGAGGGGGCCGAAGCGGCGCGCCCTCCAGAGGGCGGCGAGAGCGGCTGCGACGAACAGTTGAAAGGTGGCCCACAGCCATCCCGGAGGCAGCAGGTCGAGGAGGCTCTTCCGGTCGCCGGTGTCGGTGGCGGGGGTGTCGGACAGCGAGGGGAGGTACCAGACCAGATGAGGGCGGGAGCCGAGGAGCTGGAGGGCGAGCGAGGCGTTGCCCTGCTCGTCGAGGCGGTCGTTGTAGAGGATGTCGGGCGCGCCGAGGACGACGGTGTCACCGCCCCCGGAGGCCGCGGGGACGCGCAGCAGGGTGGCGAGGCGCTCGCTGCGGTAGCAGGCGTCGGCGTCGAGGTGGCTGGTGGTGTAGCGGATGCCGCCGGTGTCGGCGCTGCCGGCTCGGCGGGCCTCGGGCAGGGTGCAGCCGGGGGTGAGTGTGGAGCGCAGGCTGGTGGCGGGGTCCGCGGTGACCCCGGGGGCGAGCCGTTCCACGGACCAGCTGCCCGCGGCGACCAGCACGGTCCGTCCGCCGGAGGACGCGGTCGCCGCGTGCAGCCGGGTCTGCTGACGGTGGGTCAGCAGGTCGGGCACGGCGACCAGCAGCGTGGTGTCCGGGCCGGCGGCGGCGCGTGCCGCGCCGAGCGTGCCGACCACGCGCGTGGAGACCCCTCGTTCGGCGAGGAGCCGGGCGACGGCACGGCTGCCGTAGGGGTCGGCGGAGCGCGGATCGAGCTCGCCGTGCCGGCTGGCGGAGCGTACGGCGGCCATGGCGACGGCCGCGGCAAGGAGCAGGACGACGGCGAGCGCGATGCCGCGGGCGCGCGTCCGGACCTGGCGGCCGGTGGGCGCGGTGGAGGTGGGCGCGGGGGTGGCTTCCGTGGTCACTCGACGGCCCCCGGACGGGTGCTGCGGTCCGTGGCGGCGGCGCTGCTCGGGAGGCTGGGCCGGGCGCGCTCCAGGTCACGGTCGAGCTCGGCGACGCGGTGGTACGACTGTTCGCTCGCGTGGCGCCCGCCGTACGTCACGTCGTCGAACTCCCGGGCCGCGGCGCGCAGCCGGTCGGCGTGCGCGGGCAGGACACGGCCGGCCTCGGCGGCTGCCTCGTCGGCGGTGCGGCCGGGACGTACGTCGAGCAGGGCGCGTTCCTCCAAGGAGCGGACGAGGGCCCGCATGCGCTCCTGGACCGCCTGGTTCCAGTGCCCCTGGGCCGCGTGCGCCTCGCCGGCCGCGCGGTGTTCGGCGGCGCTGCGGGGGCGGTCCTCGAAGAGGGCCGCGGCCGAGGCGGGGCCGCGGCGCGGGGTGCCGAGGCGCCACAGCAGGGCGCCCAGGACGGCGACGACGAAGACGATCACGACGAGCAGGCCGACCGTGCCGCCGGGCGTCGCGGAGGCGGCCGAGCCGAACAGCCGGCCGACCCACTCCCAGAAGGCGTCCAGGGCGCGCTGGAGCAGGCTCGGGTCGTTCTCGTGGTACATCCGCCGGGACAGCTCGCGCCGGGCCGCTTCCCGGGCGGGGTCGCGCGGGATGGTCAGCGGCGGCTCGTCGTCCGAGCCGCCCGCGGCCGGCCGGGCCGTGCCCGCCGCGCGCAGCAGGCCCCGTACGGCCGTGGCGGCGGCTCCGGGCGGGGCCGCCGCCGGGAGGAAACCCCCCGTGAGGCTCACCGCATCAGCTCCCGGGGACGGGGCCGGCGCCGTAGCCCTGGACGCCGGCCGCGCGGGCCAGCTCCAGGTCGAGGGCCTCGCGGCGGATGCGCTGGTCGATGTAGAGGAGCACGGTGACGCCGGCGCTGATCGGGAGGGTGAGCGTGGTGCCGATCAGGGAGCCGATCCCGCGGATGATCAGGAACGCCCAGCCGACGTGGCCGTTGCCGGTGGCGAGGATGTTGCCCATGTCGTCGCCGCTCACGGCGGCGCCGACGGCCGCGAAGGGGATGGTGACGATCGACGAGACGATGTTGGCGATCAGCCCGGCGAGCAGCTGGATGCCGAGGACGCGCCACCAGGAGCCGCGTACCAGCCTGGCGGAACGGCTCATGGCCTTCGTGATGCTCTGCCGTTCCAGCATCAGGGCGGGCGCGGCCAGGTTGTAGCGGATGGCCAGCCACCCCGCGACGACGACGCCCGCGAGGACGCCCAGGGCGAGCAGTGCGGCTCCGCCGGCCTCGCTGCCGCCGGTGAGCAGCACCAGCAGGCCGGGCAGCGCCCCGGCGACGACGACACCGGCGACGATCAGGCCGAGCAGGATCAGCAGGCCGGCCAGTCTCGGGAGCTGCGGGCGTGCCTCGCGCCAGGCCTCCCCGGTGGTGACCGGCCTGCCGAGGACTGCGCGGCTGGTGATGGTCGTGAGCAGGGCGGTCGCGACGATGATGGCGGCCACGGAGACGACGGTGACGAGACCGGTGCCGATCATGGTCGTGCGCAGGGCGCGGAACACCTCGTCGGGCGTGGCGTTCCGGCTGTCGAGGGACGTGGTGCCGAGGGCGTCGTCGAGGACGAAGCCCTGCAGGAGGACGAGGCCGGTCTCCGTCAGCACAGCGACCGCCAGCGCGATGCCGAGGACGGTGCGCCAGTAGGTGCGCATGGTGGACACGGCGCCGTCGAGGATCTCGCCGACGCCGAGCGGGCGCAGCGGGATGACACCGGGCTTGGCGGCGGGCGGGGGGCCGCCCCAGCCGCCGCCCCAGGCGGGGTAGGGGCCCGGGACGCCGGGACCGCCGTAACCGGGCGGCGGGCCTCCCGCGGGCGGGCCGCCGTACCCGCCGGGAACCGGTCCGCCGGGCTGGGGGGCGCCCCAGCCCGGGCCGGGCGGCGGGGGCGGCGCCTGCTCCGGGCTCGGCGCGCCGGTCGGCGCGGACCACTGGCCGGGCGGCGGCTGCTCCTCGGACCACTTCCCGCCGGGGCCCTGCGGGCCGGCGCCCGGCTGCTGTGCGGGCTCGGCGGGGCCGGGGCGGCCGGCGGACCCGGCAGGGCCGGACGCACCGGGTTCCCGCCCCTCGGGCGACGGGGATCCGGGCGAGGCCCAGCCCGGAGTGTCAGTCATCGAAGCTCCTTCTCGGTGCCCGTCCGCGGTCGCGGCGGCAGGTTGGCAGCCATCGTGCCATGTGCCGGTCATCGGGGGGCCGGCCGTGGTGGGGGCGGCGCACCCTTCAATTGTCCGCCGGATCCAGGGCAGACTGACCGCATGGCTGATCAGCAGGCGCGAACCGGCGAGGACAAGCGGCCGACCGGGATACCGGCGATCCGATGGGAGGAACCACCCGAGGGTCCCGTACTGGTCCTTCTCGATCAGACGAGGCTTCCGGCCGAAGAGGTCGAGCTGGTGTGCACGGACGCGCCGGCACTGGTGGAGGCGATCCGTACGCTCGCGGTGCGCGGAGCGCCGCTGCTCGGCATCGCGGGGGCGTACGGCGTCGCGCTCGCCGCCGCACGGGGCTTCGAGGTGGCGGAGGCGGCGCGGGCGCTCGAGGAGGCCAGGCCCACCGCGGTGAACCTGTCCGTGGGTGTGCGCCGGGCCCAGGCCGCGCACCAGGCGGAGCTGGCCCGGACCGGCGACCCCACCGCCGCCGCGGTGGCGGCACTGGCCGCGGCACGGGCCCTGCACCAGCAGGACGCGGAGGCCAGTGCGCGGATGGCCGCGCACGGGCTGGCGCTGCTGGACGAGCTGCTGCCCGGCGGCGGGCACCGGATCCTCACCCACTGCAACACCGGGTCGCTGGTGTCGGGCGGGGAGGGGACGGCCTTCGCGGTGGCGCTGGCGGCCCACCGGGAAGGGCGGCTGCGGCGGCTGTGGGTGGACGAAACGCGCCCGTTGCTGCAAGGTGCTCGCCTGACGGCGTACGAAGCGGCCCGCAGCGGCATGGCGTACACCCTGCTCACCGACAACGCGGCGGGTTCCCTGTTCGCGGCGGGCGAGGTGGACGCGGTGCTGATCGGCGCGGACCGGATCGCTGCCGACGGCTCGGTGGCGAACAAGGTGGGGAGCTACCCGCTCGCCGTGCTGGCCCGGTACCACCATGTGCCGTTCATCGTGGTGGCGCCGGTCACGACCGTCGATCCGGACACCCCGGACGGGGCGTCCATCGAGGTCGAGCAGCGCCCCGGCTTCGAGGTGACCGAGGTCACGGCGCCCCAGGTGCCGGTGACCGGAGCAGGAGGCGGTGTTCCGGTGGCCCCCCTGGGGACCCAGGCGTACAACCCGGCGTTCGACGTGACGCCGCCCGAGCTGGTGACGGCCATCGTCACCGAGGAGGGAGCCGTTTCACCCGTGACCGCGGAGGCTCTCGAGGAGCTGTGTGCCAGGTCACGCCAAGTAACGATTAGCTAATGGGATGATGTCGTTTATGAAGGGACGAGTCCTTGTCGTCGACGACGACACCGCACTGGCCGAGATGCTCGGCATTGTGCTGCGTGGTGAAGGTTTTGAGCCGTCTTTCGTAGCCGACGGCGACAAGGCGCTGGCCGCTTTCCGTGAGTCCAAGCCCGACCTGGTGCTGCTCGACCTGATGCTGCCCGGACGGGACGGCATCGAGGTGTGCCGGCTGATCCGGGCCGAGTCCGGGGTGCCGATCGTGATGCTCACGGCCAAGAGCGACACCGTCGACGTGGTGGTGGGCCTGGAGTCCGGCGCCGACGACTACATCGTCAAGCCGTTCAAGCCCAAGGAGCTGGTGGCGCGGATCCGGGCGCGGTTGCGCAGGTCGGAGGAGCCGGCGCCGGAGCAGCTGACCATCGGCGACCTGGTCATCGACGTCGCCGGGCACTCGGTGAAGCGGGACGGGCAGTCGATCGCGCTGACCCCGCTGGAGTTCGACCTCCTGGTCGCGCTGGCGCGCAAGCCGTGGCAGGTGTTCACGCGCGAGGTGCTGCTCGAACAGGTGTGGGGCTACCGGCACGCGGCCGACACGCGGCTCGTCAACGTGCACGTGCAGCGGCTGCGTTCCAAGGTCGAGAAGGACCCGGAGCGTCCGGAGATCGTGGTGACCGTCCGTGGCGTCGGCTACAAGGCCGGACCGAGCTGACATGTCCGGGGACAGTGCCGCTTCGGCACCCGGGAGGCCCGGGGCCCGTCCGGGGCGGCCTGTCGGCCGGGCGGCGGCGGGTGCGCGCTTGAGGAGTCTGTTCGAGGGCGGGCTGGTGCGGGGCGGCGTCCAGGGCAGTCCGGTCCTGCGGCTGCTCCTGCGCTGGGTCCGCCGTCCGCTGCTGCCGCTGATGCGGCTGTGGCGGCGCAACATCCAGCTGCGGGTGGTCGCCACGACCCTGCTGATGTCGCTCGGCGTCGTCCTGCTGCTGGGCTTCGTGGTCATCGGGCAGGTGCGCAACGGCCTGCTGGACGCGAAGGTGAAGGCCTCGCAGAGCCAGGCCACGGGCGGGTTCGCGGTGGCCAAGCAGAAGGCCGACGAGGCGGCCGGCGCGACCGGCACGGGCGGCGCCGCCGGGACCGGTGCCGGTGACGGCACGGCGACCCCGGACGGGCGGCAGTCCCAGAACGTCATCCAGTGGATGAGCGACCTCGTCGAGTCGCTGTCCAGCGGCGGCGCGGGCGCCTTCGACGTCGTCACGCTGCCCGTGGGCGACGACAGCGGCGGCGGGCGCAGCCCGCGCGGCTCCGGCAACGTCGACCCGACGTCCAGCGTGCCCGGCGACCTGCGGGAGCGGGTCAACAGCGGCATGACGGCCGCGCAGAGCTACACGCGCATCGTCTACTACAACGGCAAGGACTCCCAGCCGGGGCTCGTCATCGGCAAGCAGGTCAACGACCCGAACGGCCGCCCGTACGAGCTGTACTACCTCTTCCCGCTCACGCAGGAGGAGAAGTCCCTCAGCCTGGTCAAGGGCACCCTGGCGACCGCCGGGCTGTTCGTCGTGGTCCTGCTGGGCGCGATCGCCTGGCTGGTGGTGCGGCAGGTCGTCACGCCGGTGCGGATGGCGGCCGGGATCGCCGAGCGGCTGTCGGCCGGGCGGCTGCAGGAGCGGATGAAGGTCACCGGCGAGGACGACATCGCGCGCCTCGGTGAGGCGTTCAACAAGATGGCGCAGAACCTGCAGGTAAAGATCGGGCAGCTGGAGGACCTGTCGCGGATGCAGCGGCGTTTCGTCTCCGACGTCTCCCATGAGCTGCGCACCCCGCTGACCACGGTCCGCATGGCCGCCGACGTCATCCACGAGGCGCGCGAGGACTTCGACCCGGTGACGGCCCGGTCGGCCGAGCTGCTCGCCGACCAGCTGGACCGGTTCGAGTCGCTGCTCGCGGACCTGCTGGAGATCAGCCGCTTCGACGCGGGCGCGGCGGCGCTGGAGGCCGAGCCGATCGACCTGAGGGAGGTCGTCAGGCGGGTGGTCGGCGGCGCCGAGCCGCTCGCCGAGCGCAAGGGCACGCGGATACGGGTCCTCGGCGACCAGCAGCCCGTCGTCGCCGAGGCGGACGCCCGGCGCGTGGAGCGCATCCTGCGCAACCTCGTCGTCAACGCCGTCGAGCACGGCGAGGGCAAGGACGTCGTCGTCAAGCTCGCCGCGGCGGGCGGGGCGGTGGCCGTCGCGGTGCGCGACTACGGCGTCGGACTGAAGCCGGGCGAGGCGACCCGGGTCTTCAGCCGCTTCTGGCGGGCGGACCCGGCACGCGCGCGCACCACCGGCGGCACGGGCCTCGGGCTGTCGATCGCCCTGGAGGACGCGCGGCTGCACGGCGGCTGGCTGCAGGCCTGGGGGGAACCGGGCGGCGGCTCCCAGTTCCGGCTGACGCTGCCCAGGACCGCGGACGAGCCGCTGCGGGGCTCGCCGATCCCGCTGGAGCCCAAGGACTCGCGCCGCAACCGCGGCCTCGGCGACGCCGGCGCGCCCCGTGGCGGCGAGGAGAAGCGGGCGACGGTTCCGGTGCAGCCGGGGGGCGCGCAGGCGCCCGCGCTGCCGCCGCGGACGGCGATCGGACCGCACCTGGCCGGCGTCACCCCGGCCGCCGACCCGACCGCCCTGCCCGGCAGCGGCAACGGCGCGCGCGTGGTGCCCCGGCCCGCCGGCGGCGCCCGGCGCCCGGCCGACCAGCCCGCGGCGGCCGCGGCACCGGCGGCGGGACCGGCACCGGCCGCGGAACCGGCGTCCGGCGTCCGTCCGGCGCCCGGCAAGGGCGCGGAGCGGCCGGATGCGGCGGGCCACGGCCACCCGCACCGGCCGGACGCGGCCGCACAGGAGGACTCGACCGAGGCTGGGGAGGCATTTCGTGGCCGCTGACCGCACAGGGGGCGCATGGCGGCGGCCTGGGCGCGCGGCGGCGTGCGCCGTTCTGGGGGCCGTTCTGCTGGCCGGTTGCGCGTCGATGCCCGACAACGGGGACCTCCGCGACGTGGAGTCCACACCGCTGCAGGACACCGGGGTCCGGGTGTTCGCCGTGCCGCCCGCCGAGGGCGCCGGCCCGGGCGAGATCATGCAGGGCTTCCTGGAGGCCCTCACCAGCGACGACCCCGAGTACGACACGGCGCGCAAGTACCTGACGTCCGAGGCGGCGAGCGCCTGGCGGCCGGAGCGGTCGACCACCGTGCTCGCGAACGGGCCGAGCATCACGACCGATTGCGTCCCGGGCGGCCGGGAGGAGACCAACAGCGCCACCTGTGTGCTGACCGGCACCCAGGTCGCCACGGTCGACGCGCAGCAGGCGTACCGGCCCGCCGGCGGCCCCTACCGCAGGAAGCTGCACCTGACGAAGAACCCCGAGAACGGGCAGTGGCGCATCGACGGGCTGCCCGACGGCGTCGTCATGGGCAAGTCCGACTTCCAGCGGAACTACCGGTCCGTCGACAAGTACTACTACGCCTCCGGCACGGCGGTCGGGGCGACCGGGCAGCCGGCGGCCGTCGCCGATCCGGTGTTCGTGCGCAGCAAGGTGGACCCGATGACGCAGATGGTCCGCTCGCTGCTCAAGGGGCCCACCGCCTGGCTCGGGACGGTGGTCAGGTCCAGCTTCCCGGCCGGGACGGCACTGCAGAAGGGCGTGTCCGGGCTGGCGCCGGACGACCAGAACAAGGTGACGGTGCCGCTGAACCTCAAGGCGTCCCGGGTCGCCGCGCGCACCTGCTCCGAGATGGCGACACAGGTGCTGTTCACCCTGCGGAACCTGGCCCCGACGCTGGAGTCCGTGGAACTGCGCGGGGCGGGCGGCGACCGGCTGTGCGAGCTGAACGAGGAGCATGCCGAGTCCGCCGCCTGGCTCGGGTCGGCCAGGAGCCCCGAGTACCTGTACTTCCTCGACGGCAAGCGCCGGCTGGTGCGGATGCCCATGAGGAGCACGGGCACCGGCGCGGTCGCGGTGCCGGGCCCGTTCGGCGACGGCGGCCGGCAACTGCAGTCGGCGGCGGTGTCGCGGGACGAGCGCACCGCGGCCGGCGTCGGGAACGGGGGCAGGTCGCTGTACGTGTCGTCGCTGGCGTCGGGCGGCTCGCTCGGCGACCCGGTGCTGACCAGCGCCGGCGCGTCCCCCGCGGACCGGCTCACCACACCCAGCTGGGACGCCCGGGGCGACCTGTGGGTGGCCGACCGCGACCCGCACCGGCCGCGGCTGTTCGTCCTGGAGGAGGGCGCCAGCGAGCCGGAGCCGGTCGCCGTCCCGCACCTGTCGGGGCGCATCGAGGACGCGCGGGTGGCCGGCGACGGCGTCCGGATCGCGCTGGTCGTGGCGAAGGGCGGCAAGCGGTCCCTGTTCCTCGGCCGGATCCGGCGGGGCGGGGGAGACGGGCAGGAGACAGCGGTGGACGGGCTGCGGTCGGCGGCGCCGGACCTCGAGCAGGTCAGCGCCGTCTCCTGGGCCGGCGGGAGCAGACTGCTCGTCGTGGGGCAGGAGCAGGGGGGCGTGCAGCAGATGCGGTACGTCCAGATCGACGGCTCCGCGCTGGACGGCCCGGCGCCGGGCGCGCTTCCCGGTGTCAAGGCGATCGCCGCGTCCGAGGACGAGCGGGCGCCGCTGGTGGCGTACTCGGAGGACGGGGTCGTGCGTCTGCCGTCCGGCACCCAGTGGCAGAAGATCGACAAGGAGGGCACGGCCCCGGTCTACCCGGGCTGAGAACGGGCTGACAACGGGCTGACTACGGGCTGACAGCGGGTTGACAACGCGGCGTCCGGGGCCGGACGGGTCCACCGGGCGCCGCTGTCCGGCGGCGCTTTCGCGGACACGGGCTTCCCGGGCTCGCCGCTCCCCCCCTGCGCGCACCGTGCCGTCCCCGGTCTCGCGCCGGTGCTTCCCTCACACGGGTGCGGGGCTGCGCGCGCCGCCCCGAGTCGTCCACAGGGCGTTGTCCACAGGGGTGGCCGGGCCGCGGCGGCGCGGGCACAGTGGTGGGCATGCGGAGGTGGTGGCAGGACCTCGCCGACCTGGTGCTGCCGGCCGACTGCGCGGGCTGCGGAGCACCTCGTACGGCGCTCTGCCCGCGGTGCCGTGCCGCGCTGGACGGCGGCGCGTCGCGGCGGGTGCGCCCGGCGCCGGAGCCGGCCGGGCTGCCGGCGGTGCACGCGGTGGCGCCGTACGGGGACGCGGTGCGTGCGCTGCTGCTCGCGCACAAGGAGCGGGGTGCGCTGGTGCTCACGGGCGTGCTGGGCACGGCGCTGGCGGGCGCCGTGCGGGCGGGGCTCGGCGGCGCCGGCGCCGGTGACGGGCCGGCCGGACGGCCGTGTGGACCGGTGCTGCTGGTTCCCGTGCCCTCCGCCCCGTGGGCCGTGCGGGCGCGCGGGCACGATCCGGTACGGCGGATGGCGCTCGCGGCGGCCCGGGAGCTGCGGCGCACAGGGACGCCCGCGCGGGTGGCGGCCGTGCTGCGTCAGCGGCGGGCCGTGGCGGACCAGGCCGAACTGGACGCGCGGCGGCGTCTGGAGAACCTCGCGGGGGCCCTGGAGGTCGCCGCGGGAGGCGGCCGGCTGCTCGGCGGTGGGCGTGTCGTGCTCGTCGACGACCTGATGACGACGGGCGCCAGTCTCGCGGAGGCGGCGCGCGCGGTGCGCGAGGCGGCGGCGTTCCGCCGTGATGGCGCAACGTCCGTGTACGAGGCCGCAACTCGGGAAGGTAGGGGAGAACGAAGGATCAACGGACGGCCGGAGAGGGGAAAGTGGGTGCACCTTGCACCGGAAATTGCGGCGCGTCACGCCCTCGGGGAGACGCTCCATGCGGCGGTGGTCGCCGCTCCGCGGGATTCTTTCGCAATAGGCAGGAACTGACCGTCAACTTGCATCGTTGCAGGTAGTGCCAGGGCAATTCACTGGAACGGAGGTACGCCGCAGTAGAGGGTGACGCCATCCGTCCGGGCGAGATATGTTCGGTGTGAGGAAAGGCGCAGGCCACACCTCTCATATCCGAATGCCGTGCTGCGGTTTTTCTGCAATCACCCGCACCGGTGGGGTGAGATCTCGCCCATGGGGGAGGAGGAGGTGGACGTCACCAAGTCCGAGGCCCGGTGATCACCGGGCCTGGTGCACAAGGGAGATGCTCCGCCGATGCAGCGGAGCGATCCGGGAACGGAGTTCTGCGTGGACATCGTCGTCAAGGGCCGCAAGACCGAGGTGCCCGAGCGGTTCCGCAAGCACGTGGCCGAGAAGCTGAAGCTGGAGAAGATCCAGAAGCTCGATGGCAAGGTGATCAGCCTCGACGTCGAGGTGTCCAAGGAGCCCAACCCCCGACAGGCCGACCGCTGTGACCGAGTGGAGATCACGCTCCGCTCCCGCGGTCCGGTGATCCGGGCGGAGGCAGCGGCCAGCGACCCGTACGCGGCACTCGATCTGGCCGCGGAGAAGCTGGATGCCCGGCTGCGCAAGCAGCACGACAAGCGGTTCTCGCGCCGAGGTGCGCGCCGGATCCCGGCGGCAGAGGTCGCCGACCACGTCCCCGGCGTGGCCACGCTCGACAGCAACGGCCTCCCCGTCCACGAGGAGGAGACGGACGGAGTGCCGACCAAGAAGATCGGTTCGCTGGAGATCAAGGGCGAAGGCCCCCTCGTCGTCCGCGAGAAGACCCACGTCGCCTCCCCGATGAGCCTCGACCAGGCCCTCTACGAGATGGAACTGGTCGGCCACGACTTCTACTTGTTCGTCGACGCCGAGACGAAGGAACCGAGCGTCGTCTACCGGCGACACGCCTATGACTACGGCGTCATCCACCTCAGCACGGACCCGATGGTCACCGAGGCGCAGCCCCACGAGGCAGGGGGCACGCTGGGCGGCTGATCCGCCCGGCCGAAGCCGAACCGGTGCCCCTGGAGCGCGTGTGCGCCCCCAGGGGCACCGGTGTGCGACCACTTCACACCTCGCACGTCACCTCGGTGCCGTCCGGGCATGAAATCATGACCGGACCGGCCCAACCGGTGGGCCGCTGCCTTGGGTTGGCGATGGCACAGGACCACAGGCCACAGCCTTCAGGGGGAGGAACGATGGCGGACACCTTCGGACCGATGCGGGACGGGGACGCCGACGACGTTGTCATCGGCGTGGACCCGGACGCGGGCTCTGCACGCAAGGAGCCGATCAGAGTCCTGGTGGTGGACGACCACGCCCTCTTCCGGCGCGGCCTGGAGATCGTGCTCGCCGCCGAGGAGGACATCCAGGTCGTCGGCGAGGCGGGCGACGGGGCCGAGGCCGTCGACAAGGCCGCCGACCTGCTGCCCGACATCGTGCTGATGGACGTCCGCATGCCCAGGCGCGGCGGTATCGAGGCCTGCACCTCCATCAAGGAGGTCGCCCCCAGCGCCAAGATCATCATGCTGACGATCAGCGACGAGGAGGCCGACCTCTACGACGCGATCAAGGCGGGCGCGACCGGATACCTCCTCAAGGAGATCTCGACCGACGAGGTGGCCACGGCCATCCGCGCGGTGGCGGACGGGCAGTCGCAGATCAGTCCGTCGATGGCGTCGAAACTCCTCACCGAGTTCAAGTCGATGATCCAGCGCACCGACGAGCGCCGGCTGGTACCCGCGCCCCGGCTCACCGACCGGGAGCTGGAGGTGCTCAAGCTCGTCGCCACGGGCATGAACAACCGTGACATCGCCAAAGAGTTGTTCATCTCCGAGAACACCGTGAAGAACCACGTCCGCAACATCCTGGAGAAACTGCAGCTGCACTCCAGGATGGAGGCCGTGGTCTACGCGATGCGCGAGAAGATCCTGGAGATCCGCTAGCGCCTGTCGGCCGGCGCCCGTCCCACGGCTCCTATCCGAGCAGCCCGGCCAGTTCCCGGGTGAGGGGCTCGCGCAGTTCGGGTGCGTCCACGCGTTCGACGCGCACGTCGGTGCAGTCGACCCAGGAGGCCGCCTCGACGAGGGCTTGCGCGACCGCCGGGACCGCCTTCACACCGTCCAGGGTGACCTGCCTGGCCACCAGCGTCCGGCCCTCGCGGGCCGGGTCGACACGCCCGACCAGCCGGCCGCCCGCGAGCACCGGCATCGCGAAGTAGCCGTAGACCCGCTTCGGCTTGGGGACGTACGCCTCCAGGCGGTGGGCGAAGCCGAAGATCCGCTCCGTGCGCGCCCGCTCCCAGACCAGTGAGTCGAAGGGGGACAGCAGCGTGGTGCGGTGCCGGCCGCGCGGAGGGGTCGCCAGGGCCGCCGGGTCGGCCCAGGCCGGCCTGCCCCAGCCCTCGACCTCCACCGGCACCAGACCCGAGTCGGCGATGACCGCGTCGACCTGCTCGCCCTTGAGGCGGTGGTAGTCGGCGATGTCCGCGCGGGTGCCGACGCCGAGGGCCTGGCCGGCCAGCCGCACCAGACGGCGCAGGCACTCGGCGTCGTCCAGCTCGTCGTGGAGCAGGGCGTCCGGGATGGCGCGCTCGGCGAGGTCGTACACCCGCTTCCAGCCGCGCCGCTCCACGCACACCACCTCGCCGTACATCAGCGCCCGCTCCACGGCGACCTTGGCGCCCGACCAGTCCCACCAGTCGCTCGTCCTCTTCGCGCCGCCCAGCTCCGTGGCGGTCAGCGGGCCCTCGGTGCGCAACTGCTTGATGACCTGGTCGTAGGCGCCGTCGGGGAGTTCGTGGTTCCAGTGCGGGCGGTCGCGGTAGGCGCGGCGGCGGAAGGCGAAGTGCGGCCACTCCTCGACGGGGAGGATGCACGCCGCGTGCGACCAGTACTCGAAGGCGTGGGCGCCCGTCCAGTACGCGCTCTCCACGGCCTTGCGGCCGACGGCGCCGAGGCGCGCGTACGGCACGAGCTCGTGGGAGCGGGCGAGGACCGAGATCGTGTCGAGCTGGACCGCGCCGAGGTGGCGCAACACTCCGCGGACGCCGGCGCGCCGGTCGGGCGCGCCGAGCAGGCCCTGGGCCCGCAGCACGATCCGGCGGGCGTCGTCCGCGGTGAGGGTGGCGAGGGGGCGCGGAAGGGTGGTCATGCGTCGGACGATAGAGGCTGCCACTGACAGCCCGCCACGGGCTGCGCCTTCCTCAGGAACGGGCGGGCAGGTACGGCGCGGTCGAGGGCAGGCCCAGGTCCGAGGGGAGCAGGGAGCCGATCCAGCAGTCCCGGCGCACGCCCTTGTTGTCGAGGCCGGAGCGCAGGGTGCCCTCCAGGGTGAAGCCCGCGCGTTCGGCCACCGCCCGGGAGGCGTGGTTGCCGACCTCGGCGCGCCATTCGACCCGGTCGACGCCGACCTCGGTGAAGGCCCAGCGGCAGGCGGCGAGCGTGGCCTCGGTGACGTAGCCGCGGCCGCGGTGCTCCCTGGCCGCCCAGAAGCCGATCTCGGCCGTGCCCAGGGAGCGCATGGTCAGGGCGAGCATGCCGGCCAGTTCACCGCCGGTCAGGAATACGCCGAAGGTGAACACGGATCCCTGGGCCCAGCCGTCGGGCACGGTCCGCTCCGTGAAGCCGGTGGCGTGCTCGGGCAGATAGGGAGCGGGAACCAGCGTCCAGCGCTGGATGTCGGGGTCCTGCGCGGCCGCGTACACCGCGTCGGTGTCGTCGGGCCCGACGGTGCGCAGCAGGAGACGGTCCGTGGTGAGCGTGACGGGTTCCATCGGCCGATTCTGCTCGGCACGCCCGTGCGGAGCCATTCCTTTTCCTGTCGCGTGACGGGCCGATCACGTTTCGTGCGAATCCGTGTCCCGATGCGGCACTATCCGCATAGGCCGTCCGTTGTCCCGGTGGAGCACCCGTCGGGCCGCCGGGCCTCCCGGCGCAGCCGGGTCCTCGCATACGATGGCCGTTGCTCAGTTACGCAGAAGGAAAACCGACCGTCCCAGGCCCGACCGGCAAGGAGACCAGCCCCCGTGTCCGTCCTCTCGAAGATCATGCGTGCAGGCGAAGGCAAGATCCTGCGCAAGCTGCACCGCATCGCGGACCAGGTCAACTCCATCGAAGAGGACTTCGTCGACCTCTCCGACGCCGAGCTGCGGGCCCTCACCGAGGAGTACAAACAGCGGTACGCCGACGGTGAGAGCCTGGACGACCTGCTCCCCGAGGCGTTCGCCACCGTGCGCGAGGCCGCCAAGCGCGTCCTCGGCCAGCGCCACTACGACGTGCAGCTGATGGGCGGCGCCGCGCTCCACCTCGGCTATGTGGCCGAGATGAAGACCGGTGAGGGCAAGACCCTCGTCGGCACGCTGCCCGCGTACCTGAACGCCCTGTCCGGAGACGGCGTCCACCTCATCACGGTCAACGACTACCTGGCCGAGCGCGACTCCGAGATGATGGGCCGCGTCCACAAGTTCCTGGGCCTGAGCGTCGGCTGCATCCTCGCCAACATGACGCCGGCTCAGCGCCGCGAGCAGTACGCGTGCGACATCACCTACGGCACGAACAACGAGTTCGGCTTCGACTACCTGCGCGACAACATGGCGTGGTCGAAGGACGAGCTGGTGCAGCGCGGCCACAACTTCGCCATCGTCGACGAGGTCGACTCCATCCTCATCGACGAGGCCCGGACGCCGCTGATCATCTCCGGCCCGGCCGACCAGGCCACCAAGTGGTACGGCGACTTCGCCAAGCTGGTCACGCGCCTCAAGCGCGGTGAGGCCGGCAACCCCCTCAAGGGCATCGAGGAGACCGGCGACTACGACGTCGACGAGAAGAAGCGCACGGTCGCCATCCACGAGTCCGGTGTCAGCAAGGTCGAGGACTGGCTGGGCATCGACAACCTCTACGAGTCGGTGAACACCCCGCTGGTGGGCTACCTGAACAACGCCATCAAGGCGAAGGAGCTCTTCAAGAAGGACAAGGACTACGTCGTCATCGACGGCGAAGTCATGATCGTCGACGAGCACACCGGCCGTATCCTCGCCGGCCGCCGCTACAACGAGGGCATGCACCAGGCGATCGAGGCGAAGGAAGGGGTGGACATCAAGGACGAGAACCAGACGCTCGCCACGATCACCCTGCAGAACTTCTTCCGCCTCTACAAGAAGCTCTCCGGCATGACCGGTACGGCGATGACCGAGGCCGCCGAGTTCCACCAGATCTACAAGCTCGGCGTGGTCCCGATCCCGACGAACAAGCCGATGATCCGCAAGGACCAGTCGGACCTCATCTACCGCACCGAGGTGGCCAAGTTCGAGGCGGTCGTCGACGACATCGCCGAGAAGCACGAGAAGGGTCAGCCGATCCTGGTCGGCACCACGTCCGTCGAGAAGTCGGAGTACCTCTCGCAGCAGCTCAGCAAGCGCGGCATCCAGCACGAGGTGCTGAACGCCAAGCACCACGAGCGTGAGGCGCAGATCGTCGCCCAGGCCGGCCGCAAGGGCGCCGTGACCGTGGCCACGAACATGGCCGGCCGCGGTACGGACATCAAGCTCGGCGGCAACCCCGAGGACCTCGCCGAGGCGGAGCTGCGCCAGCGCGGCCTCGACCCCGAGGAGCACATCGAGGAGTGGGCCGCGGCCCTGCCGGCCGCCCTGGAGCGGGCCGAGGCGGCGGTCAAGGCGGAGAAGGAGGAGGTCGAGGCGCTCGGCGGGCTGTACGTGCTGGGCACCGAGCGGCACGAGTCCCGCCGGATCGACAACCAGCTGCGCGGTCGTTCCGGCCGTCAGGGCGACCCCGGCGAGTCCCGCTTCTACCTCTCCCTCGGCGACGACCTGATGCGGCTGTTCAAGGCGCAGATGGTTGAGCGCGTGATGTCGATGGCGAACGTGCCGGACGACGTGCCGATCGAGAACAAGATGGTCACGCGCGCGATCGCGTCCGCGCAGTCGCAGGTCGAGCAGCAGAACTTCGAGACCCGTAAGAACGTCCTGAAGTACGACGAGGTGCTCAACCGGCAGCGCGAGGTCATCTACGGCGAGCGCCGGCGCGTCCTGGAGGGCGAGGACCTGCATGAGCAGATCCACCACTTCATGGACGACACCATCGACGCGTACGTGGCCGCGGAGACCGCCGAGGGCTTCCCCGAGGACTGGGACCTGGACCGGCTGTGGGGCGCGTTCCGGCAGCTGTACCCGGTGAAGGTCACCATCGAGGAGCTGGAGGAGGCGGCCGGCGACCGGGCCGGCCTGACCGCCGAGTTCATCGCGGAGTCCATCAAGGAGGACATCCACGAGCAGTACGCGGCCCGCGAGGCGCAGCTCGGCTCCGAGATCATGCGTGAGCTGGAGCGCCGGGTCGTGCTGTCGGTCCTGGACCGCAAGTGGCGCGAGCACCTCTACGAGATGGACTACCTCCAGGAGGGCATCGGTCTGCGCGCGATGGCGCAGAAGGACCCGCTGGTCGAGTACCAGCGCGAGGGCTTCGACATGTTCACCGCCATGATGGAGGGCATCAAGGAGGAGTCCGTCGGCTACCTGTTCAACCTGGAGGTCCAGGTCGAGCAGCAGGTCGAGGAGGTCCCGGTCGAGGACGCCCAGCCGGTGGCCGAGGGCGTGCAGGACACGGTGCCGGCCCAGGCGGGCGCGCGTCCGGAGATCCGCGCGAAGGGGCTGGACGTGCCGCAGCGGCGCCAGCTGCACTTCTCCGCGCCGACGGTGGACGGCGAGGGCGGTGTCGCCGAGCGTGACCTGGAGGACGACGAGCCGGTGCGCTCGGAGTCGGACGGGCTGACGCGGGCCGAGCGCCGCCGGCAGGCGAAGGGCGGCCGCCGCCGCAAGAAGTAGCGGCGCTCCAGCCGTCGGACGGGGCCGGGTCTCCTGCGGGGCCCGGCCCTGTCGCGTCGAGGCCGAGGTACGGTCCCCCCCGCCGCGCGGCCCCGGCGCCGGCACGCGTGCGGGGGCCGTCGTTCCCAGGGCCGGGGTTTCAGCGACAGGGACGTTGCCGCCCTCGGGCGGCTGCCGGAGCGGTACGGGCCCGGACGGCTGCCCTCGGGCCGGCCCCGCCGGTACGGGGGCGGGTCCTCGTTCCTGGGGGACCGGTCATCCCCGTGTGGGGGGGGGCCGCGCCGCCGCTCCCGGACGGCTGCCGGAGCGGTACGGATGCGGACGGCTGTCCTCGGGCCGGCCGCGCCGGTACGGGGGCGGGTTCTCGTTCCTGGGGACCGGCCATCCCCGTGTCGGGGGCCGCGCTGCCGCTCCCGGACGGCCGTCCGAGCGGTACGGCTGCGGACGGCTGGGTTAGGTGCCGCCCCGCCGGCACGGGCGTCGTCCCCGGGGTCCGGGCTTACCGCGCGTGCCGCTTCGCCGTATCCGGGCGGCCTCCCGAGCGTCACGGCTCTGCTCTCCCGTGCCGGCCCCGCGGGCATGTATGCGGGGGCTGCCGTCCCCGGGGGGCCGAGGTTCCTCCGCCGGGGCCGCGTCGCGCTCGGGCTGCTGCCGGCACGGGAGCGCAGAGTGCAGTTCCCCGAGGTTGGGGAGACCTGCCGGGCTGCCGGATCCGGGCGCTGCCGGAGTGGTACGGGCCCGGAGGGCTGTCCTCCGGGCTGGCCCCGTCGGCACGGGAGCGGGCTCTCGTTCCCGGCGGACCGGAAATGCCCGCGTCGGGGCCGGGGAGCGACGGGTGTCGTTCCCCGGGGTTCGGGGAGACCTGCCGGGCCCGCCGGAGCGGGACGGGCCCGGCGGCTGTGCTCCGGTGCGTTCCCGTCGGCACGGGAGCGGAGGCTCCGGAGGGTCCTGCCGCGTCGCTGCACCTGGGCGGCGGCCGCGGTGGCCTCCGCGGGTGCCAGCCCCAGTGGGGTGGGGTCCGCGGCTGCCCGGACTGTCGGCACTACCGTGTGGCCGTTTCCACCGCCGTGCAGCGCCAGCGGAGGTCCTTGCCGCGTTCCAGGCGGAAGGCCAGGGCTCGCAGCCGGTCCCCGGCGGTGATGCGGGCGAACACCTCCAGCGCGCCGTCGCTCGGGACGTAGTAGCCGATGTCGTGGACGGCCGGGCGGGAGCCGGGGGTGCGCAGCGGGGTGCGTTCGGCGAGGCGGGTCAGGTCGTCGTAGGCGCGGCCCGCGGTGTGGCGGAGCATCCAGTGGACGGGCCGCTGGCCGCTCAGGACGGCCAGCAGGCGCTCCGCGAACAGGTCGGTCGGGCGGGGCTGCCGCAGGGCCGACTCGGGCCCGGTACCGGCCGTCCCGGCGGGGACGGCGGCGGCCGCCGGCCGGCTGGGCGTGCGCGGCGGTGCGCCGCCGGGACGGCGGGTGTCGCGGCGGGTCGGCGGGCGGTGACGCGTGCGGGGGCGGTGCTGGACGGTGCGGACGGTGCGGCTCATGACCTTGTTCATGGGGTCCCCGTTCGGCGGGCCGAGGTGATACCGGGCGGTAACTAGCTGGTGGGGCTCTTGTACGGGGCGCGGGAGGGACCGGCAAGGAGGACGCGGCGGCCGGGGAAGGGCCGGAGAAGTCACCTATCCGAGGGACGCGGGGCGCCCGGAACCGTGCGGTCGGGCGGCCGGGGAGGGTGAGCCGGGCGGTACGGGGTGGACGTCCCGGAGGGTGCGGGCAGGGGCTCGAAAGGGGACCTGCGCACGTATCCTGAAGGCCCTCCGGAGACGCGCCAGCCGCTCTCCGGGAGCCCAGCGGAGCCCTTGACCAGGAAAGAGCGGCCAGCATGCGCGTCTACGTCCCCCTGACCCTCCCCGCTCTCGCCGAGGCGCACAGGACGGGTGAGCTGGGGACCGGCCCCTTCGTCGCGTACGCCGTGACACCCGCGCTGCGCGAGTGGTACCTCTCCGAGGACATCGAGGAACTGGAGTACGCGGCGCTCGGCCGGGCCGCGCTGGCCTCGCTGCGGATGCTGGCGGCGGACCGGGACGCGGCACGGCGCCGGGTCGTGGTCGCCGTCGACGTGCCCGACGGCGCGGCGAGCGCCGACCCGGACCGGGGCCTCGAACCGTCGGCCCTCGGGGAGGTGACGGTGACCGTGACGGTGCCGCTGGCGAAGGCGGCCTCCGTGCACGTCGACGCCGACGACGCGGAGGCGGACGTGGCCGCGGCGGCGGAGGCGCTGGAGGCGGCGGACGGCGGGGACGACGACGCGCAGTTCGTCGTGGACGGCGCGGAGGACCACGAGCTGCTGTGGTACGCCACGCAGGAGATCGAGCACCTGGTCGGACGCGGCTGACCGGTCGCACGGGGCCGGCCCGGGCGGCCGCCGGACGCGAAGGGGGCCGGAGAAGGAGGCCGTGGGCGCCGGCGGGCGCGGGTACGGTCTGGGGCATGGGGATGCAGGCGAACGCGCACATCGTCTGGGACTGGAACGGGACGCTGTTCCACGACAACGACGCGATCATCGGGGCGACGAACGCGGCCTTCGGCGAGCTGGGCCTCGCGCCGATCACACTGGAGCAGTACCGGTCGCTGTACTGCGTGCCGGTGCCGAAGTTCTACGAGCGGCTGCTCGGCCGGCTGCCGACCGACGCCGAGTGGGAGCTGATGGACGGCATCTTCCACCGGTACTACGCGGAACACCGGGTGCGCTGCGGGCTCACCGAGGGCGCGGCGGAGCTGCTGGCCGGGTGGCGGTCGGCGGGGCACAGCCAGTCGCTGCTGAGCATGTACGGGCACGAGGAGCTGGTGCCGCTGGTGCGGGGCTTCGGGATCGAGGAGCACTTCCTGCGGGTCGACGGGCGCACCGGGCCGTCCGGCGGCAGCAAGGCCGAGCACATGGTGCGGCACCTGGAGGCGCTGGCGGGGGTCGTGGAGCCGGAGCGGACCGTGGTGATCGGGGACGCGGCGGACGACGCGGTCGCGGCGCGGCACGTGGGGGCGCGGGCGGTGCTGTACACCGGGGGCTCGCACAGCCGGGCCGGCCTGGAGGCCGCGGGCGTGCCGGTGGTGGACACCCTGGCCGAGGCGGTCGCGGAGGCCCGGCGGGCGGTGGCCTGACCGGGGTGGTGGCCTGACCGGGGCGGTGGCCTGACCGGGGCGGCGGCGGCCCGCGGCGCCCCGGATCGCGGTCGCGGAGACCCGGCGGACGGCGGGACCGCGGGCGGGGCCGGGCGGCGCGGGCAAGCGCGCCGCCGGGCGTCGGCGGACCCGGCCGCCCGCGACCGGCGTCGGGCTGCCGGTGTCGGGCTGCCGGCGACCGGTGGGGACCGGTTACGTCACCCCCGTACGGGCCGCGCTGTGCAGAACGTCAAACTTGGCCCCCCGGTTTTGTACACATACGGCTCATGACGGGCCCCCGGTGCGGGGCGATAGCCTTGTGGCGTGATCAGCGCGATATCCCGCGGGCGCGATGCCGCTCCCGCCCTGCGCCCGGGCCGCACGGAACACCTCCGTGACCGGGCGGCGGTCGCTGGTCCTCGCGGGCGGGACGGGGGCGCGGACGCCCCCAGGACGCCGAGCACGCTCCGGGAGGCGGCGGTGCCGAGAGCAGCGTCACAGCCGGAGGACGTGCCGAGAATGGCCGAATACCCCCCGTTCATCTCACCTCGCGGCATAGCGTCGGACCGGACCGGATACCCCGGGCCGTGGCGTCGAGCCGGAGGGAAAGACACCGTATTTCCTTCTACGTCACGCAACGGCGCGCGACAGGAGCCAGAGGACAATGCAGACCAAGCTGGACGAAGCCAAGGCCGAGCTGCTCGAGAGGGCCGCGCGGGTAGCTGAGAACAGCCCGGCCGGGGGGCACCTACCGACCGGGACGACGAGCGAGGGCACCCCCGGCACCCCGGACGGCGAGACCCTGCTCGCGTTCCTCCAGCGCTACTACCTGCACACCGCCCCGGAAGACCTCACCGACCGCGACCCGGTCGACGTCTTCGGCGCCGCGGTCTCGCACTACCGCCTCGCCGGCAACCGCCCCCAGGGCACCGCGAACGTCCGGGTGCACACCCCGACGGTGGAGGAGAACGGCTGGACCTGCAGCCACACCGTGGTCGAGGTCGTCACCGACGACATGCCCTTCCTGGTCGACTCGGTCACCAACGAGCTGACCCGTCAGGGCCGCGGCATCCACGTCGTCATCCACCCGCAGTTCGTGGTCCGGCGCGACGTGACCGGCAAGCTGATCGAGGTGCTGCCGACCGCGCCCACCGGCGACCTCCCGCACGACGCGCACGTCGAGTCCTGGATCCACGTCGAGATCGACCGGGAGACCGACCGCGCCGACCTCAAGCAGATCGCCGCCGACCTGCTGCGCGTCCTGTCCGACGTCCGCGAGGCCGTCGAGGACTGGGAGAAGATGCGGGAAGCCGCGATGCGGATCGCCGGCGACCTCCAGGACGAGCCCGTTCCCGGCGACCTGCCCGGCCCCGAGGTCGAGGAGGCCCGCGAGCTGCTGCGCTGGCTGGCCGACGACCACTTCACCTTCCTTGGGTACCGCGAGTACCAGCTGCGCGACGACGACACGCTCGCCGCCGTCCCCGGCACCGGTCTCGGCATACTGCGCTCCGACCCGCACCACGCCGAGGAGGACCAGCACCCGGTCAGCCCCTCCTTCGAGCGGCTCCCGGCCGACGCGCGCGCCAAGGCCCGCGAGCACAAGCTGCTGGTGCTGACCAAGGCCAACAGCCGGGCCACCGTGCACCGGCCGTCGTACCTGGACTACATCGGCGTCAAGAAGTTCGACGCGGACGGCAACGTCGTCGGCGAGCGCCGCTTCCTCGGTCTGTTCTCCTCCGCGGCCTACACCGAGTCCGTGCGCCGCGTCCCGGTGATCCGCCGCAAGGTGGACGACGTGCTGCGGCGCGCCGGGTTCTCGCCCAACAGCCACGACGGCCGCGACCTGCTGCAGATCCTCGAGACGTACCCGCGCGACGAGCTGTTCCAGACGCCGGTCGCCGAGCTGCAGTCCATCGCGACCAGCGTGCTGTACCTGCAGGAGCGCCGCCGGCTGCGGCTGTACCTGCGCCAGGACGAGTACGGCCGCTACTACTCGGCCCTCGTCTACCTCCCGCGCGACCGCTACACCACCGGCGTCCGGCTGCGGATCATCGACATACTGAAGGAGGAACTGGGCGGCATCAGCGTCGACTTCACCGCCTGGAACACCGAGTCGATCCTGTCCCGGCTGCACTTCGTGGTCCGGGTGCCGTCCGGCACCGAGCTGTCGCACCTGTCCGACGCCGACAAGGAGCGCATCGAGGCCCGGCTGGTCGAGGCCGCCCGGTCCTGGGCGGACGCCTTCGCCGAGGCGCTGACCGCCGAGGTCGGCGAGGAGCGCGCGGCCGAGGTGCTGCGCCGCTACAGCCACGCCTTCCCCGAGGGCTACAAGGCCGACCACAGCCCGCGCGCCGCGGTCTCCGACCTGGTCCACCTGGAGCAGCTGGGCGAGGACCGGACCTTCTCGCTGAGCCTGTACGAGCCGGTGGGCGCGGCCCCCGACGAGCGCCGCTTCAAGATCTACCAGAAGGGCGGCTCGATCTCGCTGTCCAAGGTGCTGCCGGTGCTGAGCCGGCTCGGCGTCGAGGTCACCGACGAGCGGCCGTACGAGCTGCGCTGCACGGACCGCACCACCGCCTGGATCTACGACTTCGGTCTGCGCATGCCGAAGTCGCTCGGCGGCTCCGGCGGCGACTACCTGGGCGACGACGCCCGCGAGCGGTTCCAGGACGCGTTCGCCGCGACCTGGACCGGCAAGGCCGAGAACGACGGCTTCAACGCGCTCGTGCTCAGCGCCGGGCTGACCTGGCGGCAGGCGATGGTGCTGCGGGCCTACGCCAAGTACCTGCGGCAGGCCGGCTCGACGTTCTCGCAGGACTACATGGAGGACACCCTCCGCAACAACGTCCACACCACCCGCCTCCTCGTCTCCCTGTTCGAGGCGCGGATGTCCCCGGACCGGCAGCAGGCCGGGATGGAGATCACCGACGCCCTGCTGGAGGAGCTGGACGCGGCCCTGGAGCAGGTGGCCAGCCTGGACGAGGACCGCATCCTGCGGTCCTTCCTGACCGTCATCAAGGCGACCCTGCGCACCAACTTCTTCCAGGAGGCGGCCGGCGGCCGGCCGCACGACTACGTCTCCATGAAGTTCGACCCGCAGGCCATCCCGGACCTGCCCGCGCCGCGCCCGGCGTACGAGATCTGGGTGTACTCGCCGCGGGTCGAGGGCGTGCACCTGCGTTTCGGCAAGGTCGCGCGCGGCGGCCTGCGCTGGTCGGACCGGCGGGAGGACTTCCGCACCGAGATCCTCGGCCTGGTCAAGGCGCAGATGGTGAAGAACACCGTCATCGTGCCGGTCGGCGCCAAGGGCGGCTTCGTCG
This sequence comes from Streptomyces sp. NPDC006193, assembly GCF_040613915.1. Taxonomy (NCBI): domain Bacteria; kingdom Bacillati; phylum Actinomycetota; class Actinomycetes; order Kitasatosporales; family Streptomycetaceae; genus Streptomyces; species Streptomyces sp. NPDC006193. The sequence continues at coordinate 26,263 of NZ_JBEXTB010000039.1, forward strand.
CCAAGCAGCTGCCCGACCCGAGCGTGGACCGCGACGCGTGGCTGGCGGAGGGCATCGCCAGCTACAAGACGTTCATCTCGGCGCTGCTCGACATCACCGACAACATGGTGGCCGGCGAGGTCGTGCCGCCGCAGGACGTGGTCCGGCACGACGGGGACGACACCTACCTGGTGGTCGCCGCCGACAAGGGCACCGCGACCTTCTCGGACATCGCCAACGGGGTCGCCGAGACCTACAACTTCTGGCTCGGCGACGCCTTCGCCTCCGGCGGCTCGGCCGGCTACGACCACAAGGGCATGGGCATCACCGCGCGCGGCGCGTGGGAGTCGGTCAAGCGGCACTTCCGCGAGCTCGGCGTGGACACCCAGTCCGAGGACTTCACGGTCGTCGGCATCGGCGACATGTCCGGTGACGTGTTCGGCAACGGCATGCTGCTGTCCGAGCACATCCGCCTGGTCGCCGCCTTCGACCACCGGCACATCTTCATCGATCCGGACCCGGACGCGGCCGTCTCCTACGCCGAGCGCCGCCGCCTGTTCGAGCTGCCCCGCTCCAGCTGGGCCGACTACAACACGGAGCTGCTGTCGGCGGGCGGCGGGATCTTCCCGCGCAGCGCCAAGTCGATCCCGCTGAACGGCCACATCCGCCAGGCGCTGGGCATCGAGGAGAAGATCTCCAAGATGACCCCGGCCGACCTGATGAAGGCGATCCTCAAGGCGCCGGTGGACCTGCTGTGGAACGGCGGGATCGGCACGTACGTGAAGGCGTCGTCGGAGTCCAACGCGGACGTCGGCGACAAGGCCAACGACGCGATCCGCGTCGACGGCGCCGACCTGCGCGTCAAGGTGGTCGGCGAGGGCGGCAACCTGGGCCTGACCCAGCTCGGCCGCATCGAGTTCGCCATGCACGGCGGCAAGATCAACACCGATGCGATCGACAACAGCGCCGGCGTGGACACCTCCGACCACGAGGTGAACATCAAGATCCTGCTGAACGGCCTGGTCGCGGACGGCGACATGACCGTCAAGCAGCGCAACAAGCTGCTCGCCGAGATGACCGACGAGGTCGGCGCGCTGGTCCTGCGCAACAACTACGCGCAGAACACGGCCCTGGCGAACGCGCTGTTCCAGGCCAAGGACATGCTCCACGCGCAGCAGCGGTTCATCCGCCACCTGGTGCGCGAGGGCCACCTGGACCGGGCGCTGGAGTTCCTGCCGACCGACCGGCAGATCCGCGAGCGCCTCGCCCAGGGCCAGGGCCTGACCGGCCCGGAGACGGCCGTGGTCCTGGCGTACACCAAGATCACGGTCGCCGAGGAGCTGCTGCACACCTCGCTGCCCGACGACCCGTACCTGCGCGGGCTGCTGCACGCGTACTTCCCGACGGCCCTGCGCGAGCGCTTCGCCGACGCGATCGACAACCACCCGCTGCGCCGCGAGATCACCACGACCGTGCTGGTCAACGACACGGTCAACACCGGCGGTACGACGTATCTGCACCGTCTGCGCGAGGAGACGGGCGCCTCGCTGGAGGAGATCGTCCGCGCCCAGACCGCGGCCCGTGCGATCTTCTGCTCGGCGCCGGTGTGGGACGCGGTGGAGGCGCTGGACAACAAGGTCGACGCGGCCGTCCAGACCCGCATCCGGCTGCACTCGCGCCGCCTGGTGGAGCGCGGCACGCGCTGGCTGCTCAACAACCGGCCGCAGCCGCTGCAGCTCGCCGAGACGGTCGAGTTCTTCGCCGAGCGGGTGGAGCGGGTCTGGCAGGAGCTGCCGAAGCTGCTGCGCGGCGCGGACCTGGAGTGGTACCAGCACGTGTACGACGAGCTGTCCGCGGCCGGCGTCCCGGACGAACTCGCCACCCGGGTGGCCGGTTTCTCCTCCGCCTTCCCGGCGCTGGACATCGTCTCGGTGGCCGACCGCACGGGCAAGGAGGCGCTGGACGTCGCCGAGGTCTACTACGACCTCGCCGACCGGCTCGGGATCACCCAGCTGATGGACCGCATCATCGAGCTGCCCCGCGCCGACCGCTGGCAGTCCATGGCCCGCGCCTCCATCCGCGAGGACCTGTACGCGGCCCACGCGGCGCTCACCGCGGACGTCCTCGCGGCGGGCAACGGCACCTCGACGCCGGAGCAGCGGTTCAAGGCCTGGGAGCAGAAGAACGCCGCGATCCTCAGCCGCGCCCGCACCACCCTGGAGGAGATCCGCAGCTCGGACTCCTTCGACCTCGCCAACCTGTCGGTGGCGATGCGCACGATGCGGACGCTGCTGCGCACGCACTCGTAGCCGTACGGCACCACGGGCGCCCCGGGCACTGCGCGGCCCGGGGCGCCCGTGTTCTCACCGCCGGCGCCCGGCGTGCGGGTTATCCACCGTTTCCTGCTCATCGGGGTGATTCGGATAGGGTCGGCGGTGTGACGATGCCGACCGCGCCGTCTGACACCGAAACGGTGAGCCGTACGGCACCGCCCCACGCCGCCGCGCGTGCCCGCCGGATGCTGCCCGAGGCCGCCGCCGCGCTCGTCGTGGCGCTGCTGCTCCTGGTGGTCGTCCGCCTGCCGTGGGCGGGCGACCTGGGCATGCACGCGGCCACGGTCCAGCGTCTGCGGCACAGCCCGCTCCACCCCGGCAATCCGCTGGTCGACGCCGACACGCCGAGCCCCTACTACTCGCCGTGGATGCTGCTGCTGGGCTGCCTCGCCAAGCTCACCGGGCTGTCGGTGTTCGTGGTGCTGCGGGTGGCGGCGCTCGCCGGACTGGCCCTCCTGGTGACGGGGGTCCGCAGTCACGTCCGCACGCTCAGCGGTCACCGCGCCGCCCCCGCGGCCGCCCTGCTGAGCCTGCTGCTGCTCTGGGGCACGACGCTGTTCAGCTGGAGCGGCTTCCTCGGCCTCAACTCCCTCGCGCTGACGGTGTCGTACCCCAGCGTCCTCGCGCTCGGCCTCACCTTCCACTTCTGGGCGCGGCTGACGCGGGCGGTGCGCGGTGCGGCCGGGTGGGGGGTGTGGCTCGCGCTGGGGGTGCTGTGGGCGCTGATCCTGCTGTGCCATCAGTTCACCGGGGTGGTGGCCTGCCTGGGGGCGCTCGCCACGGTGCTCGCGGCACGGCCGGCGCGCGGTGCGCTGCTGCGGATCGGCGCCGGGCTCGCGGCGGGGCTGCTGGTGCTGTGGCTGTGGCCGTACTACGACTTCGTCGCGCTGTTCTCCGCGGGCGCGGACCTGGAGGCCGTCCACCGGCCGCTGTACGAGCACCTGGCCGAGCGGTTCTGGCTGGTGCTGCTGGGGGTGGCGGCGCTGGGGTCCCGGTGGCGGCGCGACCGGTGGGATCCGCTGGTGCTGTTCTTCGCCCTCGGTGTGCTGGTGTTCGCCGCGGGCGGCCTGACCGGCCACTACTCGTGGGGCCGCGCCCTGCCCGCCGCGCTCGTCCCGGCCCAGCTGGCGGCCGCGCTGGAGGCGACGGCGGCCGGCCGGCGCGCGGTGCGCGCCGGGTGGGCGTGGGCGCTGTGCGCCGCGCTGGCGGTGGGGGCGTGGACGCAGGCCGGGACGCTCGGGTACGTGGTGGGGCGGGACGCGCTGCCCGGGGTGGTCGCGGACAAGTACCGCACGCCGTGGACGGGTTACCAGTGGATCATGCGGGCGGGGGTGAGGTACGGGGACGTGGTGATGGCCCGTACGTTCCCCGCGCGGCAGATCCCGGCGTACGGGCCGTACACCGTGGCGCCGGGGTACCCCGACGTGTTCCTGCGGGACGCCGCCCGGCGTGCGGAGGCGGTGGAGCGGTACTTCGCTGCGGGGACGGGCGCTCAGGAACGGCGCGGGATCCTGCGGGAGTACGGGGTGAGGTGGGTCGTCGCGGGGAGGCCGGCGGCGGCGCCCTGGCTGCGGAAGGCGGCCGCGGGCCCGGGCGGCCAGATCCTGTACCGCGTGCTGCCGTGAGGCCCTGCCGGCCGGATCCCGCCGGCGTCGCGGCAGGGCCCGAGCCGCACCGGGCACGGGCACCGGGAAGGACCGGGCGGCCGCGCGGGCGGCGCGGGCGGCGCGGACCCGCGGGGCGTCCGCGCCCGGACAGCCCGGGGCGCGGGCGCGCCGCCGGTCACTTCAGGACGCTCGCCACCAGCCGTGCCGCGGTCCGCACCTTCGGCCGGGCCACCCGGCGCACCACCGGACGGACCACCCGTGCCGTCACTCCCACCGGCCGCCAGCGCAGCTGCAGACGGCCGGGGTTGCGGCCCTCCGGTTCGACGGTGACCTCGTGAGGGGCCGTGCCGGAGCGGTAGTTGATGCGGATGGTGCGGGCGGGGAAGTCCAGGGGGGCCAGCAGGAGTCCCGAGTTGGCCAGGCCCTGCTGGTCGAGCCGGATCAGGGGGTGCCGCACGCCCTCGAAGCCCTGGAGGGGGAGCGGCGCGGCGGCCAGGTCGAGGCGGACCGTGCCTTCGAAGACGCCGGGGCGTACCGGGTCCAGGCGGAAGGGGACCGTCATGCGCCGTCCGCCGGGGGACAGCAGCAGGCAGGCGCGCTGGGGGCCGACCGGGAGGCGCAGCCCGGGGTCGTACGTGCGGACGGCGAGGGTCAGGGACGGCCCGGCGCCGGTCGTCAGGGAGGTGATCTCGTGGCGGAACTGGGCGGTGGGGAACGGGCGGGTGTCCAGCTCCAGCTCGGACAGGTCCAGCTCCCGGCGGGCCCGGTCGGTGGACGGCACGCGGTCGCCCCAGTACGGCACGCCCGCGGTGTCGGTGGTCACCTGCCGCGGCGCCACCGGGTGCCCCAGCCCGCGCGCCGCCTGCTGCGCGTCGGCCGGTCGGCCCTCCCGCAGCAGTTCCAGCACGACCCGCTCGGGGCGCGGCAGCCGGGCGTACGCCTCGGGGGCCAGCGTGTCCAGATAGGGGTTCACCAGGTCCGCGAAGGCCGTCAGCCACTCCTGGTCCCGGTAGGGCAGGTCGCCGGCGTACATGCGGAAGTCGTGCTTGAGGAACTTGTAGTCCTTGTCCTCCCGCAGCCCGGCGTGCCCGCTGCTCACCAGGAAGTCGTCGATCAGGCGCTGCACATGGACCCGGTCGCGGACGTTGGAGATCTTGTGCCGCTGGTTGGAGATGGAGGCCGAGGACGCGGCGGCGAACGGCTCGATGTACCAGATGTACACCGGTTCCGGGATGATCGTGAACGCCTTCGCCAGGCAGTACGCCTGCGCCGAGAACAGCTGGTCCTCGTAGTGGATGCCCTCGGGGAAGCGGAGCCGGTGGCGGTCCAGGAAGCTGCGGGCGTACATCTTGCTGGTCGACAGGTGCTCGAAGAACAGCCGCGGGTCCGCCTCGATGCCCTCCACCGTGCGGTGTTCGGCGACCAGGTGCGGCATCCACGTCGAGCGGCGGCCGTTGTCCACCCGGACCCGGCGGACCGCGCCCATGGTGAAGTCGACCTCGCGTTCGCGGTGGGCCGCGAGCAGCGACTCGACCGCCCGCGGCGGGAGTTCGTCGTCGCTGTCGAGGAACATCAGGTACGGCGCCCGGGCGATCTCGATGGCCCGGTTGCGCGGGGCGCTGCAGCCGCCGCTGTTCTCCGGCAGCCGCAGATAGCGGATGCGGTGGTCCTGGGCCGCGAGCTCCCGCGCCACGGACGGCGTGTCGTCCGTGGAGTGGTCGTCGCTGATGACGATCTCGATGTTGGCGTGCGTCTGCGCGCGCAGGGAGGCGACCGCGCGGGGCAGGCGCGCCGCGTCGTTGTAGACGATGACAGTGACCGTGACGTCGGGGCGCGTCATGCCGTGGCCTCCTCGGGCGTCGGGGCGGGGGTGCGGTCCTCGATCGGGACGACCGGTGGCAGCGATTCCTCCGGTTCGCCCAGGAACACCCGCCGCACCACCCGTTCGGCGGCGCGCCCGTCGTCGTACTCGCAGAAACGGCGCCGGAACACGGTCCGCGCCTTGGCCGCGCCGTCGTCGCGCCAGGCGCCGGAGACGAAGATCTCCGCCAGTTCCTCCTGGGTGCGGGCGACCTGGCCGGGGTGTTCGGCCATCAGGTCGAAGTAGACCCCCCGGGTGGTCCGGTAGGTCTCCCAGTCGTCGGCGTAGATCACGATCGGGCGGTCGAGGTTGGCGTAGTCGAACATGATCGACGAGTAGTCCGTGACCAGCGCGTCGGCGGCCAGGCACAGTTCCTCGACGGGGTCGTAGGAGGAGACGTCGATGATCCGGCCGGAGCGGCGCAGCCCGGTCAGCGGGGAGGCCGCGCCACCGTAGAAGTAGTGGGCGCGGACCAGCAGGACCGTGTTCTCGCCGAGGCGGTCGGCGAGCGCGGCGAGGTCGAGGCGGGGGGTGAAGCCGGCCTCGTAGTCGCGGTGGGTGGGGGCGTACAGGACGGCCGTGCTGCCGGGGGCGATGCCGAGGCGGTCGCGGGCGGCGCGCACGTCGGCGGCGGTGGCCCGGTAGAACACGTCGTTGCGCGGATAGCCGTGGTCGAGGGAGGTGTAGCGGGCCGGGTAGGCGCGCTCCCACATGCGGGTGGAGTGGCTGTTGGCGCTGACGCTGTAGTCCCACCGGTCGATGCGGGCCAGCAGGGCGGCGAAGTCCAGGCCCTTGGCGGCGGCGGGGTGCTCCATCTGGTCCAGACCCATCCGCTTGAGCGGGGTGCCGTGGTGGGTCTGGAGGTGGATCTGCCCGGGGCGTTTGACCACCGCGTTGGGGAAGTTGACGTTGTTCGTCAACCACGTGGCGGTGGCCAGGGTCTCCCAGTAGCGGCGGGTGCCGGGGACGACGTGGTCGGTGCCGGGCGGCAGCAGTGCCGTGTTCTCCTTGGACACCACCCACACCGGATGGATGTGCGGGGCGAGTTCGGCCAGTTTCGCGGCGATCGCGGCCGGGTTGCAGGAGACCCCGCGGTCCCAGTAGGCGGAGAACACGGCGAGGCGCGGGTCGAGCGGGCGGCCCAGGGCGCGGCGGTACTGGTGGTCGCGGACCTTCGCGCCCAGCCGGCGCTTGCGGGTCCGCACCGACTTCCTGACCGAGCGGCGGGTGCGGTTGGCGGCCTGGAAGGCCCGGTACTTGGCGTACGCGCCCTCCTCCAGCAGCGCGTGCCGCACGCCCTCCAGGCCCGCCGGGCGCCGGTGGCCCTCGGGGCGCCAGCGGACCGCGGCCGCGGAGGCGCGGCGGAAGAACTCGCGGGCCACGGGGTCGGGCAGGTCCTCACGGGCGAAGGTGCGCAGCAGGTCGCGCACCATCAGGTCGTACAGCACCGCCAGGGTGGCGCGCCGGTCCCGGGCCAGCGCCAGCAGGGACTCGTAGCGCTCGACGAGCGCGAGCCGGTCCTCGGGAGGGCGCGGCGGCAGGCTCTCGGGGCGCAGCACGCGGTTCTCGTACGCCGCCTGGTTCAGGCAGGCGACGCGCTCGGCGTGCAGCAGGGCCGCGTGGGCGGCGTACGGCTCGTCGTCCGTGGTCAACCGCTCCTCGTGGGCCCGCCAGAATGCGGCGCGCAGGGCGCGGTTGCCGAGCAGCGGGGTGAGGCGCAGCAGGCCCGCGGCCTCGTCCAGGGGCAGTCCGGCGCGGCCGACCGCGGCGAGGTGGCGGCCGTCGCGGGAGGGGGTGGCGGCGCTCTGCCAGGTGGTGGTGACGTGGTCGAAGAGGAGCACGTCGACGGGCGGCCGGGAGGCGGCCGCGCCGTCCAGTTCGGCGGTCCGCTCGGCGATCAGGCGGGGCGCGCCGGCCGGCAGGCCGTCCTTGGCGTGCACGAAGTGGAACCAGCGGCCGGACGCCCGGGCGGCGCCGGCCGCCCGGGCGTCCGCGTCACGGGTGCCGTCCGGCAGGGGGACGACGATCGTCTCCGGGGCGTGGCGCTCGGCCGTCTCCCGCGCCCAGTCGCCGACCGCGGCGACGATCACCTCGGCGTCGGGGAGCGGGTGGGCCTCCAGGGAGTCGAGGAGTTCCGTGAGATGCCCCTGGGTGTTCGGCCCGTAGACGATCACACTCAGCTGGGGCATCGGATGGACTCCTTCGGTTCGTCATCTCCGGGTACACCCTTCATAACATACTGTCACTAAGCGTATGAAAGGGATAACCGATTCGGCGTAAGAACCGGCGGAAAAGCCGGGCTCACGAAGGAAGAGGGACTTTCGGCGCCCCGGGGTTGCCTGCGGTCTTCTTCGGGGCCGGCTTCTTGTCACCGGTGAAGGCCTCGTACTCCTTCATGACCTCCTCCGTCGGCCCGTCCATGCGCAGCTCGCCGCGCTCCAGCCACAGCACCCGCTCGCAGGTGTCGCGGATCGACTTGTTGTTGTGGCTGACCAGGAAGACCGTGCCCGCCCGCTGCCTCAGCTCGCGGATCCGCTCCTCGGAGCGCTTCTGGAAGGAGCGGTCGCCGGTGGCCAGCGCCTCGTCGATCAGCAGGACGTCGTGGTCCTTGGCGGCGGCGATGGAGAAGCGCAGCCGGGCGGCCATGCCGGAGGAGTACGTGCGCATCGGCAGGGTGATGAAGTCGCCCTTCTCGTTGATGCCCGAGAAGTCGACGATGTCCTGGTAGCGCTCCTTGATCTGCTCGCGCGACATGCCCATCGCGAGACCGCCGAGGAAGACGTTCCGTTCACCCGTGAGGTCGTTCATCAGTGCCGCGTTGACGCCGAGCAGGGAGGGCTGGCCGTCGGTGTAGATGTGGCCGCTCTCCACCGGGAGCAGCCCGGCGATCGCCTTCAGCAGGGTCGACTTTCCGGAGCCGTTGGTGCCGATGAGGCCGATCGCCTCGCCCTTGTACGCGGCGAACGACACGTTGCGCACCGCGTGCACCCGGCGCACGCCGGCGGCCTTCTCGGTCTTCCCGCGGCGCAGGATGCGATGGAGGGCGGCGGTGGCCGAGCCGCGGCCCGCGCCGGTGCCGTTCACCCGGTAGACGATGTCGACGCGGTCGGCGACGACGGTGGGGATCTTCCCGGTGGTCCGGGGGGTCTGCTCAGCCACGGCCGTACGTCTCCTCAGCCTTCCAGAAGTAGATGAAGCCGCCGACGCCGGCGAGCAGCGCCCAGCCGGTGGCCGCCGCCCACACGTGCGGGGGCAGGGCGTCGGCGCGGAAGCTGTCGATCAGCGCGAACCGCATCAGGTCGATGTAGACGGCGGCCGGGTTGAGCTGCAGCAGGACGGTGACCAGGCGCGGCAGACTGTCGTCCGCGGTGACCTTGTCGATGCTCCACATCACACCGGACACGTACATCCACGTGCGCAGCACGAACGGCATCAGCTGGGCGATGTCCGGGGTCTTCGCGCCCATCCGGGCCACGATCATCGACACCCCGGCGTTGAACGTGAACTGCAGGACCAGCGCCGGGACCGCCAGCGCCCACGAGGCGGCGACCGGCACGCCGAAGCAGAGCAGGATGACGACCAGTGCGGCCATCGAGAACAGCAGCTGCTGGAGCTGCTGGAGCGCGAAGGAGATCGGCAGGGCGGCGCGCGGGAAGTGCAGGGCGCGCACCAGGCCGAGGTTGCCGGAGATGGCCCGGGTGCCCGCCATGATCGAGCTCTGCGTGAACGTCCAGATGAACACGCCCGTCACCAGGAAGGGCACGTAGTCCGGCACGTTGTGCTTGGTGCCGAGCAGCACGCCGAAGATGAAGTAGTAGACCGCCGCGTTCAGCAGCGGGGTCATGACCTGCCAGACCTGGCCGAGCTTCGCCTGGCTGTACTGGGCGGTGAGCTTGGCGGTGGCGAAGGCGGCGATGAAGTGGCGGCGGGCCCACAGTCTGCGGACGTACTCCGGCAGGGAGGGGCGGGCGCCGCTGACCGACAGTCCGTGCCGGGCGGCCAGCGCCGCGAGGTCGTCGTCGGCCGGTGCCCGGGTCGGGGGCGGTGTGTGGAGGACCTGGCTCACATCCGCTGCTTTCGCTCGGGGGGAGGGGGGTGCGTCCGGCTGCCGCCGGACCGCCGTGTCCGGGTCCCGTCGTCCGGCGTTTCCGCACGCTTCTCTGCCCGTTCTCTCACGTCGGGACGGGACCGTATCGTCGCAACGGGAGAGTAGGCCCAACGGACGTCGGAACGCAACCGTTCCGTCGTTGCGCCCTATGCTGTGCGGTATGACGACGAACGCCGCCGAGTCCGCCGACGAGCCGCCGGCGCGCCCGCGCCGCCGTGCCCCCGCCGGGGCGGCCGTGCTGCGGGCGGACGTGACCGAGGCCATCCGGGCGGCCGTCTTCGCGGAGCTGGCGGCCGTCGGGTACGCGCGCATGTCCATCGAGGGGATCGCGCGGCGGGCGGGCGTCGGCAAGACGGCGGTGTACCGGCGCTGGCGTTCCAAGCTGCACCTGGTGCTGGACGTGGTCTCGGCGCTGGCGGTGACGGGCCTGCCGGTCCCCGACACGGGCGGTCTGGAGGGCGACCTGCGCCTGCTCTACGAGGTCACCTCCCGCGCCCTGCGCCATCCGGTGGCCTCGCAGATCATCCCCGACCTGCAGGCCGAGGCCGCCCGCAACCCCGACCTGGCCGAGGCCTTCCAGAAGGCGCTGCGGGACGGCCAGGAGGGGGTGGCCAGCAAGATCGTGGCGGCGGCGGAGGAGCGGGGCGAACTGCGCGCGGGCCTCGACCGCGACCTGGCCCTCGACCTCGTCTCGGGCCCGCTGTACTGGCGATCGGTGGTGATCCGCTCCCCGAAGCCCCCCAAGGGCTACCTGGACGGGCTGGCACGGGCCACGGCGGCGGCGCTCAGGGCGTTGTGAGCCGCCGGCCGGGGCGGCCGGGCGCCGACCACCCGCGCCGGCGGGGTGTGTCCGGCCCTACGACCGCGCGGCCCCGGGATGCAGCCGGACCCAGCCCTCCCACGCCGAGGCGATCATGTCCTGGACGTCGTACTTGGCCTGCCAGCCCAGCTCCGTGCCGATGCGCGCGGCCGAGGCGACGACGCGGGCGGGGTCGCCGGGGCGGCGCGGGGTGACGGTCGGGGGGCGCGCGTGGCCGGTGACCGCGTTGATGCGGTCGATCATCTCGCGGACGGAGACGCCCTCGCCGCGGCCGATGTTCAGGGTCAGGTCGGCGCCGGGGGAGGAGCGCAGCGCGCGGGCCACCGTGACATGGGCCTCCGCCAGGTCGACCACGTGGATGTAGTCGCGCACGCACGTGCCGTCGGGGGTCGGGTAGTCGTCGCCGAAGATGCGGGGCGGCAGGCCCTCGGTGAGGCGTTCGAAGACCATCGGGATCAGGTTGAACACGCCGGTGTCGGCGAGTTCGGGGGTGGCGGCGCCGGCCACGTTGAAGTAGCGCAGCGAGGCCGTGGCGAGGCCGGCCGCCCGGCCGGTGGCGCGGACCAGCCACTCGCCGGCGAGCTTCGTCTCACCGTAGGGGGACAGCGGGCGGCAGGGGGTCTCCTCGGTGACCAGGTCGACGTCGGGCATGCCGTAGACGGCCGCGGAGGAGGAGAAGAGGAACGCCGGGACCTCCGCCGCCGTCACCGCTTCCAGCAGGACCCGCAGGCCCTCGACGTTCTCCCGGTAGTAGTCGAGCGGGCGGTCCACCGACTCGCCCACCTGCTTCTTCGCCGCCAGGTGCACGACCCCGGTGATCGCGTGCTCGGCGAGCGTGCGGGCGAGCAGGCCGGCGTCCAGGGTCGAGCCGCGCACCAGCGGCACCTCGGCCGGCACCCGCTCGGCGAGGCCCGTGGACAGGTCGTCGTAGACGACGGTGCGCTCGCCCGCCTCGGTCATCGCCCGGACGACGTGCGCCCCGATGTATCCGGCACCGCCGGTGATCAGCCAGGTCATGTACGGCCGTCCCCTCGTCGTTCCTCGGTCTGGTCCGCGTCTTCAGTGAAACAGGCGGCGGAGCCGGCCGCGGGCCACCCGTGCCGCTCCGCGCGCGCCGCTCGCCAGACGCAGTGCCAGCGCACCGGAGTGCGTGGCGTACGGCTGCGCCAGCAGGACGCCGTGCCGGACGCTCGGCACGGCGCGCCGGCGCAGCCGGCCGGCGCCCGTCAGCGCGTGCGCCGTCACCTCCCGGCACGCGCCGTCGGCGAAGCGCAGGGTCAGGCGCAGGTCCCAGGTGCCGGAGCCGAGCCCGGCCAGGTCGACGGGCACCTCGGCCGTCCAGGCGTCCGCGCCCGAGGGCGCCAGCGCCGCCGTGACGCGCCCGCGGGTGCGGTCGTCGTCGCGCGCGTGCCACACCACGTCCGCCGCGCGCGGACCGGCCTCGGCCACCCGCCCGTACAGCTCGTGCAGGCGCAGGCGCAGCACCGTGCCCCGCGCGCGGGGCCGCAGCTCCGCGTCCACCGCGAGGGGGAGCGCGGCGACGGGCCGGGTCAGCAGCGGGGCGAGGGAGACCTCGGGCAGGTCGGCGGACCAGACCGGGACGCCGTCGGCGCCACGGGCGTAGGGCGGCAGCAGCCGCGCCGGGCGGGCGGCGAGTTCGCGCAGCCGGGGCAGGTCGCGGGGCTCGGGGGACGCCAGCAGGACCCGCCCGAGCAGCCGGCCGGGGGCGCCCGGATGCCGCTCCCAGTCGGCCGCGTCGTAGCGCGCGAGGTACTCGCGGGTCTGCCGCCACCACGCGCGCCGGTAGTCCGCGTCGCGCAGCCCCAGCTCGCGCGCGTACATGCGCACCTCGTGGTCGAGGAACTTGGCGCGCGCGGCCCGGGCCAGCTCCTTCTGCCCCGCGCCCAGCAGGACGTCGTACGCCAGCGCGCACGCCCGCAGGCGCGCCGTCCAGGTCTCGACGCGGCCCCGGTCGAGCGAGATCGACAGCCGCTCGGCCGACCTGCGCACCTGCCAGACGTACACCCGGTCCGGCACCAGCGCGATGCGCGGGTTCGCGGCCAGCACGCGCGCCGTGAACACGAAGTCCTCGTAACGGAAGCGGCCCTCGGGGAAGCGGATGCCGTGGGTCCGCAGGAAGGCGGTGCGGTACAGCTTGTTCACGCACAGCGTGTCGTGGACCAGGCGGGGGCGCCGGGCGGGCTCCGCCAGCACGGTGCGCTCGGCGTACAGGGCCAGCTGCCACGGCTGCTCCCGCCCCGAGGGCAGCTCCCGGCGGACGCACAGCCCGCTCGCCACCTCGGCGTCCGCCTCCGTGGCCGCCGTCAGCAGGGCGTCCACCGCACCGGGCGGCAGCACGTCGTCGCTGTCCAGGAACATCACGTACGGCGCGGCCGCCGCGTCGACGCCCATGTTGCGCGGACTGCCGCAGCCGCCGCTGTTCACGTCCCGGCGCACCACCCGAAGCCGCGGCTCGCCCTCGGCCAGCCGGGCGAGCAGCTCGGCGCTGCCGTCGGTGGAGCAGTCGTCCACGGCGATGACCTCGGCGACGGCGGGCCCCTGGGCCAGCGCCGAGCGCACGGCATCGCCCACGTGGGCGCGGTCGTTGTACCCGATGACGACGACGGCGACCCCGGGCGGGTGCGGTTCTCGAGAGTCTGGATGCATGAAGTCCACAGGCCGGGAGCGAAGGAATCATTCGGTAATACCTCATCAAGAGGTGCTGAGCACCCGATCCAGTAGACGGTCGGGACCGGCCAGGGGTTGCGTCGCCGGCGCCGGCTTTCCGGCCGGCGGCCGCGCGGCCCGCCACAGCCGGACGAAGGACAGCACCGCGGCGGCCGCCAGCAGCCCGTTGCGCGCCAGCATGAGCAGGCACCCGCTCCAGGTGCCGTCGACCACCTCGCGGTAGCACATCGGGAACGCCACGGTGCTCAGCGCGCACGCCGCCAGGATCAGCACCGCCACCAGCCGCTGGCTGGTGCGCCGGGAGGTCAGGCACACGGCGGCCAGCCCGATCAGCCAGATCATGTACTGCGGGCTGATCACCCGGCTGGTGACCGTGAACAGCAGCACCGCGCTCAGCGCCGCGTCGTACGGCGTGGCCTCGCTCCACCGCCGTGCCCGCACCCGCCACAGCAGCAGCAGCCCGAACGCCGCCGCGGTCAGCGCTAGCGAGGCCGTGGCGACGGCGTGCACGTGCGGACCGGTCAGCTCGATCGCGCCGTAGCGGTAGCGGGCCCGGCCCGGCCAGCCGGCGTGCCGCGCCAGGTTGAGCGCCGTCCCGCCGAGCGACTCGATCTGCACGCCCCGGCCGCCCTGCTCGCGCAGGAAGGACAGCGGACGGGCGAAGAGGGCCGCGAGCAGGCCGAGGACCGCGGCCCCGGAGACCGCCGCCCAGCTCCACGCCCTGCGGGTGGCGCGCCCGCGCGGTGCGCCCAGCAGCACCAGGGCGGGCCACACCTTCACCAGCGCGCCCAGCGCCGCCAGCGCCCCGCCCGCGCGGGGGCGGCGCGCCGACGCCAGCAGGGACAGCACGGCCAGGGCGGTGACCTGGACGTCGTAGCGGGCGAGCGGCAGGTGCAGCAGCAGCGGCGGGCCGCCGGTCCACAGGGCCGCGCCGAGCAGGCTCCGTCCGGGCCGGGCGCCCGTGCGGACCAGCGCCGCCGCGGTCGCCGCGTCCACGGCGAGCGTCAGCGCCACGAACGCCTGGAAGTACGTCAGGCCCGGCAGCAGCCCCGGCGCCAGCAGCACCGGGCCCGCGCCCGGCGGGTACTGCCACAGCGTGTCGTGCGCCGGGAAGGAGCCGTGCGCGAGCACGCCGTACCAGTGGACGTACAGCCGCCACACCTCTCGGGTCACCGCGCCCCCGCCCAGCAGCCGGGAGCCGTCGTGCACGAGCAGCCACAGCATCAGGGCGCGGGTGCAGACCCAGGAGGCGGCGAGGGTGAGGACCGGGCCGGGGGTGACACGGGGACGGTTCATCGCATGGGAGCCTAAGCGGTACGGACGGTGTATCCCCGCTGATACGCCGTCAATGACCCTCATATGTTGGCTAATCGCAAAAGATCGGGCCATGGTGAACGTCGGGCTTCCTGTGCAACCGCAGCCGCGTGGGACGGCCGGAGCGGATCCTGCCGCGCCGACCGGTGCGACGGACCGCACCCCGCCGCGGGCCCCGGCGGGCCGCGGGGCGCGCCGGGGCCGGGCCGCCGTCGTGGGCGCGCCCGTGCTGGTGATGCTCGCGCTCGGGGTGTGGGGGCTCGACCGCGGCGGCATGTGGCGCGACGAGGCCGTCAGCTTCCAGGTCGGGCGCCGCACGGTGCCGCAGATCTGGCGGCTGCTGCACGAGGTGGACGCCGTGCACGGCCTGTACTACCTCTTCCTGCACCCCGTCCTCGCCCTGCACCCCGGGGAGGTGGTCCTCCGGCTGCCGTCGGTGTGCGCGGCGGCCGCCACGGCGGGACTGGTCGCCGCGCTCGGCGCCCGGCTGGCGAGACCGCGGGTCGGCCTGTGGGCGGGCCTGCTCTACGCCGTCGCCCCGATGGCCGGCCACTACGCCCAGGAGGGCCGCTCGTACGCCCTGGTCGCGGCCGGCGCCACCGGTGCCACCCTCCTGTTCGCGCGGGCCGTGGGCGGCGGCGCCTGGTGGCCGTACGGCGCGGTCCTCGGCCTCACCTGCTGGCTGCACGAGTTCGCGGTCCTGCTGCTGCCCGCGCACGCGGTGTCGCTGGCGCTGGCCCGTGCCGGGGGAGGGGTGTGGCGGGCGTGGGGGCGCACGGCCGGGGCGGTCGCCGTCGCCCTGCTGCCGATGGCGCTGGTCTCGCGGGGGCAGGCGGCGCAGCTCGCCTGGTTGCGGGCGCCCACCGCTCAGACGGCGGGCGCGTTGCTGCGCGGGTTCCTGGGGCCGCGGGACGCGGTGTTCTGGGTCTGCCTCGGGCTGGCGCTGGCCGGGGCGGCGGGGGTGGCGGGGCGGCGCGGGGAGGTGACGTGCGCGGGGGTGGCCCTGCCGCTGGCGGTGGTGCCGCCGGCGGTGCTGATGCTGGCCTCGCAGGTGTCGCCGCTGTACGTCGACCGGTACGTGCTGTACGCGCTGTCGGGGGCGCCGCTGCTGGTGGCCTCGGGGGCCGAGCGGGTCGCGGGGGCGGTGGGGCGCCTGCGGCCGGGGCGGGCCGGGCGCCCCGCGCCGCGGTCGCCCGGGGTCGCGCGGTCGCCCGGGGTCGCGCTCGCCGGCGCGGTGGCCGTGGCCCTGTCCTTCCTGCACCAGTTCCCCCTCCTCCGCGAGGACCGCGATCCCGCGCGCCGGCCCGACGACCTCGCCGCCGTCTCCCGCGTCGCCGCCCGCGAGGTGCGCCCCGGTGACCCCGTGCTGTTCCTGCCGGCGCAGTCGCGGAACGTGGCGCTCACCTATCCGGGGGCGTTCCGGGGGGTGCGGGACGTGGCCCTGGCCGAGGGCGCCGCGGAGTCGGGGACGCTGTACGGGCGCGAGGCCGGGCCGGGTGAGCTGCGGCGCAGGCTGGCGCGGCTGGACCGGGTGTGGGTGGTGGGGGACCGGCGGCTGCTGGCCGGGCGCTGGAGGCCGAGCGGAGCCGGCGAGCGGGCCAAGCTCGCCGCGCTCCGGGAGGGGTTCGCCGGAGGCGAGGAGACCGTGCGGGGCCGTGTGGCCGTACGGCTCTACGTCCGCCCTACCCCGCCGCCGGGGTCTCCGCCCGCGCTGCCGCGTCCAGAGCGGCGGTGAGCCGGTCCAGCCGGGTGCGCAGCTCGGCGATCTCCTCCAGGCCGAAGCCGGTCGCGGTCATGATCCGGCGCGGCACCTCCAGGGCGCGCTCGCGCAGCGCCGCGCCCTCCCCGGTGAGCCGGACCCGCACCGACCGCTCGTCCTCGGCGCTGCGCTCGCGGCGGACGAGCCCGGCCGCTTCCAGCCGCTTGACCAGAGGGGAGAGCGTGCCCGAGTCGAGCCGCAGCTGCTCGCCGAGCTTCTTGACGGGGAGGTCCCCCTGCTCCCACAGCACCAGCATCACCAGGTACTGCGGGTAGGTGAGCCCGAGGTCCTTGAGGATCACGCGGTAGACGCCGTTGAAGGCGCGGGAGGCCGCGTGCAGCGAGAAGCAGATCTGGCGGTCCAGGCGCAGCCACTGGGTGTCGGTCATGGGTCCAGGGTAGCTCTTGCGACCCCATTCAGTTGTGCACAACTTAATTGTGTGCTTGACTCGTGGTCGCAGCGGATCCCCGGATCCGGCAACCCACACCGAGAGGGATGGTCTCCCATGGACGCGCTCTACACCGCGGTCGCCACCGCCACCCACGGCCGCGAGGGCCGTGCCGTCTCCTCCGACGGCAGGATCGACCTCGCGCTGGCCATGCCGGTGGAGCTGGGCGGCAACGGCCAGGGCACCAACCCGGAGCAGCTCTTCGCCGCCGGGTACGCCGCCTGCTTCGGCAGCGCCCTCGGCCTGGTCGGGCGCCAGGCGAAGGTCGACGTCAGCGACGCCTCGGTGACCGCCGAGGTCGGCATAGGCAAGCAGGGCGAGGGCTTCGGCCTGAAGGTGACCCTGCGCATCGAACTGCCCGCCGCCGTGGACGAGGCGACGGGCCGCAAGCTCGTCGAGGCCGCCCACCAGGTCTGCCCGTACTCCAACGCCACCCGCGGCAACATCGACGTCGACCTCGTCGTCGAGTGACCGCTGCGCCACCCGCGGGGGCCGGTCCCGGACGGGGCCGGCCCCCGCGCAGCTACGCCGACGTCAGCGTGTCCCGGGCCCCCGCCTGACCCGGGATCCGCACCGGCTCCGCGTCCATCGGCTCGCCCAGCAGCAGCGTCCGCACGACCCGTTCGGCGGCCCGCCCGTCGTCGAACTCGCAGAACCGGGTCCGGAACGCCGCGCGCAGCCGCGCCGACTCCTCGTCCCGCCACGCGCCCGAGGCGAACAGCCGGGCCAGCTCCCGGTAGGAACGCGTGACATGGCCCGGCGGCTCGGCGGTGATGTCGAGGTAGGCCCCCCGGCTCGCCCGGAACGCGGGCCAGTCGTCGGCGTGCACCACGATCGGCCGGTCCAGGTTGGCGTAGTCGAACATGACCGACGAGTAGTCGGTCACCAGCACGTCCGCCGCGGACAGCACCTCCTGCACGCGCAGCTCGTCGGTGGCGTCGACCACCACGCGGCGCCGCGCCAGTTCGGTCAGGCCCATCCCGCGGGCCGGGCCGTTCGCCAGCGACGGGTGCAGCCGGACCACGAGGGTGTGCCCCTGACCGAGGTCCGCCGCGAACCGGGCCAGGTCGATCCGCTCCACGTACCCGCCCCGGCGGTAGTCCCGGCAGGTCGGCGCGTACAGCACCACCGTGTGGTCCGCGGGGATGCCGTGCCGCTCCCGGAAGTCGCCGGCGGCGCCCCCGTTGACCAGCACGTCGTTGCGCGGGCTGCCGGTGCGCACCGAGGTGAAGTGGCAGGGGTAGGCCCGCTCCCAGACCAGCTCGGAGTGGCGGTTGGCGACCAGGCTGTAGTCCCAGCGGTCGGCGCGCCGCAGCATCTGCGGCACGTCGAAGCCGAGCCGGGCGCCGGGTCTGTCCCGCAGGTCGGCGCCCAGGTGCTTCAGCGGGGTGCCCTGGTGGGTGTGGATGTGCACGCTGCCCGGGCGCTTGGCCAGGGCGCCGGGCCAGTTGACGTCGTTGACGAAGAACGCCGCCCGCGCGGTGACCTCCAGGTAGCGCCGGGAGCCGACGACGACGTGCTCCACCCCGGACGGCAGCCGCGCGGCCGTCTCCGCGTCCCGCACCACCCACACCCCGCGCAGCTGCGGGGCGATCTCGCGGGCCGCCGCGTGGACGGCCGCCGGGTCGCCCAGCAGGCCCCGGTGGGAGGACGCCGAGTACACCACGAGGTGCGGGTCGAGCGGCCGGCGGGCGTGCAGGGCCGCCCAGCCGGCGCCGGCGCGGGCCCCGGCCGCCCGGCGTGCCCGGACCGCCCGCCGGGCCGCCTCCCGACCGGCCCGGCCGGCCTGCCGCCGCAGCCGGTACCCGGTCCAGGAGCCCTCCAGCAGGGCGACCTCGCCGTCCACCCGGGCGCCCTCGGGCCGGTGCCGGCGGAACAGCTCCGCCGTACGCCGGAAGAACTCGGCCTTGTCCGCGGGCGGCAGCCGGTCCGGCTTGGCGAGGATGTCCAGACAGTGCTCGCCCATCTTGCGGTGCAGGTACGGCCGCCACCGCGCCAGCTCCGGCCGCTGCTCGACGAAGGCGAAGACCCGCTCGTACTGGTCGTGGATGTCGAAGTGCTTGCGGCTGGTGGTGGACAGGATGTTGCCCTGGCGGCGCTGGCGGTAGTGCACGCAGATCCGGTCCAGGACGGCGATCCGGCGGGCGCTGAGCATGACCGGGAAGGTCCAGGGGGTGTCCTCGTAGTAGCCGGGCGGGAACTCGAAGCCGTGCTCCGCGACGAAGTCCCGCCGGTAGACCTTGTTCCACACCACCATCAGCAGGTCCAGGATCCGCGGGTACGCGGCGGCCGTGAAGGCGTCCGGGCCGGCCTCGGCGAGCACCCCGGCCAGCACGTTGCGCCGGGCGCCGCCCCACCAGTAGGTGCGCGCGTAGTCGAAGACCAGCACGTCCGGGTCGCCGGACTCGGCGAGCCGGTCGGCGACGGCCCGCAGCGCGCCCGGGGTGAGCGTGTCGTCGCTGTCCAGGAAGAACAGGTAGTCGCCGCCGGCGTGCGGGACGCCCGCGTTGCGGGCCCGGCCGAGGCCCACGTTCTCCGGCAGGTGCAGCACCTTCACCCGCGGGTCGCGCGCGGCGTACTCGTCCAGGATCGCGCCGCAGCCGTCCGGGGAGCAGTCGTCCACGGCGATCAGTTCGAGGTCGCCGAAGGACTGCCCGAGCACCGAGTCCAGGCATTCGCGCAGGTAGCCCTGCACCTTGTAGCAGGGCACGATCACACTGAAGCGGGGCACGGCGGGTCAGCTCCTCACGAGGGTCGCGGCGGCGGGGGCGGGGGTGCGGTCCGCGAGCGGGATCACCGGCGGGAGCGCCTGCGGCGGCTCGCCGAGCAGCACCCGCCGCACGACCCGCTCGGCGGCCCGCCCGTCGTCGAACTCGCAGAACCGCTCCCGGAACGCGGCCCGCAGCGCCCGGGCCCGAGGGCCGGCGTACGAGCCGTCGCGGAAGACGGCGGCCAGTTCCGCGGGGGTCCGGGCGACCACGCCGGGCGGCTCGGCCATCAGGTCGAGGCAGACGCCCCGGATCTCCCGGTACACCTCCCAGTCGTCGGCGTACACGACGATCGGCCGGTCCAGGTTGGCGTAGTCGAACATGATCGACGAGTAGTCGGTGACCAGCGCGTCCGCGGCCAGGCACACGTCCTCGGCACAGCGGTGCGCGGTGACGTCGATGATGCGGCCCGACCCCCGGGAGCCGCCCCGGTCGTAGAAGTAGTGGGCGCGCAGCAGGACGACGACGTCCTCGCCGGCGGCCTCGCAGAACGCCTCCAGGTCCAGGCCGGGTTCGAAGCCGGTGCGGTGGTCGCGGTGGGTCGGCGCGTAGAGCACGGCCGTCCTGCCCTCGGGCACGCCCAGCTCCCGCCGGACCCGGGCCACGTCCTCGGCGGTCGCCGTGCAGTAGACGTCGTTGCGGGGATAGCCGTACTCCAGGTGCTCGTAGGAGCCGGGGAAGGCGCGCTCCCACACCTGGGTGGAGTGGCGGTTGGACGACAGGTTGAAGTCCCAGCGGTCGACCCGGCCCAGCAGCTTGGTGAAGCTGCCCGACCGGGCGGCCACCACCGGGTACACCGACTGGTCCACGCCCATCGTCTTCAGCGGGGTGCCGTGCTGGGTCTGCAGGTGCACGCTGCCGGGCCGTTTGACGACGCCCTCGGCGAAGTTGGCGTTGTTGATCAGGTACTTCGCGCGGGCCAGCACCTCCCAGTAGCGGCGGGAGCCGATCACCGCGTACTCGACGTCCTCCGGCACGGTGTGCTCCCGGCCGGGCTCCACCAGGAACACCGAGCGGATGTGCGGGGCGAGTTCGCGGGCCTTGGCGTGGATCGCCGCCGGGTTGCAGGCGTACCCGCGGCCCCAGTAGGCGCAGTACACCGCGAGGTGCGGGTCGATCGGGCGGCGCAGGTCGCGGGCGTAGCGCAGCCGGGTGCGCAGCAGGTGCGGGCGGGGCAGCCGCCCGGCGGCGCCGCCGGCCGCCCGGTTGGCGCCGCGCAGCGCCCGGAAGGCGGTGTACGCCCCCGCCGCCAGCAGCCGGTGCTGCACCCCCAGGCTGCCGCCCGGCGCCCGGTAGCCGGACGGCCGGTGCCGCCGGTAGAGGCGGGTCGCGCGGCGGAAGAACGCCCGGTGCCCGGCGGGCAGCCGCTCCGGCCGGGACGCCGTCTTCAGCACCACCGCGAACAGCTGCTCGAACAGCGGCCCGGTCCGCTCGTCGGGCAGTGCCCGCTCGGCCGCCGCGGTCAGCACCCGCTCCACCTGGTCCAGCAGGGTGGACTGGTGCGGACCGGGCAGGTGCAGCCGGCTGCCCTGGCGGCGCAGCCGGTGCCGTACGACGGTCCGGCGCAGCACCGCGATCCGCTCGGCGGCGACGGTGACCAGCCCGCCCCAGCCGAGGTCGGTGAAGTGGCTCTCGGGGAAGACGAGACCGTGCGCGGTGAGGAAGTCGCGGCGGTAGACGGCGCTCCAGGCCGGCAGCCGCACCCCGGTCAGCTCCGGCAGGTCGGCGGGGGCGAAAGCACCCTGCGGGGCCCTGGCCAGCAGGGGAGCCGCCGGGTTCGTGGGCTCGCCCTCCCACCAGGGGGCGCGCTCGTGCTCGGCGTACAGCACGTCCACGCCGGCGGTCTCGGTCAGCCGGGCGTCCAGGGCGGTGAGCGCGCCCGGCAGCAGCAGGTCGTCGCCGTCCAGGAACACCAGGTACGCGCCGGTCGCCGCCCGCATCCCGGCGTTGCGCGCCCCGCCCGGACCGGCGGACGGCGGCGAGTGGACCGGGGTCACCCGGGAGTCCCGCGCGGCGTACCCGGCGGCCACCTCCGCGGCCGGGGCGTCGGGGCCGTCGCAGACGGGGATCAGCTGCAGGTCGCCGAAGGACTGGCCGAGAACCGAGTCCAGTGCCTGGGACAGCCGGCCGGCGACCCCGTGGGACGGGACGATGATGCTGAAGCGGGGCATGTCGTTCTTTCTGTCGTCTTGCGGACGCGGCCGGACCGCCCCGCCGGACGCCCGGGTGGACGGCCGGGCCGGGAGCAGGCCGCGTCGAGCCGAGGGGCATGGGACTCCCGGTAGGACCAACGCCGTTCGGCGGCTTCCGGTGACGGGGAGGGGACCGGCGGGTTACGGCACGGCGGCCCGCTCGCCCCGCCCGGTGCCGCCCCCAGCGCCTCCCGGCCGGCCCCGCGTCGCACCGCCCCGCCTTCGCGCACCCGGCCGCCGGGCCGCGTTCCGCACCGTGCGCCGCCTCCGGTGGGGGAGGTGGTGAGGAGGCGGGCAGCCGGGTGCGCCGGTGGCACCGGTGGGAGGGGCACAGGTCGGGGGTCGGGGGGCGGATGCCCGGCGTGGGCGTTCGTACAACCCGCTGTGCGGGCCGTCCGTCGCCCCGCACGGTCGCCGGGTCGCGTTCCGGGTCCGTGCGCCGTGTCCGGTGGACGGCCGGGTGCGACCGAGCCGTTGCTGGGGGCACCCGTCTGTCCGGGGCGGCCGACGGCCGCCCGCAGCGGGTCGGGGTGAGCGCGCCGGCGTCGTCCGGGAGGACGGGCGGTCGCCGGCCGCCTCGGCCGGCCCCGCGGTCCAGGGCCCCGGCGGGGCCGGCCCGGTGGACCGGCGTTGCGCGGGTTCTGGGCGCCGCAGGGGGTCGGGCGGGCGGTCGGCGGGCGGTCTGGGTCAGGGGGCCGGGGTTGCGCGGGTCCCGTGCCGTGCGTCCGTCGAGCCGGCCCCGCGTCGCACCGCCCCGCCTCCGCGCACCCGGCCGCCGGGCCGCGTTCCGCACCGTGCGCCGCCTCCGGTGGCGGGGGTGGCGAGGAGGCCGGCGGCCGGGTGCGCCGGTGGCACCGGTGGGGTGCACTGGCCGGGGGTCGGTGGCCGGATGCCCGGCCGGGGCGCTCCGGGGGCGGGGTGGGGCGGGAGTCCGGGACGTCCGGGGCACCCGTCTCTCCGGGTCGGCCGGCGATCGCCGCTTCGGGTCTGCCCCCGGCGGCCGGTTCCGGCCGGAGGCCGGTCCTGCGCGGGTGCCGTGCCGTGCGTCCGTGGGCCGGCCGGCTCCGCTGTTTCGGCTCCAGGCCGGTTCCGGTTGGGTCGGCCGGTGTCGCGCGGGTGCCGTGCGGTGCGTCCGTGGGCCGGGTCGGCCCCGCTGTTTCGGGTTCAGGCGGCCGGTTCCGGCGCGGTGGGCCGGTGTCGCGCGGGTGCCGTGCGCCGCAGGCGGGCGGGCGGTCGGCGGCCGGTCCGGGGCGGGGGCCGGTGTCGCGCGGGGTCGGGCTGCGGTCGGTCACGGTGATCGGGGCCGGGACGGACCCGAGGGGCGAAGCGCTCGGGGTGACGGGCGCATGGTCCGCACGGCATGGCGGAGGGGGCGGGCCGGTGACGGCCCGCCCCCTCGGCGTCCCGGTGCTGTGCGGCTACTTGACCGCGCCCGCCATCACCCCGGACACGAACTGCCGCTGGAACGCGAAGAACACGGCCAGCGGGATCACCATCGAGATGAACGCGCCGGGCGCCAGCACGTCGATGTTGTTGCCGAACTGCCGTACCTGCGTCTGCAGGGCCACCGTGATCGGCTGGGTGCCCGACTTGGTGAAGACCAGCGCGACCAGCATGTCGTTCCACACCCACAGGAATTGGAAGATGCCGAGCGAGGCGATCGCCGGGCCGCCCAGCGGCATCACCACCCGCGCGAACAGGCGCAGTTCGCCCGCGCCGTCCAGCCGGGCCGCCTCCAGCAGCTCCCGCGGGATCTCCGCGAAGAAGTTGCGCAGCAGGAAGACCGCGAACGGCAGTCCGAAACCGGTGTGGAACAGGATCACCCCGAGGATCGTCCCGAACAGGCCGATTTCGCCGAACAGTTCGGCGATCGGGATCAGCGCCACCTGCACGGGCACCACCAGCAGGCTCACCACGCCGAGGAACCACCAGTCCCGGCCCGGGAACTCCATCCACGCGAACGCGTACCCGGCCAGCGCGCCGATCACGACGACCAGCAGGGTCGCCGGAACCGTGATCAGCACGGTGTTCAGGAGGGAGTCGGTGATGTCGCCGTTCTCCAGCAGCCTCCGGTAGCTGTCCACGGTGAGCTGGGACGGCTTGCTGAACACCGTCCACCAGCCGCTCGCGCTCATGTCGTCCGGGGCGCGCAGCGAGGAGACGAGCAGGCCGATCGTCGGCACCAGCCAGAACAGGCCGACCAGGAGCAGGAACGCCCGGACCAGCCCGCCGCTCAGCCTCTCGGCGATCCTCGCGCCGAGCGACTGCCGCGCCCGCACCGGCGGATCGGCGGACGCCGCTTTCCTCACGCTGCCGGCGGTCGCCGTCATCGCCGCACCTCCCGCCTCAGCCTGCGGATGTTGAACAGCATCACCGGGATCACCAGCAGCAGCAGGAACACGGCGATGGCGCTGGCGATGCCCGGCTGGCTCTCCGCGAAGCCCTTGCGGTACAGCTCCAGCGCGAGCACGTTCGCGTCGTCCTGGGAGGAGCCCGGCGCGATGATGAACACCAGGTCGAACACCTTCAGCACATTGATCATCAGCGTGACGGCGACCACCGCCAGGACGGGCGCCAGCAGCGGCACGGTGACCCTGCGGAACACCTGCCACTCGCCGGCGCCGTCCACCCGCGCCGCCTCCAGCAGCTCCCGGGGCACCCCGGCGAGCCCGGCCGCGATCAGCACCATCGCGAAGCCCGCCCACATCCACACGTACGCCCCGATGATCGCCGGGGTCACCAGGGACGGGCCGAGCCACTCGACGCCGTTGTACGGCTCCCGGAAGTTGCTCGCGGGCAGCCGCAGCCGGGCCCCGTCGGCCGCGGCGGGCAGGCTGAAGGTGCCGTCGCCGGACGCCTTCGCGGTGGCGACCACCTTGCCGTCCTTGACCGCCTCGATCCGCATGCCGGCGTACCCGAGCTCGGACGGGTCCGGCGCGCCGAGCCTTCCGACGCCCTTGCCGCGGGTGAAGTCCTGCCAGGCGGTGCCGGTGACCCGGCCCGGCTCGGCCGGGGCGGCGGCGGCCTTCCGGGCGCCGTCCGGCATCTGCTCGGGGGCGACCCCGACCAGCGGCAGGGAGACCGGCCGCCCGGCGTGGACGGCCGTCTCCGTGACGAAGCCACCGCCCTGGGCCACCAGCGGCGACTCGCGGCCGGGGTGGGCCTTGGGGAACGCCGAGGACTCGGCGAACGTGTCGTGGACGCCCACCCACACCGCGTTCGCGACGCCCTTGTCCGGGTCCTGGTCGTACACCAGCCGGAAGATGATCCCGGCGGCCAGCATCGAGATCGCCATCGGCATGAAGACGACCAGCTTGAACGCCGTTCCCCAGCGCACCCGTTCGGTGAGCACCGCGAAGACCAGGCCGAGCGCGGTGGAGACCGCCGGCGCGAACACCACCCAGAGCACGTTGTTCTTCAGCGCCGTACGGATGCCGTCGTCGGTGAACAGCGCCCGGTAGTTGTCGAAGCCGGTGAAACTGTCGCCGGAGGCGTCGGAGAAGCTCCGGACGACCGAGTACCCGATCGGGTACACCACGAGCGCGCCCAGCAGCACCAGGGCGGGCAGCAGGAACAGCGCTGCCACCGTCTTCCGGGTGCCGGTCACGCTCTTGCGACCGCGGGGCGCGGCGGGGCGCGGTGGGGCCCCGGCCGCCGCTGCCGGCGCCATGGCCGGATCAGCTCCCGTTCCCGTACGCGGCCGCCGCGTCCTTCTCCAGCCTCGCCTGGGCGCCCGCGACGTCCTTCGGGTTCTTCAGGAAGTCCTGGAGGTCCTTCCACTCACCCTTGCCGGGCGTGCCGCCGAAGGCCTGCGGGGCCTGGTCGGACATGTCGAAACGGAAGTCGTCGCCGGACGCGACCAGCGCCTTGGCGATCTTCTGCTGCACGGCGTTCGGGTACGCCGAGACCGGCACGTTCCTGTTCGGCGACAGGTACCCGCCGAGCTTCGCCTGGATCGTCGCCGCGTCCGGGGAGGCGAGGAACGTCACCAGCGCCTGGGCCGCCCTGGAGTCCTTCAGGATCACCGCCGCGTCGCCGCCGGAGACCACGGGCGCGGCCGAGCCGACGGCCGGGAACGGGAACACCTTGGCGTCCGTGCCCACCTTCGCCTTGGTCTCGGCGATGTTCACCTGCACGAAGTCGCCCTCGTAGACCATCGCGGACTTCGGCTGGTCGCCGCCGGTGAAGGTCTGGGTGACCGAGTTGGTGAACTCCGTCTGCAGCGCGCCGGCCGGGCCGCCCGCCACATACTCCTTGCGGCCCCAGATCTGGGCGAGCGTCGTCAGGGCCCGCTTCACGGACGGATCGGTCCACTTGATCTTGTGCTGGGCGAGCTGGTCGTACTTCTCCGGTCCCGCCTGGGACAGGTAGACGTTCTCGAACCAGTCGGTCAGCGGCCAGCCGTCCGCGCCCGCCACCGAGAACGGCGTGACCCCGGAGTCGTACACCGCCTGGGAGGCGGTCAGCAGGTCCTGCCAGGTCTTGGGCTCCTCGGCGCCCGCGTCCTCGAAGACCTTGGCGTTGTACCAGATCAGCGACTTGTTCGCGGCCTTGTAGTAGGCGCCGTACTGCTTGCCGCCGACCTTGCCGATGTCCTGCCAGCCCTGCGAGTAGTTCTCCCGCAGCTCCTTCACGGCCTCCGGGCCGAGCGGCTTGGCCCACCCCTTCTGCACGGCCTGCCGGATCGCGCCGGGCTGCGGCAGCAGCGCGACGTCCGGCGGCTGGCCGCCCGCGATCTTCGAACCGAGGAAGTTGATGATCGGGTCCTGGGCGGGCACGAAGGTGACCCTGGCGCCCGTCCGCTTCTCGAACTCGGACAGGGCCTGCTTGAAGTTCTTCTGCTCCTGGCCGGTCCAGACGGCGGCGATCTCCAGGGTCGCGCCGTTCAGCTTCGGCAGGGTGACGGTGGAGGCGGCGGCGGTGCCGGTCTCCCGCCCGCTGCCCTTCTTGTCGTCGTCCCCGCCCGAGCAGGCGGTGAGCGCGAGGGCTCCCGCCAGCAGTGCGGCGAGAGCGGTGACGGCCCGGTGGGTCGGGAGGGGACTGCTGTTGCTGTGCATCACTTCCCCGTTCGTCGTTCTCCGTTGAACGTCCGTGTCCGGGAGCGGCTCGCCGAACGCCGAGGGGCGCCGTCCCGTGCGGTCCGGTCTACGCCGGGCCGCTCCCGGTGGGCAAGAGCGCCTGCGGTGTCGACCCGCTCATCGTGACCGGCTCGTGACCAGGGGTGTATGCGTCCTTCTTACAGCAGGGACGGCACCTGTGCCGCGGCGACCTGGCGGGCCGCCCGCTCCACCGCGCTCGCCAGCAGCGCCAGGTCGGTCGGGCCGTTGCCCAGCTCCCGCACCGGCCGGCGGGCCGGCGGGTCGCCCATGCGCTGCCAGTCCAGCGGGACCACCGTCGGCCGCTGGGTCGCGGTCCGCGGGATGCGGCCCGTCACCCGGCCGCCCTGGAAGCCGACGGCCCGGCCGTCCGGGTGGGCCAGCGTGCCCCGGCCCGGCGCCGGCTGGTCCGGCCCCGGCTGCGGGGCGGCCAGCGTGACCCGCAGGGCGGCCCGGCGCGCCGGCTCCGTCTCCGCGGTACGTCCGCCGGTCCCGGCGGCGGCCACCAGATGCACTCCGAGCCGCTCGCCCTCCCGGGCCACCGCCTCCAGCGCCCGCATCACCGACCCGGCGGCGGGCCGGCCGGGTGAACCGAGCGCGGGCGAGACCAGCGCGTCCAGGTCGTCGACGACCACCACGAGCCGGGGCAGCGGCGGCACGGCCTCGGCGCGCCGGCGGGCCGCGGCGTCCGGGCGCAGGCGCAGGGTGGAGCTGGGCGGCGACTCGATGTCCCCGGAGGCGGACGTGCGCTGCGCGACCATCCGGCCCGAGATCTCACGCCCCGTGTGCCACCCGGCGAAGTCCGTCCGGCCCAGCAGTTCCGCCCGCCGCTTCAGCTCGGCGGTCAGCGACTGCGCGAACTCCCGCATCCGGACCGGGTCGTTGGCGAGGAGGTACGTGGTGACGTGCGGTATGTCGGTGCAGACCCGCAGGCCCTCGCCGGCTCCGGCGGCCGCGCCGACCTGGTCCCGGCCGTCGAGAAGCACCACGGCCAGCCGGTCCGGCCGCTCGGCGGCGGCCAGTGACGCGACCACGGCCCGCAGCAGCTCCGTGCGCCCGCTGCCGGCCGGACCCTCGATGAGCAGATGCTGCCCGTCGGCCGCCAGGTCGACGGCGACCGGCCCGTGCGGCCCGGCGCCCAGCACCGCCCGCGCCCGCCCGCCCAGCGACTCCGTGTCGTCGGCCGCGTCCGCCCAGCGCGCCATCAGCGACGCCGGGGTGGCCCGGGCCAGCCCCAGCTCGTCCAGCAGCCGGGCCGACCGCGGCAGCGGCACGGCCACGCGCGCGTGCCGGTCACCGGCGGGGCCGTCCGGGCGCAGGGGCGCCAGCGCCCGTGCGAACCGCTCCGCCCAGGCGAGGGACACGGCGTCGACGGTGGCGAGCGCACCCGGGCCGACGGGACCGCTCGGTGCGACCCGCAGCAGGTGCAGCGCGGCGGCGACGTCGCCGCCGAGCATCGCCACCGCACCGCAGTGCCGGAACGTCGGCGTCACCGCGCACGCGTCCTCGTACGTGCGCGTCACCGGTGAGGCGGGCGAGGCGGGCGCGGTCTCGGCGAGGCACACCACATGGATCCCGGCCCGCGGCCCGGCCACGGCCAGCCGGGCCAGGGCGTCCTGCAGCGCGCTCCCGCCGGGATCCCCGTCCACGACGACGACGGTGTACGGCCCCGGGAAGCCGCCGGCCCCGCCGGGACCGGCGCCGTCCTGCGCCCAGGAGGGACGGCGGACGGCGCCGGCGGATATGACCGGGGGCGCGGGAGCGGCGGCGGCCCGGGCGGTGGCACCGGGGTGCGGGGTGTGGTGCGGGGCGTGCTGCGGGGCGGGGTCGCCGGGGTGCGGGCCGCCGGCGGGGCCGCCGGAACGCGGGTCGGGCGCGCGGGTGTGCGGCGCCCCGGAGGGCGGCCGGTGCGCGGGCACGCCGGGCAGTCCGGGGCCCCCGGCCGGTTCCGGCAGGCCGTGGGCGTCGGAGGGCGCGGTGCCCGCGGGCGTGCCGTGGGCCGTCCGCGCCGCGGCGCCCGGCAGGGACTGCGCGGTGTGCTCGGGGACGCCGGGCGCCGCCGTGCGGGCCGGGACGCCGGGCGCCGCCGGGGGGTCGGCCGGGCGCGCCGGGGCGGGGTGGGCCGCCGTCCGGCCCGTCGCCGCGTGGTCCTCCACCCGGCGCAGCAGTTCCTGCGTACGGGCCGCCGCCTGTTCCCGGTCGTAGGCGAGCAGCAGACGGCAGTCCTGGCCGTGGCCCGGCCGGACGTGGGGCAGCCAGCCCAGCCAGGCCCATTCCGCCGTGCGGTCCGCGACCGGACGGGAGTGGTCCGCGCTGATCAGCACGATCTCCAGCAGGTCGGGAGAGTGCAGGGCGGCGAGCTGCGCCAGCACCGCGCGGGCCAGCCCGGACAGCCGGGGGCGCGGACCGGCCAGGCCCAGCGAGCCCGCCTCGCGCAGCGCGGCGGTCACCGGCACCGCGGGCAGCAGCCCCGAGCCGTCGGGGGCGCTCCGGTCGGCCGTGCCGAGCCGCACGGTCAGCGCCTCGGGGTGACCCGGGCCGCGCTCCCACAGCCGGGGGCCGGGACCGAGGGCGGTCAGCAGCAGCGCGGCCGGATCGGGCCAGGTCTCCGGTTGCTGCCGCCGGGCGCCGGGCGCCGGGGCGTCACCGGTGCGGGCGACGGCGCCGTCGGCGGTCTCCCGGCCGCCCGGCTGCTCTCCGCGGCCGCCGGCCAGCCTGCGCGCCCAGGCGCCGAGCCCGCGGCGCCGGCCGCCCTGCGGGGCGCCGTCCGACGGGTCGCCGTAGGGGGCCGCGGGTATGCCGCCCGGTCCGCCGACGCCGAAGCGCCCCGCGTGGGTGTCGCCGTCGGCTGCCGTCCGGGACGCGCCCGGCCCGCCGCGGCGCTCGACGTCCGGCGCCCCGGCCTGCCCCGGCACCGCCGGCGGCTCCGCGCGCCGGTGCTCCGGACCGCCGGCGCCGTCCGCACGGGCCGGTTCCGCGGCACGGCCACCCGCCCCGGCCGGGGGCGAGGGCACGGCGCCGCGAAGCCCCGGACCGTCCGGCGCCGCCGACCCCGCACCGGGCCCGTCCGGCCCCGCGGGGACCGGGCGCGCCCCGCGGCCGTCCGCCCCCGGGAACCCGGCGCCGGACACACCGGCACCGCCCGACGGCGACGGCCCCGCGCCGGGGCCCCACGCACCGTCCGGGTACGACGGCTCCGGTTCCCGGCCGCCCGCACCGGGTCGCCCGGCGCTGCCCGGCGCCACCCGCACGCACCCCTCCCCGTCGGGCGACGTGGGGACCCGGGCCCCGGCTCCCCCGGACGGAGTGACCCGCAGCGCGGACTCGCCGATCCGCAGCAGGCCCCCGGCGGGAAAGCGCACCGGATGCCCGGTCACCCGCACGCCGTCGAGCGACGTGCCGTTGGTGGAGCCGAGGTCGGCGACCGAGACGCGGCCGTCCGCGGCGACGGTCACCGCGCAGTGCAGGCGGGAGACGTCCGGGTCGTCCAGCGGGACGTCCGCGTCGGCGGAGCGGCCGACGGTGATCCGGCCGCCGTGCAGCAGGTGGACGCCGCCCGCGTCGGGGCCGGCGACCACGTGCAGCTGGGTGGGGGCGTCGTCCAGCTCGGGGTGCGGTTCGGGGGCCGCCGGGGCGCCGAGGGAGAGCACGGCGCCGTCGATCAGGGGAGGCTCGCCGAGCGTGGCGCGGCGCGGGTCCAGCCGCTCCGTGCCCGCGTACAGGACGGTCGCGCCGCCGCTGTCCCGGCCGGAGCCCGCCTCCCCGGTGACCGCCCCGGCCAGCGCCGACACGACCGCGGCCAGCTCCGTGCCCGTGGGCGCCGTGACCAGCACGTCGCGGCTCGCGGCGCGGCCCCGCTGCGGGGACGGGGCCAGCGGGTCTACGACGGTCAGCCGGATCTGCATCGGCGTCAGCGGTCCCTTCTGCGCGGGCGCGGGTCTGCGCGGGCGCGGACTTCCCCCCACCCCACACGAGCACGTCGGCCAGTAGCTGCTGGAGGCATCCTCGCACCTGCCGCCGACAGCGCGTCCCGAACCCGGTGAGAAGTGATCTTGATTGGTCGGCTCTGCCCCCAAAAGTGCCTGACCGGAACTGCACCCGTGATCAGTTGAGATCGGTCACGTCCGCCCCCGGCAACCACGGGACGGGACCCGGCGTCTTTCCTTCGAACATGCCCGGCAACGCTTACGCGGCGCCCCGAAGGGCCGCACTAAAGTGGTCGGACACCGGAATGCAGGCAGACAAGCGACAGCAAGCAGCAGGGAGCGCGTGACGTGCGGCCAGTCGGCAGCAAGTACCTGCTTGAGGAGCCGCTCGGACGCGGCGCCACAGGCACCGTCTGGCGTGCCCGCCAGCGCGAGACCGCGGGCGCGGAGGCGGCCGTGCCCGGGCAGCCGGGTGAGACGGTCGCCATCAAGGTCCTGAAGGAGGAGCTGGCGAGCGATCCGGACATCGTGATGCGCTTCCTGCGGGAGCGCTCCGTCCTGCTCCGGCTCACCCACCCGAACATCGTCCGGGTCCGCGACCTCGTCGTCGAGGGCGATCTGCTCGCGCTGGTCATGGACCTCGTCGACGGCCCCGACCTGCACCGCTACCTGCGCGCGAACGGCCCCCTCACCCCGGTCGCCGCCGCGCTGATGACGGCGCAGATCGCCGACGCGCTCGCCGCGAGCCACGCCGACGGCGTCGTCCACCGCGACCTGAAGCCCGCGAACGTGCTGCTCAGGCAGGACGAGGGCCGGCTGCACCCGATGCTGACCGACTTCGGCATCGCCCGCCTCGCCGACTCCCCGGGCCTGACCCGCACCCACGAGTTCGTCGGCACCCCCGCGTACGTGGCGCCGGAGTCCGCCGAGGGCCGTCCGCAGACCTCCGCCGTCGACGTCTACGGCGCCGGCATCCTGCTGTACGAGCTGGTCACCGGCCGCCCGCCGTTCGCCGGCGAGACCGCGCTCGAAGTGCTGCACCAGCACCTGAGCGCCGAACCGCGCCGCCCCTCCACGGTCCCCGCCCCGCTGTGGACGGTGATCGAGCGCTGCCTGCGCAAGAACCCCGACGAGCGGCCCAGCGCGCAGAACCTGGCGCGCGGCCTGCGGGTCGTCGCCGAGGGCGTCGGGGTGCACGCGAACGCCGCGCAGATCGCCGCCGCCGAGGGCGTGGGCGCGCTGCTCGCCCCCGACCCGGCCCCGACCGCCGTCCCGGGCGTGCCCGGCGCCGCGGACGCCACGCAGGTGCTGCCGGCGAACGCGCCGCAGGGCACGTACGACCCGAACGCCGCGACCAGCGTGCTCCCGCACACCGGCGGCCCGGCCGGCGCTGCCGATCCCACCGCCGTCCTGCCCAGCACGGGCGCGGCGGACCCGACGGCCGTCCTGCCGCCCGTCCCGCAGGGCCAGGGCGAGCCGGGCGGGCCGCCCGAGCAGCCGCACCCCTGGCAGACGCAGTTGCGGGCCGCCCGCGACCGCAACGAGCAGACGCAGATCCAGTACCTGGACCCGGACGAGGACCCGCTGCGCCGCCGCCCCCAGCGGCAGGTCGCCCGGCCCCAGCAGCAGCCGGGCCCGGCCCCGCAGCCCCGCCCGCAGCAGCCGCAGCCGCGCGGCCGGCAGAACCGGCAGCAGGCCCCCGGCCACGGCCAGGCGCAGCAGCCCCAGCAGTACGCGCCGCAGCGGCAGCCGCAGCGGTACGCACCCCAGCCCGAGCCCCAGCGGTACGCGCCGCCCGCCCCGCCGGAGCCGCGGCGGCCCGCGCGGGAGCCCCGGGCGCCGCGGCAGCGCAGCGCCAACCCGATGAAGATCCCCGGCCTCGGCTGCCTGAAGGGCTGCCTGTTCACGATCGTGATCCTGGTCGTGGCGAGCTGGCTCATCTGGGAGCTCACCCCGCTGCACACCTGGGTCGGGCAGGGCAGGGGGTACTGGGACCAGCTGACCGACTGGGTCGGCAAGGCGAGCGACTGGGTCAGGGATCTGAGCGGTTCGTCCGGCAGCGGGAACTGACACTTGTTTGGGGATGAGTCGACATCTGCCGGGTGATTTCCGTCTCCGCGGTGAAGGTCGGCTCTCCGGACGCGTAGTTTTAACGACAACACGCGTCTGTAGGAGCAGTCTTGGCACGGAAGATCGGCAGCCGGTACACCGCGAACCAGATCCTGGGGCGGGGCAGCGCCGGGACGGTGTGGCTGGGCGAGGGACCGGACGGCCCCGTCGCCGTCAAGCTGCTGCGCGAGGACCTCGCCTCCGACCAGGAGCTCGTCGGACGCTTCGTGCAGGAGCGCACCGCGCTGCTCGGCCTGGAGCACCCGCACATCGTCACCGTGCGCGACCTGGTCGTCGACGGCAACGACCTCGCCCTGGTCATGGACCTGGTCCGGGGCACCGACCTGCGCACCCGGCTGGAGCGGGAGCGGCGGCTCGCCCCCGAGGCGGCCGTGGCGATCGTCGCGGACGTCGCCGACGCGCTGGCGGCGGCCCACCGGGCCGGGGTGGTCCACCGGGACGTCAAGCCCGAGAACGTCCTGCTCGACATGCAGGGCCCGCTGGGACCGGGCGGCGCCCACCCCGCCCTGCTCACCGACTTCGGCGTCGCCAAGCTGATCGACACCCCGAAGCGGACCCGCGCCACGAAGATCATCGGCACGCCGGACTACCTGGCCCCGGAGATCGTCGAGGGCCTGCCGCCCCGGGCCGCCGTGGACATCTACGCGCTGGCCACCGTCCTGTACGAGCTGCTGGCCGGCTTCACGCCCTTCGGCGGCGGGCACCCGGGCGCGGTCCTGCGGCGGCACGTCACCGAGACCGTCGTGCCGCTGCCCGGCATCCCCGAGGAGCTGTGGCAGCTGCTGGTGCAGTGCCTGGCCAAGGCACCCGCCTCCCGGCTGCGCGCCTCGGAGCTGGCGGCGCGGCTGCGCGAGCTGCTGCCGGCGCTGGCCGGGCTGCCGCCGCTGGAGGTCGACGAGCCGGGGCTCGCCGAGAACCCGTCGGACGAACCGGCGCCGGCGGCCGCACCGGCGGGCGAGCCGGTACGGCGGCGGGGCGCGGTGCCCCTGGTCCCCGGCGCCAGACCGGACTCCAACCGGGACACGCACACGTCGATGCGGGTGCCGGGGCCGGACGAGCTGGCCGGCGGCGCGCACGGCACCGCACGGGCGCCGCGGGCGCCCGGAGCGCCGCGGCCGGGCTCCGCACGGCACCGGGCCGCCGTGCGGCGACGCCGGATCACCCTGGGCGTGGCGGGGGTGGCCGTGGCCGCCGCGGTGGGCGTCGGCGCGTGGCTGGCCTCGTCCGACGGCGACGCGCGGCCCCCTCAGGACATCCGCACCACCTCCACCCCCTGACCCGGTCGCCTCCGCGGGCGGCGCCACTGCCCGAGCCGCCCCGGCTCGGCGGTCCCCGCGGCCCGGGGCGGGTGGTCGGCGCGCAGAACGGCGACGGCCCGGCGGACGGTTTCGGCGTCGTGGTGACCCATGGGGCACGTGTGCGCCGTTGCGGGGCGGGGGTTGCCCCGGGCGGCCGGCGGCGCAGAGGTTCCGTAAAGGATCAGCGGACCGGGCCGGGCACCGCGGCTGGCGTCCCGCCGCGGCGCGGGCCGTCGGACATGACACGGCCCCGTCCCGGAGTCTTGTCATCCCGGACGGGGCTGCTGGGCCGGTGCTGCGATACCGACCGGTCTGGGTGGAGCCGGTGACCCCCGCCGTTGTCGCAGCCGTCGGAGGTCACCGGGGCCTCACCGGCTGCGGTGGTTCTCGAGGGAAGCCGGGGGCGCCACGCCATCCGCCCGGCCGGACCTTCCCTGCGCGGGGATCCCTTCCTCGCGGCCCCCGCCGTGCCATGACGCGGCCCGCCCGGTCTGGCCGGGCGCGCTGGGGCGTGCTCCTCGCCCGCGGGGCCGGGCGGGCGGCGGCGCTTCCCGGCGGCGCGGCACACCTCGGCGGCCGGGGCCCGGGCGGGCGGCTGCGAGGCCGGCGGGCGGCGGGCGGCGGCCCGGGCCGGGTGCGGCGGGCGACTTGGCGCTGGGCCGCGTCCCGGCCGGTGCGGAGGATGCCGGCCGACCGGCCGGGCGGGCGGGCGTTTCCGCGCGGCTCGGCCGGGCGGGCGGTGGCGTGGCGCGTCGCCTGCCGGCCCGCCCGGGCGGTGGCGTGCCCCCCGGCCGGCGGCTGCGGCGGGGGGCCCCCCCCCCGGGGGGCCCCCCCCCGGGGGGGGGGGGGGGGGGGGGGGAGAGGGGGGGGGC
>NZ_JBEXTB010000040.1:0-53240 GCF_040613915.1 Streptomyces sp. NPDC006193
CGGCACCGTGAGCAGGGCAAGTCCGCCTTCATCGTGGAGGCCGACGCCGCCGGCAGTCACCCCACGGTCGACAGCCTGGAGGTCAAGGAAGAGAACCGCCGCCATCGTCGTCAGCTCCTTGAAGGAGCCGGTGCCCGCCACCACCGTCGTGGAGCCGGCGGGGGCGTCCTTCAGCACCAGCGCGTCGTACCGGCCGCCGGTGCAGCGGAGCCAGGTGCGGCCGCCGATCTCCTCGGCCCGCTTCGTCACCGACCCGCCCTGGCTGGCCTCGTCGATGAAGTCGCCGCGCTCCTTCGTGGACTGCTCGAGCTGCACGTACTGGCCGTCGGGGGTGTGGAAGCCGATGTGCCAGCGGTCGGACTCCTCGCCCCGGAAGCGTACGGAGGTCGCCTTCCAGGTACTCGGCAGGCCCTCGGGCGCAGCGACCGGGTAGCTCGCCGCCCGCCGGGCCGTGAGCAGCTCGACCCGGTAGTCGACCCGCTTGACCTCGGGAGCGTGATCGTCGTGCGGGATGGTGAAGAAGTAGACGACCGCCGCCGCGATACCGATCAGGGCCAGGGAAAGGATCATGTCCCGGGCCGTCTTCTGCTTGCCGTTCGAACCTGCCACGCCTTCTATCGTCGCAGGTGCCCCAAGCGCTCATCCGTGGGGCCCCCTGCTCATTCTGTCGACCTGACGATAGAGTCGGGGACCAAGACCCTCATCCGGCCGTCGTCGTATCAGAAAGGTGCGCTCCGATGACCGAGCAACACCACCTGCCGTCCGAGCTGGACGTCCCCTCCGAGGCCCCCGACCGCAACCTCGCCCTGGAACTCGTCCGGGTGACCGAGGCCGCCGCGATGGCCGCGGGCCGCTGGGTCGGGCGCGGCGACAAGAACGGCGCCGACGGCGCCGCGGTGCGCGCCATGCGGACCCTCGTCTCCACCGTGTCGATGAACGGCGTGGTCGTCATCGGCGAGGGCGAGAAGGACGAGGCGCCGATGCTCTTCAACGGGGAGCAGGTGGGCGACGGCACCGGCCCCGAGGTCGACATCGCCGTCGACCCCATCGACGGCACCACGCTGACGGCCAAGGGCATGCCGAACGCCATCGCCGTCCTCGCCGCCGCCGAACGCGGCGCCATGTTCGACCCGTCCGCCGTGTTCTACATGGACAAGCTGGTCACCGGCCCCGAAGCGGCGGACTTCGTCGACATCGACGCGCCCGTGGAGGTGAACATCCGCCGCATCGCCAAGGCCAAGCGGTCCACGCCGGAGGACGTCACCGTCGTCATCCTGGACCGGCCGCGGCACGAGGGTCTGATCCGGCAGGTCCGGGAGGCCGGCGCGCGGATCAAGCTGATCTCCGACGGCGACGTCGCCGGCTCGGTGTACGCGCTGCGCGAGGGGACCGGCGTCGACCTGCTGCTGGGCGTCGGCGGCACCCCCGAGGGCATCATCTCGGCCTGCGCCGTGAAGTGCCTGGGCGGGACCATCCAGGGCAAGCTCTGGCCCAAGGACGACGAGGAGCGGCAGCGGGCGATCGACGCCGG
Source organism: Streptomyces sp. NPDC006193 (assembly GCF_040613915.1). NCBI lineage: Bacteria > Bacillati > Actinomycetota > Actinomycetes > Kitasatosporales > Streptomycetaceae > Streptomyces > Streptomyces sp. NPDC006193. The sequence goes on from NZ_JBEXTB010000040.1 coordinate 1,532, forward strand.
GCACGACCTGGACCGCGTGCTCACCACCGACGACCTGGTCTCCGGGGAGAACGTGTTCTTCGTCGCCACCGGCATCACCGACGGCGAGCTGCTACGCGGCGTGCGCTACCGCTCCGAGACCGCGCTGACCGAGTCCATCGTGATGCGGTCGAAGTCGGGCACCGTCCGCAGGATCTACTCCGAGCACCGCCTGAGCAAGCTCCGGGCCTACAGCGCGATCGACTTCGACCGAGCCAAGTGACACCCGCCCGGGACCCGCACGGCCGGCAACGGGGCGACGCCGGACCCGCCCGCACCGCGCACCGCCGCCCCGCCGCGGTGCGGCGGCGGCCGCCGGAGCGCCCCACGCCGGCGCGGACATCCCCGGCCCCGTCGCGCCGGCCGGGGCCGGGTATCACACCCCCGCAGCACGCGAAGCATGACCGGAACGCCGCCCCCAGGCCTCGCCGCGTGCAGCGGCCGGGGCGGCTCCGGGGTCCGCGCCCAGCAGCCCACGCGGCCACGGCACGGCCCATCGCCCCATCACCACGGTGGCGGGCCGGACCGGCCCGGTGAGTGGTCAAGCCGAAGGCCGCGGTCCTCGACGAGACCGACTCCCGCCTGGACGCCGACGCGCCGCGCACACGCAGCGCGGGCGGCCGCGGCCGCCCGCAGCCCGGCCCGAAAACTCCGCGCCAGCGCCTGCGCCGCACACCACCGCAGCGCGCGAAGCTTGACCGGCACGCCGCCCCGCAACCGCGTCCGGCTCCAGGGTCCGCGCACAGCAGCCCGCGCGGCCACGGCACCGCCCATCGCACCACCACGCACGCAGCGCAGACGGCCACGGCAGCCCGCAACCCGGCGCACACCTCCCCGCCAACGGCTGCGCCGCACACATGCGCCCGGCACCCCCGCACCGCGCGAAGCATGACCGGCACGCCGCTCCACAGCCCCGCACCGCGCGAAGCATGACCGGCACGCCGCCCCGCAGCCGCGTCAGCGTGCAGCGGTCCGGAGCGGCTCCAGGGTCCGCGCACAGCAGCCCCACGCGGCCACGGCACGGCCCATCGCCCCACCACCACGCACGCAGCGCAGGCGGTCACGGGAGCCCGCAACCCTCCCCAAAACTTGGCGCCAGCGCCTGCGCCCACACCACCGCACCGCGCGAAGCATGACCGGCACGCCGCCCCGCAGTCGCGTCCGCGTGCAGCGGCCGGGAGGCCGCGGGTGCCCGCGCCGGCCGTGCCCCCGAACAGAGCCTGAACAAGACCCGCGCGGCACGCGCCGTCCGGCCCTCGCAACGCCAGCCCCGCGCGCGGCCGACGCGCGGCCGACGCGCGGCATGGGGCCCGCCGTCCGCCCGCGCGCAGCCGCGCGGGCGCGGGCAGGCGGCTTCGCGGGGCCCGCGGGCGTACGGCGCCCCCCGGCGGAGGGGGCGCCGGCCGGTGGCGGTCAGCCCGCTATGCGGTTGGCCGCCGTCGCCCGCGCGGCCTTCTTCAGTTCCATCTCGCGGCGCCGCCGCCGGGCCAGCACCACCCGGCGTTCGGCCGCCGTGAGGCCGCCCCAGACGCCGTAGGGCTCGGGCTGGAGGAGGGCGTGCTCGCGGCACTCGACCATGACCGGGCAGCGGGCGCAGACGCGCTTGGCCGCCTCCTCGCGGGAGAGCCGGGCGGCGGTCGGCTCCTTCGACGGGGCGAAGAACAGGCCGGCCTCGTCGCGCCGGCACACCGCCTCGGTGTGCCAGGGCGCCTCCTGGTCCCTGTCCCGCGCCGGCACCCGCTGGGCCGGTACGGCAGCGACCTGCAGGGACGAATGCGGCGGTTGCAGCACGGTCTACTCCTGACGACGGCATCGCGAGCGAGAGACGACGCAGCAAGCCCTACCCGCTGTGCGCGCGCCTATGCACAGCGTTCCCGTCCGTCGGCGCGCGTCGGCTCGTTCACGCCCCCCGCCCCGGCGCGGACCCCGCCCGCTCCCGCCGTCAGTGCCCGAGGTGCTTGCGCAGCTTCCGGTCGACCTTGTCGTGGACGCGCTCCAGGATGTCCGCCACGCTCTTGCCCCGCCGGGGCCGCGCCTCGACGTTGCCGAGCACGGCCCAGCCGTCCACGTAGACCACCGGGGCGTCGGAGTCGACCGAGTCCAGCGGGCTCACCTCGAAGTTGCCGAGCACACCGCCTCCGGTGCCGCGCAGCGAGATGTTCTCCGGGACGCGGATCCGCACGTCGCCGAAGACGGAGACCGCCTTGATCACCACCTGCTGGTACTCGAAGATCGCCTCGCTGAGGTCGATCTCGACGCTGCCGAAGACCGCGTACGCGTGCAGCCGGCGGCCCGCGCGCCAGCGGCCCCTGCGCAGGGCGCTGCTGAACACCGCCACCACACGGGCGTCCGCCTCCACCGGGACCGCGCCCGGGGCGGGGCGGGGCGGGACCGGGGTGTAGGCGGGAGCGGCGGGGCGCTGGTGGGCGGCCGGCAGGTCCCGGATGAAGACGTCCAGCTCACCCACCGTCTTGGCGTGGAGCACGCCCTCCACGCGCTCGGCGTGCTCCTCGGCGGTGAGCCGGCCCTCGGCGAGGGCCTCGCGGAGGATGTCGGCGATGCGGTCACGGTCGGCGTCCGAGGCACGCAGCTCGGCGATCTGCGGGGCTGCCGCCGCGGGCTGAGCCTGCTTCTGAAGGTCCACGACGGCAGCGTACCGAAACGCGATAGATCGCGACTAGGGGTGTGGACGGCTCCGGGCGGTTCGGGCCGGACTGAGCGGGACCTCACAGGATCGCCGCCGGCGGCAGGTTCTACGCTGGTTGCGCCCGCCGGCGTCGGCGGGCGCCGTCCGTCAGAGTGAGGAATGGGCTGAGATGCCGAGTAGTTCCCCCGCGTTCGCGTACACCGATCTGCTGCCCCAGGGCGAGGACACCACCCCGTACCGCCTGGTGACCGCCGAGGGCGTGTCCACGGTCGAGGGGCCCGACGGGCGGACGTTCCTCAAGGTGGAGCCGGAGGCGCTGCGCAAGCTGGCCGAGGAGGCCGTCCACGACATCCAGCACTACCTGCGCCCGGCCCACCTGGCGCAGCTGCGCCGCATCATCGACGACCCCGAGGCGTCCGCCAACGACAAGTTCGTCGCGCTGGACCTGCTGAAGAACGCGAACATCGCGGCGGCCGGGGTGCTCCCCATGTGCCAGGACACCGGCACCGCCATCGTCATGGGCAAGCGCGGCCAGAACGTCCTGACCGAGGGCGAGGACGAGAAGCACCTCTCGCACGGCATCTTCGACGCGTACACCAAGCTCAACCTGCGCTACTCGCAGATGGCTCCGCTCACCATGTGGGAGGAGAAGAACACCGGCACCAACCTGCCGGCCCAGATCGAGCTGTACGCGACCGACGGCGGCGCCTACAAGTTCCTGTTCATGGCCAAGGGCGGCGGCTCGGCCAACAAGTCCTTCCTCTACCAGGAGACGAAGGCCGTCCTGAACGAGTCCTCCATGATGAAGTTCCTGGAGGAGAAGATCCGCTCGCTCGGCACGGCCGCCTGCCCGCCGTACCACCTGGCGATCGTCGTCGGCGGCACGAGCGCCGAGTTCGCGCTGAAGACCGCGAAGTACGCCTCCGCGCACTACCTGGACGGCATGCCGACCGAGGGTTCGCCGCTCGGCCACGGCTTCCGGGACAAGGAACTGGAGGAGAAGGTCTTCGAGCTCACCCAGAAGATCGGCATCGGCGCGCAGTTCGGCGGCAAGTACTTCTGCCACGACGTGCGCGTGATCCGCCTGCCGCGGCACGGCGCCTCCTGCCCGGTCGCCATCGCCGTCTCCTGCTCGGCCGACCGCCAGGCGCTGGCGAAGATCACCCCCGAGGGCGTCTTCCTGGAGCAGCTGGAGACCGACCCGGCGCGCTTCCTGCCGGACACCACGGACGAGCAGCTCGACGAGGCCGGCGACGTCGTCAGGATCGACCTCAACCAGCCGATGGACGCGATCCTCGCCGAGCTGACCAAGTACCCGGTCAAGACCCGGCTGTCCCTGACCGGCCCGCTGGTCGTGGCCCGCGACATCGCGCACGCCAAGATCAAGGAGCGGCTGGACGCGGGCGAGGAGATGCCGCAGTACCTGAAGGACCACCCGGTGTACTACGCCGGGCCGGCGAAGACCCCCGAGGGCTACGCCTCCGGTTCCTTCGGCCCCACCACGGCCGGGCGCATGGACTCCTACGTGGAGCAGTTCCAGGCCGCGGGCGGCTCGAAGGTGATGCTCGCCAAGGGCAACCGCAGCAAGCAGGTCACCGACGCGTGCGCCGCGCACGGCGGCTTCTACCTCGGCTCCATCGGCGGCCCGGCCGCCCGACTCGCCCAGGACTGCATCAAGAAGGTGGAGGTCCTGGAGTACGAGGAGCTGGGCATGGAGGCCGTCTGGAAGATCGAGGTCGAGGACTTCCCGGCGTTCATCGTGGTCGACGACAAGGGCAACGACTTCTTCCAGGATCCCGCTCCCCAGCCGACCTTCACGTCGATCCCGGTGCGCGGGCCCGGCCTCGGCTGACCCGGCCTCGGCTGTCCCGGCCTCGGCTGACCCCGTCCCGGCACGGCGTCCAGGGCCCCCGGCGCCGCGCCGGGGGCTTCGCCGCGGCCCCCGGCGTCCGGCTTCCGGCGGATGCCGCCCGTGGGGACGGAGGGCGGGCGCAGGGGGAATAGGGGTGAGGTGACCGAGCGCTCCTGCTTCCCGGAGGTACGACGATGACGAGCGAAGAGCCGCAGTACCGGATCGAGCACGACTCGATGGGGGAGGTCCGGGTCCCGGCCCACGCCAAGTGGCGGGCGCAGACGCAGCGCGCCGTGGAGAACTTCCCGGTCTCCGGGCAGCGCCTCGAGCGGGCGCACATCGAGGCGCTGGCCCGGATCAAGGCGGCGGCGGCGAAGGTGAACGCCGAGCTGGGCGTGCTCGACGCGGAGGTCGCGGAGGCGATCCGGGAGGCGGCCGGCGAGGTCGCCGAGGGCAGGTGGGACGAGCACTTCCCGGTGGACGTGTTCCAGACGGGCTCGGGGACCTCGTCCAACATGAACGCCAACGAGGTCATCGCGACCCTGGCGAGCGAGCGGCTGGGCCGGGACGTGCATCCCAACGACCACGTCAACGCCTCGCAGTCGTCCAACGACGTCTTCCCGTCCTCCCTGCACATCGCGGCGACGGCCGCGGTCACCCATGACCTGATCCCCGCGCTGGAGCACCTCGCCGCCTCCCTGGAGCGCAAGTCGGCCGAGTTCGCGGACGTGGTGAAGTCCGGGCGGACGCATCTGATGGACGCGACGCCGGTGACGCTCGGGCAGGAGTTCGGCGGGTACGCGGCGCAGGTGCGGTACGGCGTCGAGCGGCTGCGCGCCTCGCTGCCCCGGCTGGCCGAGCTGCCGCTGGGCGGCACGGCGGTCGGCACCGGCATCAACACCCCGCCCGGGTTCTCCGCCGCGGTCATCGCGGAGGTCGCGCGGGTCACCGGGCTGCCGCTGACCGAGGCGCGGGACCACTTCGAGGCGCAGGGCGCCCGTGACGGGGTCGTGGAGACCAGCGGACAGCTCAGGACCATCGCGGTCGGTCTGACGAAGATCGCCAATGATCTGCGCTGGATGGCGTCGGGGCCGCGCACCGGTCTCGCCGAGATCCGGCTGCCCGACCTGCAGCCGGGTTCCTCGATCATGCCGGGGAAGGTCAACCCGGTGGTACCGGAGGCGGTGCTGATGGTGGCCGCGCAGGTCATCGGCAACGACGCCACCATCGCCACGGCCGGCGCCGCGGGGAACTTCGAGCTGAACGTGATGCTGCCGGTCATCGCCAAGAACGTCCTGGAGTCGGTACGGCTGCTCGCCAATGTCTCGCGGCTGCTGGCCGACCGGACCGTCGACGGCATCACCGCGGACCGGGAACGCGCCCGCGAGTACGCCGAGTCGTCGCCGTCCGTGGTGACCCCGCTGAACAAGTACCTCGGCTACGAGGAGGCCGCGAAGGTCGCCAAGAGGTCCCTGGCGGAGCGGAAGACGATCCGCGAGGTCGTCCTGGAGGGCGGGTACGTGGAGCGCGGCGACCTCACCCAGGAGCAGCTCGACGAGGCACTGGACGTCCTGCGGATGACGCGGCCGTGAACGGGGCGTGTCTTTCCGGCCGGCGCGGTGGGACCGTGACGCGCACCGCAGCGTCCGGTGGGCGGTGCACCTAATATCTGTCCATGGCGGACGACGGAGCGGTGGGACGAGCGGCGGCGGGACCTGCGGCGTACTGGGCGCCGGGCACGCAGGTCCTGTGGCGTTACCGGGAGAACGCGGGCGACAGTGTGCACATCGCCCGCCCGGTCACCGTCGTGCGCGACGACGCGGAGCTGCTCGCCGTGTGGCTGGCCCCCGGCACCGAGTGCGTGAAGCCGGTCCTGGCCGACGGCACGCCCGTGCACCTGGAGCCGCTGGAGTCCCGTTACACCAAGCCGCGCTCGGTCCAGCGGGACCGCTGGTTCGGCACGGGCGTGCTGAAGCTCGCCCAGCCCGGCCGGCCCTGGTCGGTGTGGCTGTTCTGGGAACCGGGCTGGCGGTTCAAGAACTGGTACGTCAACCTGGAGTCGCCGCTGGCCCGCTGGGCGGGCGGGGTGGACTCCGTGGACCATTTCCTGGACATCTCCGTGCACCCGGACCGCAGCTGGCACTGGCGGGACGAGGACGAGTTCGCGCAGGCCCAGCGGGACGGGCTGATGGACGCGGAGACGGCCGGGCGGGTGCGGGCGGCCGGCCGGGACGCGGTGGAGGTGATCCGCGCCTGGGGGCCGCCGTTCTCGGACGGCTGGCAGCACTGGCGCCCCGACCCGTCCTGGGCGGTGCCTTCACTCCCCGAGGACTGGGACCGTACGCCCGCGCACGTGTCCTCATGAGACCCTTGATGCGCCCCCGGGCAAGAAACGTAGGATCGTCCTCCGCAAGGGCGCGAAAGTGCAACTCCCGGAGCATGCGCCGGGCATGACCGATCGTCACCGAGGGGCGGCAGGACGTGAGCGAGAGGCACGGCACCACCACGAGGACCTGTGGCACCGCCGCCGGCCGCGCGGTTCCGGCCGTCGGCGCGGGCTCGGCCGCCGACCGCGCGGGAATCCCGTTCCCGGGGCACGTATTGCGGGTATCGGGATTGCGGCGGGACCGACTTCCCCTGGCCCCGGACGGATGGATGCGACACGCGTGACGGAGCAGCCCACCTCCTTCGAACGCCCCCAGCCGGGCGTCGACCCCGCGGAGGCCCGCGGGGCGCTCGTGCATGCCCCGAAGCCGCCGGGCGCCCCGGCCTTACCGGTGCAGGCGCGGGCGGACGGGACGCCCGCCGGCACGGCCACGCCCTGTGGCAGGGGAAAGGACGGCGAGGGGAAGGAGCCCCCAGTCAACGGCCCTGAGCATGCCCAGCCCGCCGCCGCCGAGCCCGGCGCCCACCGCCCGCGTCCCGCGCCGGAGTCCATCCCGGCGCAGCCCGATGCCGGGCAGGAGCGGGTCACGGGCGGCCAGGAGCGCCGTACCGGGCGGGGACTGCCGCCGGGGCGGCCGATGCCCATGCGGCGTGACGGGGACCGGCTGCGGTTCGTCGGCGCGGCCACCCGGAGGATCGCCCGCGGTCTCGACCTGGACGAGATCGTGATGGGCCTGTGCCGGGCCACCGTGCCGACGTTCTCGGACGCGATCCTGGTGTATCTGCGCGACCCGCTGCCGGTCGGCGACGAGCGGCCCGTGGGCCCGGTGGTGCTGCGGCTGCGCCGTACCGACCGGATACCGCAGGAGCGGGGGCCCGACGGGGCGCTGCTGCCGTCCGTGTTCGATCCGGAGCCGGAGCCGACCGCGCTGGCGGAGCTGTCGTCGCTGACCACGGAGCTGTGCGAGGTGCGGCCCGGCGGGGCGCTGAACGAGGTGCTGCGCGGGGTGCGGCCGGTGTTCGCGGACGCGCCCGCGGCCCGGGCGGCGCTGCCGGAGCTGCTCGGCGAGGGCGGCGAGGCGGTCGTGCCGGGCGGGCAGCACGCGATCCTGGCGCCGTTGCGGGGCCGGCGCCGGGTGATCGGCGCGGCCCTGTTCCTGCGCCGCCCGGACCGGCCGGCGTTCGAGGCGGACGATCTGCTGGTGGCCGCGCAGCTGGCCACGCACAGCGCGCTCGGCATCGACAAGGCGGTGCTGTACGGCCGTGAGGCGTACATCGCCGACGAGCTGCAGCGCACCATGCTGCCCGAGACGCTGCCACGGCCGACCGGTGTCCGGCTGGCCTCGCGGTACCTGCCGGCGGCGGAGACCGCGCGGGTGGGCGGCGACTGGTACGACGCGATCCCGCTGCCCGGCAGCCGGGTCGCGCTGGTCGTCGGGGACGTCATGGGTCATTCGATGACGTCGGCTGCGATCATGGGCCAGCTCCGGACGACGGCCCAGACCCTGGCCGGGCTGGACCTGCCGCCGCAGGAGGTCCTGCACCACCTGGACGAGCAGGCGCAGCGGCTGGGCACGGACCGCATGGCGACCTGTCTGTACGCGGTCTACGACCCGGTCACGCACCGCATCACGATCGCCAACGCCGGTCATCCGCCGCCCGTGCTGCTGCACCTGGGCGGTCGGGCCGAGGTGCTGCGGGTGCCGCCGGGCGCGCCGATCGGCGTGGGCGGGGTGGACTTCGAGGCGGTCGAGCTGGACGCGCCGGCGGGCGGGACGCTGCTGCTGTACACCGACGGTCTGGTGGAGTCGCGGCTGCGGGACGTGTGGACCGGCATCGAGCAGCTGCGGGAGAAGCTGGCCGCGACCGCCCAGCTGACCGGCCCGGACCATCCGCCGCCGCTGGAAGCGCTGTGCGACGAGGTGCTGGACATGCTCGGCCCGGGCGACCGGGACGACGACATCGCGCTGCTGGCGGCGCGTTTCGACGGGATCGCCCCGAGCGACGTCGCGTACTGGACGCTGGAGCCGGAGGACTCCGCTCCCGGCCAGGCCCGCCGGCTGGCCCGGCGCGCGCTCTCCCGCTGGGACCTGGAGGAGCTGACGGACTCGGTGGAGCTGCTGGTCAGCGAGGTGGTCACGAACGCCGTGCGGTACGCGTCCCGGCCGGTGACCCTGCGGCTGCTGCGTACGGACGTGCTGCGCTGCGAGGTGGGCGACGACGTGCCGCAGCTGCCGCGTCTGCGGCAGGCCCGGGCCACGGACGAGGGCGGGCGGGGCCTGTACCTGGTCAACAGGCTGGCCCGGCGCTGGGGCGCGACCCGGCTGAGCACCGGCAAGGTGGTGTGGTTCGAGCTGAACCGGGGCTGAGCCCGGCCTGAGTCCCGACTGTGGCACACAAGCGGGGGCGCCCGGAGCATCCGGGCGCCCCCGCGTGTGTGCCGTTACCGGCCGAGGCCGAGGCCGGGCTTGGGGTCGAGCGGTTCGTCCGTGCCGCCGGGGGTGGTCGGCGGTGCGGTGGTCGGGGTCTGGGACGGGGTCTGCGAGGGCGTCCGGGACGGTGTCCGCGACGGGGTGCCGGACGGTGTCCGCGACGGCGACGGCGAGGTCGGCGGCGCGCTGCTCGGCGTCCGCGACGGGGTCCGCGACGGGGTGGGGGTGCGGGTCGGCGTCTCGGTCGGCGCGACGGCCGCGCCCTGCCGGGTCTGCAGGTGGAACGCCGCCCTGTCCGTCACGCCGAAGGTGTAGGCGGCCCAGATCTGCGCCGGGTAGCCGCCGCCGTTGATGCGGCCGGGGGGCGGGATCAGGCCGGTGGCGCCGGTCAGGGACACATGGGCCTTGGTCTTCGGGTCCTCGCCGAACAGTCCGACGGAGGTGACCAGGTCGGGGGTGTAGCCGGTGAACCAGGCCGACTTGTCCTCGTCGGAGGTGCCGGTCTTGCCGGCGACCTGCTGGCCGTCGCGCAGCGGGTTGTCCGCCACGGACCGCCGGGCGGTGCCGTCGTCGACCACGCCGGTGAGGACGGAGGTGACCGTGTCGGCGGTGGTGCGGCTGATGACCGGTCCGCCGACCGGGCTGGGCATCGTGGTGCTGCGGCCCTTCTGCTCCGCCGACTTGACGATCGTCGGGGTCACCTTGTGGCCGTGGTTGGCGAAGGTGGCGTAGATCCCGGCCATCTCCAGGGGGCTGGCGCCCATGGAGCCGAGGGTCTGGGCGGGCACCGCCTGCATGCCCTTGGTGTCCATGCCGAGCTTGCCGGCCGTGCTCATGACCTTGTCCATGCCCACGTCGACGCCCATCTGCGCGAAGACGGAGTTGACGGACTTGTTCATGGCCTGCTGGACGGTGATGTCGTCGTAGCTGACGTCGTCCTCGTTCGGCGGGGCGAAGCCGACCTCGGCGCCGTGGTCCAGCACCGGGCGGCGGCTGGTGCCGTCGTAGAGGGTGTCGGCGGTGATCGGCTTGCCGTCCTGCGTGGTGGCGTCCTCCTCCAGGGCGGCGGCGAGGATGACGGGCTTGAACGTCGAGGCGGGCTGGTAGTCCCGGCGGGTGGCGTTGTCGAAGTAGTGCGCGTAGTAGTCCCGGCCGCCGTACAGCGCGACGATCCGGCCGGTCGCGGGGTCGACGGAGACGGCGCCGGCCTGGACGGCGCCGTCGACCTTGCGTTTCCTGGGATCGAGTCTGGCGGTCAACTGGGTCTTGACGGCCTTCTCCAGCGTGGCCTGCTTCTTCCGGTCGATGTTGAGGGTGATGGTCCAGCCCTTCTCGACGACCGCGTTCTCCGCCTGGGACCGGGTCAGGCCCTGCTGTTCCATGAGCTGCTGTTCGAGCTGCTGGTTGGCGAGTTCGACCAGGTAGCCCTTCTGCCCGCCGAGGCCCGGGGCGCCCCTGGGTTCCTTGATCTGGGGGAAGTGCATGGCCTCGCGCCGGGACTTGGACAGCCAGCCCTCCTCGACCATGTTGTCCAGGACGTAGTTCCAGCGCTGGGTGACCAGCCGCTTGCCGGTGGGGGTCGCGACCGCCCAGTCGTACTGGCTCGGCGCCTGGAGGAGCGCGGCGAGGTAGGCGCCCTGCTCGACCTTGAGGTCCTCGGCGTCGACGTGGAAGTAGGCCTGGGCGGCGGCCTGGATGCCGTAGGCGTTGCGGCCGTAGTAGCTGGTGTTGATGTAGCCGGCGAGGATGTCGTCCTTGGACTTCTCGCGGTCCACCTTCAGCGCGATGACCAGTTCCTTCAGCTTGCGCGTGACGGTCTGGTCCTGGTTGAGGTAGTAGTTCTTGACGTACTGCTGGGTGATCGTGGAACCGCCCTGCTTGCCCCGCCCGGCCACGGTGTTGATCAGGCCGCGGGCGGTGCCCCGGAAGTCGACGCCGACGTCGTGGTAGAAGCTCTTGTTCTCGGCGGCGACGAAGGTCAGCTGGACCTTGCGGGGCACCTTGGCCAGGTCGACGATCTCCCGGTTGACCTCGCCGCTGCGGGCCAGGATCGTTCCGTCACTGTACTTGTAGACGTTGCTCTGCCGCTGGGCGGCGGCGTTGCCCGGGGGTATGTCGACGTACAGGTAGAGGCCGATGAAGGCCGCGATGGCCAGCAGGCACGTCCCGAAGAAGGTCCCGAGGACCCTCTTCCAGGTGAACATCCGGCGTATGAGGCCTCCGGCCGGTCTGCCGGCGGCCGTGGCGGTGCGCCCGGCGCCGGCCGCGGCCGTGGTCGCGGCGGCGGGGGTGGAGCGGCGGCGCCGGGGCGCCGCGCGGTGGCCACCGCGCTGCCGCGCTCGTCTCTCTTCCGCTCGTCCCATGAGTCTGTGAACTCGCTTCCGTCGTGGGGTCAGCTCCGAAAGCTAACACCCCTCTATATGACAAAGGACGTCCGATCCGCTCTTTTACGGACGTGAGAATCAGCACCCGCCCCAAGGGAACCGACGGCAGACGCTGGCCCAGGGTTGCCTGGCGAGCTAAAGTGCTATCACTTAGCTAGAACAGAGCTAGAACACACCGAGGCTCGGCCCGCACCGGGCCGAGCGACACGAGAACCGGGGGTCCCCCATGTCCACGCCCGAGCCGGCCGCCACCGCCGACGTCCCCGAGATGCCCGCCCCGCGGGTGCGGGAGTTCCCCGCCCACAGCATCGGCGGCGGGCTCGCCCTGCTGCTGGGGCTGGTCGGGCTCGGCGCCGCGGCCGCCCTGTTCGCCGCCTCGGGGGCGGCCTCCTCCCCCGGCGCCGAGGGCGGGCTCATAGTCGCCGGGATCGCCGTCCTCCTGGCGTCCCTGATCGCTATGCGCGGCCTGAACACGGTCGCGCCGGGCGAGGCCCGCGTCGTCCAGCTCTTCGGCCGCTACCGCGGCACGATCCGGCAGGACGGCCTGCGCTGGGTGAACCCCTTCACCTCGCGGACCCGGATCTCCACCCGGGTGCGCAACCACGAGACCGCCGTGCTGAAGGTCAACGACGCCTACGGCAACCCGATCGAGCTGGCGGCGGTCGTGGTGTGGAAGGTGCGGGACACCGCGCAGGCCACCTTCGAGGTGGACGACTTCACCGAGTTCGTCGCCACGCAGACCGAGACGGCCGTGCGGCACATCGCCATCGAGTACCCGTACGACGCCCATGACGAGGACGGCCTCTCCCTGCGCGGCAACGCCGAGGAGATCACCGAGAAGCTGGCCGTCGAACTGCAGGCGCGGGTGGAGGCGGCCGGCGTGCAGATCATCGAGTCGCGCTTCACCCACCTCGCGTACGCTCCCGAGATCGCCTCGGCGATGCTCCAGCGGCAGCAGGCCGGCGCGGTCGTCGCGGCCCGGCGGCAGATCGTCGACGGCGCCGTGGGGATGGTCGAGGCGGCGCTGGCCAGGATCGCGGAGGCGGACATGGTGGAGCTGGACGAGGAACGGAAGGCGGCGATGGTGTCGAACCTGATGGTGGTCCTGTGCGGTGACCGGGCCCCGCAGCCGGTCCTCAACACCGGGACGCTCTACCAGTGACGGATCCCTCGGGAACCCCGAAGCGCCGGCCGCAGCAGCGCAAGCAGGTGCTGCTGCGGCTGGACCCGTCGGTGTACGAGGCGTTGGCGCGGTGGGCCGGGGACGAGCTGCGCTCGGCCAACGCGCAGATCGAGTTCCTGCTGCGCAAGGCGCTCGCGGAGGCGGGCCGGCTGCCGAAGGACACGGGCCCGCTGCCCCGGCGCGGCCGGCCGCCCGTGTCGGAACCGTGACAACCGTCTCCCACCTGCACCGCCGCACCCCCGGGCGGCCCCGGCCCGCGCCGCCTATACACACGGCGTATACACCGTGTGTAGAGTGCGGTGCATGTCCATCGGTCACACCCTCCTGGGGCTCCTTGAGTCCGGCCCGCGCCACGGCTACGACCTCAAGCGGGCCTTCGACGAGAAGTTCGGTCACGACCGGCCGCTGCACTACGGCCAGGTCTACTCCACGATGTCCCGGCTGCTGAAGCACGGCCTCGTGGAGGTCGACGGGATCGAGGCGGGCGGCGGGCCCGAGCGCAAGCGGTACGCCATCACCGACGCCGGCGTCACCGACGTCGAGCGCTGGCTCGCCACCCCCGAGAAGCCGGAGGAGTACCTCCAGTCGACCCTGTACACCAAGGTCGTCCTCGCCCTCCTCACCCACCGCGACGCCTCCACCGTCCTCGACGCCCAGCGCGCCGAGCACCTGCGCAGCATGCGGATCCTGACCGACCGCAAGCGCAAGGGCGACCTCGCCGACCAGCTGATCTGCGACCACGCCCTGTTCCACCTGGAGGCCGACCTGCGCTGGCTGGAACTGACCGCGGCGCGCCTCGACAAGCTCCGTGCGGCGGTGGCCCGATGACTCCTCCCCCGGGCTCCCTGCTCGCCGCCGAGAACCTGCGCAAGTCCTACGGCCCCACGGTCGCCCTCGACGGCGCCGCCTTCTCCATCCACCCCGGCGAGGTCGTCGCCGTGATGGGCCCCTCCGGGTCCGGCAAGTCGACGCTGCTGCACTGCCTCGCCGGGATCGTGCCGCCCGACTCCGGCTCCGTCACCTACGACGGCCGCGAACTGGCCGGCCTGAGCGACGCCGCGCGCAGCGCGCTGCGCCGCAGCGAGTTCGGCTTCGTCTTCCAGTTCGGCCAGCTCGTGCCCGAGCTGACCTGCGTGGAGAACGTGGCGCTCCCGCTGCGCCTGAACGGCCGCTCCCGCAAGGCGGCCGAGCGAGCCGCGCTCACCTGGATGGAACGCCTGGAGGTGGACGACCTGCGCGACAAGCGGCCCGGCGAGGTCTCCGGCGGCCAGGGCCAGCGGGTGGCGGTGGCGCGGGCGCTGGTGACCGGGCCGCGGGTGCTGTTCGCCGACGAGCCCACCGGCGCGCTCGACTCCCTCAACGGCGAACGGGTGATGGAACTGCTGACCGACGCCGCCCGCTCGACCAACGCGGCCGTCGTGCTGGTCACGCACGAGGCCCGGGTGGCCGCGTGGTCGGACCGGGAGATCGTCGTGCGCGACGGCAGGTCCCGGGACATGGAGCGGGCGATATGAACGTGCGGCGGTGGGGCCGGGACCTGGGCATGGGCGTCCGGTTCGCCTTCACCGGCGGGCGCGAGGGCTGGGTCCGGACGCTGCTGACGGCCGTCGGCGTCGGCCTGGGCGTGTCCCTGCTGCTGCTCACGACGGCGCTGCCCAGCATCCTGGCCGCCCGGCACCGGGTGGAGGAAGCCCGTCATGACTACTCGGCCGCCTACACGGTCGCCGAGGCCGAGAACACCGTGCTGGTCGCGGTCACCGACACCGAGTGGCACGGCAGGAGCGTCCGCGGCCGGCTGCTGGAGCCGGAGGGCGCGAAGGCGCCGCTGCCCCCCGGCGTCGGCCGCCTCCCGGCGAAGGGCGAGATGGTCGTCTCCCCCGCGCTGAAGAGGCTGCTCGCCTCGGACGGGGGGGAGCTGCTGCGCGAGCGGATCCCGTACCGGGTCACCGGGACCATCGGCGAGAGCGGGCTGATCGGCTCGCGCGAACTCGCCTACTACGCGGGCGCCGAGGGCCTCAAGCCGCACTCGGGCGGCACCCGGGTGGACCGGATCAGCGCGTTCGGCGACCCCGATCCGGTCCCGGAGGAGACCGACCCGGTGCTCATGATGATGACGCTGGTCGTCTTCGTGGTGCTGCTGATGCCGGTCGCCGTGTTCATCGCCGCGGCCGTGCGGTTCGGCGGCGAGCGCCGCGACCGCCGGCTGGCCGCGCTGCGGCTGGTGGGCGCCGACAGCCGCACGACCCGCCGGATCGCGGCCGGCGAGGCGCTGGCCGGATCGCTGCTCGGGCTGGCCGTCGGTACGGGGTTCTTCCTGATGGGACGCCAGGCTGCGGGAGACGTCGAGGTGCTGGGGGAAAGCTTCTTCCCGGCCTATCTGGATCCCTCACCGGCGCTGGTCGCGCTGGTCGCGGTGGCGGTTCCGGCGTCCGCCGTGCTGGTGACGCTGCTCGCGATGCGCGGGGTGGCGGTCGAGCCGCTCGGCGTGGTGCGCACGGCCGGGCAGGCCCGGCGGCGCCTGTGGTGGCGCCTGCTGCCGCCCCTCGTGGGCCTGGCGATGCTGTACCCGATGCTCGGGAACGGCCGCACCCACGGCGACTTCAACGCGTTCCTGGTCGTCGGCGGGGTGCTGCTGCTGCTCGTCGGCGTGACCGCGCTGCTCCCGTGGCTCGTGGAAGCGGTCGTCGGCCGGCTCGGCGGAGGCTCGGTCTCCTGGCAACTGGCCGTGCGGCGCCTGCAGATGAGCAGCGGGACGGCGGCCCGCACGGTCAACGGCATCGCGGTGGCCGTGGCCGGGGCGATCGCGCTGCAGATGCTGTTCGCGGGCGTGCAGGGCCAGTACACCCGGGAGACCGGGAAGGACCCCGCCCGGGCCCGCATGGAGGTCATGCTTTCCGACCGGGGCCGGCCGGCCGCCGCACGCGCCGCCTTCGCCCGGACCGAGGGCGTGCGGACGGCGGTGACGCTGTCCAGCGGACAGGTCGCCGGCGAGCGCCGGGACCCCGAGCACCTGGCCGGCGTCACCGTCGGCGACTGCGCCGCGCTCCGGGAGGTCGCCGACCTGCCCTCCTGCCGCGACGGCGACGTGTTCGCCGTGCACGACCCGCACGGCGACGCCGGGTACCAGGACGAGCTCCGGCCCCTGATGCGGCCGGGCACGCGGCTGTGGATCGACCCCACGACGGGCGACCTGCGCGGCCGGGAGGTCGCCTGGACGCTGCCGGCCACGGTGGCGCGGGTCACCGTGCGCCGGGACGCGCTGCAGAGCGACCCCAGCGGCCTGCTCGCCACCCCGGCCGCCCTGCCCGCCGGGGCCGCCCCCACGCTGCGCGGCCGGGCGTACCTGCGCCTGGACGAGTCGGTGCCGGACGCCGAGGAGTACGTGCGCACCACCGCCGCCCGGGTGGACCCGCTCGCCTACACCTGGACCTGGGCGGCCACCGAGCGGTCCGGCCGGTACGCCTCCCTGCGCACCGGCCTGTTCATCGGCGCGGTCTGCGTGCTGGCGCTGATCGGGGCGAGCCTGCTGGTGTCCCAGCTGGAGCAGTTGCGCGAGCGGCGCAGGCTGCTGTCCTCGCTGGTCGCCTTCGGCACCCGGCGCCGCACACTGGGCCTGTCGGTGCTGTGGCAGACGGCGGTGCCGATCGCCCTCGGCCTGCTGCTGGCCGCGGCGGTGGGCCTGGCCCTCGGCACGGTGCTGCTGCGGATGACGGACACGCCGGTGGCCGTCGACTGGGCGAGCGTGCTGGCGATGACCGGGGCCGGCGCCGCGGTGGTCCTCACGGTCACGCTGCTGAGCCTGCCTCCTCTGCTGCGGCTGATGCGGCCGGAAGGGCTGCACACCGAGTAGGCCGCGGGGAAGCCGCCGAGGGGCCGGGAGGGCCGGTGCGCGCGCGGGCGGACGCCGTCGCGCCGCCCTCCCCGCCGCCCTCTCCGCCGCCCTCTCCGTCGCGCTGCCCGGCGCCTTCGAGCACGCGCACCGGCAGCGTGCGCAGCGCCTGGCGCAAGGCCGCGGCCAGTTCCTCGTACTCGGCGGCCCGGGCGGCGCCGGCCCGCATGGCGAAGGCGACCCGGCGGCTCGGGGCGGGCTCGGCGAAGTAGCCGGTCAGCAACTGGCTGCTGCGGGCGGTCTCCAGCTTCAGCGCGGTGCGCGGGAGCAGGGTGCAGCCGAGGCCGCCGGCCACCAGCTGGACCAGCGTCGACAGGCCGGCGGCGGTGGTGGTGACCGGCGCGTCCTCGCGGCCCGCCTCCCGACAGATGTCCAGCGCCTGGTCGCGCAGGCAGTGGCCCTCGTCCAGCAGGAGCAGGTTCAGTTCCCTGAGGGCCTCCCGCGGGATGCCCTCGCGGCCGCCGAGCCGATGGTCGAGCGGGGTGACGAGCACGAAGTCCTCGTCGAACAGGGGCAGTTCGACGACGCCGGGCACACCGAGCGGGACGGCGAGCAGCAGCAGGTCGAGCCGTCCGGAGGTCAGGCCGTCGATCAGGCTTGCGGTCTGCTCCTCGTGCACCTGCAGGTCGAGGTGCGGGTACCGCTCGTGCACCAGCCGCAGCACGGCGGGCAGCAGGTACGGCGCGACCGTCGGGATGACCCCGAGCCGCAGCGCCCCGGTGAACGGCGCCCGGACCGCCTCGGCCTCCTCCAGCAGCGCCCCCACCGCGTCCAGCACCGCCTTGGCCCGCACGGCCAGCCGCTCGCCCGCGGGCGAGAGCAGCACCTTGCGCGTCGTACGCTCGAGGAGGGTCACCCCGAGGTTCTCCTCCAGGGCCGAGACCGCGCCGGACAGGGCGGGCTGGCTCATGCCTATGGCCGCCGCCGCGTCCCGGAAGTGCAGGTGCTCCGCCACGGCGGCGAAGGCCCGCAGCTGCGCCAGACTGGGCTGCCTCCGCTTGCCGTTACCCATCGTCACTGATAGCTACCTCCGATCAACACGACCGAGTGTAGCTATTTCCCGAATCAATGCACCCTGTGCCAACATCGACAACGTCCAACCCAAGGGAAACGCCCCATCAGGGACGTTTCTTCGCTGCAAGGAGAGCGTGTGCTCACTGTCGGTGACAAGTTCCCCGAGTTCGATCTGACCGCCTGCGTCTCGCTGGAGAAGGGCAAGGAGTTCGAGCAGATCAACCACAAGTCCTACGAGGGCAAGTGGCTCGTGGTCTTCGCCTGGCCCAAGGACTTCACCTTCGTGTGCCCGACCGAGATCGCCGCGTTCGGGAAGCTGAACGACGAGTTCGCCGACCGCGACGCCCAGATCCTCGGCTTCTCCGGTGACTCCGAGTTCGTCCACCACGCCTGGCGCAAGGACCACCCGGACCTGACCGACCTGCCGTTCCCGATGATGGCGGACCCCAAGCACGAGCTGATGCGCGACCTCGGCATCGAGGGCGAGGACGGCTACGCGCAGCGCGCGGTCTTCATCGTCGACCCGAACCACGAGATCCAGTTCACGATGGTCACCGCCGGTTCCGTGGGCCGCAACCCCAAGGAGGTCCTGCGGGTCCTGGACGCCCTGCAGACCGACGAGCTGTGCCCGTGCAACTGGACCAAGGGCGAGCAGACCCTCGACCCGGTCGCGCTGCTGGCTGGTGAGTGACCCGTGTCGCTCGACTCCCTGAAGTCCCGCGTACCGGACTACGCCAAGGACCTGAAGCTCAACCTCGGCTCGGTCATCGGCAATTCGGAGCTGTCGGCGCAGCAGCTGTGGGGCACGGTGCTGGCGACCGCCATCGCCTCCCGCTCCCCGATCGTGCTGCGTGAGCTGGAGCCGGAGGCGAAGGCGAACCTGTCGCCCGAGGCGTACCAGGCCGCCAAGGCGGCCGCCGCCGTGATGGCGATGAACAACGTCTTCTACCGCACCCGGCACCTGCTGTCCGACCACGAGTACGGCAGCCTGCGCGCGGGCCTGCGGATGAACGTCATCGGCAACCCGGGCGTCGACAAGGTCGACTTCGAGCTGTGGTCCTTCGCGGTCTCCGCGATCAACGGCTGCGGCATGTGCCTGGACTCGCACGAGCAGGTGCTGCGCAAGGCCGGCGTGGAGCGCGAGACCATCCAGGAGGCGTTCAAGATCGCCTCTGTGGTGCAGGCGGTCGGCGTCACCCTGGACGCCGAGGCCGTGCTGGCCGAGTAGTCCGCCGTCCGGGGACCCCGCTCACTTCTGGTGGGCGGGGTTCTCGGCGTTCACCGGGACGTCGTCGAGAGCCGCGCCCCCGGTTCCTCCCTCGGGGACGGCCTCGTCCGCGGCCTCCGGACGGTCCGGGAGCCGGCCGTCGCCCGCCGGCTGCTGCTCCTGCGCGTACCGCCGGAGGTAGCCCACCACCGTGTTGGTCACCGCCACCAGCGGCACGGCCACCACCGCGCCGCCGATCCCGGCCACCATGCCGCCGGCCGCCACGGTCAGGACGACGGCCAGCGGGTGGACACGGACCGCGCGGCCGAGGATGAACGGCTGCAGGACGTGCCCCTCGATCTGCTGGACCGCCAGGACGACCACGAGCGTCATGACCGCCGTGAAGACGCCCTGGGTGACCAGTGCCACGATCACCGCGAGCGCGCCGGAGGCGACCGCGCCCACCAGGGGGATGAACGAGAACAGGAAGATGAAGACGGCGAGCGGGACGGCCATCGGCACGTCCAGGAAGTAGATGCCGATGCCGATGAAGACGGCGTCGATGAGGGCGACCAGGACCGTGCCGCGGACGTAGGCGGTCAGGGTGCGCCAGGCCCGCGGGCCGGCGCCGGCCACGCCCGGACGTGCGGCGGCGGGCACCAGCCGCAGGAACCACTCCCAGATGCGCCTGCCGTCGTAGAGCAGGAACAGCGTCGAGAAGAACACCAGCAGGATGCCGGTGAGGGCCTCCACGATGACCTGGACGCCCTCCAGGCCCGCGGAGGTGATCTGGTCGGTGTTGGCACCGATCGCCTCGCGGAGGCTCTTCGCGATCTGGTTGATCTGCTTGTCGGTGACGTGGAACGGGCTCTTCAGCAGCCAGTTGCGCAGGTCGTCGATGCCGTTCTGGATCTGGCTGGAGAGCGTGTCGATGTTCTCCATGACCTGCCAGGTCACGAACCAGCCCATCAGGCCGATGACCACGAAGCCGCTGATGGCGGTGAGCGCGGTGGCCGGGCCGTGCGGCACCCCGCGGCGGGTGAGACGGGCGACCGTCGGCTGGAGCAGCGCGGTGACCAGCAGGGCGATGACGAAGGCCAGGACGACCAGCTGGACGGCGCTGATGACCCGCATCAGCACCCACACGGTGCCGGCCAGCACCAGCAGCCGCCAGCCGGCCTCGGCGGCGACCCGCACCCCCCAGGGCACGGCCTCGGCCGGGTCGGGGCGGGGACCGGGGGGCGCCGCGGGACGGCGCGCGGACGGCACCGAGCCGGCGGCGGGCACGCCGTCCGGCTCCGGCACCGCGGGCTCGGTGTCGTCCTGCTCGGCCTCGGCCCGGCGCTCGTTCAGGCGCTCGCTCATCTGGGTGAGGCCGGCTCCCAGCCGGCCGAGCCACCCTGGCACTCGCGACATGATCCGTCCTCTTCCCCCGCGTCCCCGGGTGCTCGCCACCACTCCCCCCTGGAGTCGTTCGCATACGACCGTACAGGGCGAAAGCCCCTCACCCGGGGAGGGGGAGGGGCTGCGCGGGGCCGACGGCCTAGTACCAGTGGTTGGCCTGCCAGAACGACCAGGCCTGGCAGGGACTGCCGTAGCGCTCGTTCATGTAGTTGAGGCCCCACTTGATCTGGGTCGCCGGGTTGGTCCGCCAGTCGGCGCCGGCGGAGGCGTACTTGCCGGCGGGCAGGGCCTGGAAGAGACCGTAGGCGCCGGAGGAGGCGTTGACCGCCTGGTAGTTCCAGCTGGACTCGTGGTCCACGATGTTGCTGAAGCACTGGAACTGGCCGCCGGCCACCATCTGACGCGCCATCGCCTGGATCTGCGCGACCGTGTAGCTGCTCTGGGTGGGGAAGCTGGAGGTGTCGCGGACGTCGTCACGGCTGGCCGCCGCCTTCGCCTCGACGTGCTCCTTGGCGGCTTCCTCGGCCGCCTTCGCCGCCTTGGCCGCCTTCTCGGCGGCTTGCTTCTTCGCGATCGCGGTCTCGGCCGCGGCCTTGCGGGCCGCCGCCTCGGCGTCCTTCTTGGCGCTCGCGTCCGCGGCGATGGCCTGGGCGTCGGCCTGCTGCGTCAGGGACGCGGTCTGGACCTGCGCCTGCTGACCCGCGGGTATCTCCGCGAGGAGCGTGGTGTCGGCTGCCGTCGCCTCGGCGTCGTTGGTCTGCGCGGTGCTGCCCGAGGCAACGCCGACGACGCTTCCGACAGCGGTGACCGCGGTGGCCGAGGCCACTGCGAATCCCCGGACCGAAATCCGGCTCACACGGTTTCCTTCCAGCATCGCCCGCTTCGGTGACCCTGGCGGACGCAATCGTGCCCCTGACACTGGCCTCCCAACTGCGGGGTCACGGGAGGCACGGGCCCGGTGGGCAACTCCCTCACGGGGAGCGCCGCGTGGTGCTCGGGCGGCATACGACGGACGCTATGGAATTGGTGGTGTTCCGGTGCTGTCGTACCGCTGGGGGTACAGCTGTGTCGTATGCGGGGCCTGACAGGAGTGAGACTCTGCCGTAACCGGACGCCGCGTGGCAATTCTGTGGTGAGTGTGAAAGCTCACATCCCGTTTGGCCCTGGGGATTTCAGGAAAACGGCCACACACGAAGGCACCGCCCGGCTAGGCTCTTGTGCCTTTGCCGGACGGCGCCAACTGCGCGTCCTCCAGGGTCGGAGGTGACCCAGGGTCAGATGTGGCCTTCCTCCAGCATCTCGGTCACGAGGGCCGCGATCTGGGACCTCTCGGACCGCGTGAGCGTGACATGGGCGAAGAGGGGGTGGCCCTTGAGCTTCTCCACGACGGCGACCACGCCGTCGTAGCGGCCGACGCGCAGATTGTCCCGCTGCGCCACGTCATGGGTGAGCACCACCCGGGAGTTGGCCCCGATCCGGGACAGAACGGTCAGCAGGACGTTCCGCTCCAGCGACTGCGCCTCGTCCACGATCACGAAGGCGTCGTGCAGCGAGCGCCCGCGGATGTGGGTGAGCGGGAGCACCTCCAGCATCCCGCGCGCGGTGACCTCCTCGATGACCTCGCGGCTGGTGACCGCGGACAGGGTGTCGAAGACTGCCTGCGCCCACGGGCTCATCTTCTCCGCCTCGGTGCCCGGCAGATAGCCCAGCTCCTGCCCGCCGACCGCGTACAGCGGACGGAAGACCATCACCTTCTGGTGCTGACGGCGCTCCAGCACCGCCTCCAGTCCCGCGCACAGCGCCAGCGCCGACTTGCCGGTGCCGGCCCGGCCGCCCATCGAGACGATGCCGACGTCCGGGTCGAGCAGCAGGTCGAGCGCGATCCGCTGCTCGGCGCTGCGTCCCTTGACGCCGAACGCCTCCCGGTCGCCGCGCACCAGGCGGACGTCACCGTCGGCGGTGACCCGGCCGAGCGCCTTGCCGCGCTCGGACTGGATGGTCAGGCCGGTGTGCACGGGCAGTTCGGCGGCCTCCGGGACGTGCAGGCGCCCCTCCTCGAAGAGGACGTCCACCTGTTCGGCCGGAAGGGTGAGTTCGGCCATGCCGGTCCAGCCGGAGTTCTCCGTGATGGCCAGTTCGGCCCGGTACTCCTCGGCGAGGAGCCCGACGGAGGACGCCTTGATCCTCAGCGGCAGGTCCTTCGACACGACGGTGACGTCGAACCCCTCGGCCTGCAGGTTGCGGGCCACCGCGAGGATGCGGGAGTCGTTGTCCCCCAGGCGGTAGCCGGTGGGCAGCACGCCGGGGTCCGAGTGGTTGAGCTCGACACGCACCGTTCCGCCGAGTTCCCCGGTCGGGATGGGGGCGTCGAGGCGACCGTACTTCACCCGGTAGTCGTCCAGCAGGCGCAGCGCCTGGCGGGCGAAGTAGCCGAGTTCGGGATGGTGCCGCTTGGCCTCCAGCTCCGTGACCACCACGATGGGGAGCACGACCTCGTGCTCGTCGAAGCGGGTCAGGGCGTTCGGGTCGGACAGCAGGACGCTGGTGTCGAGGACATAGGTGCGCCGGTCTGGCTTGTGGCGCTTTGTGCTGGTCACCACGGAAGGACGTACCCCCTCGGAAGAGGTCGGGGAGCGACGGAGTGGAAGCCGGGCCGGGAGGGCGGGACGTCCCTGCCCGGCAGGGCGGGGAGATCCGGGCCGGTCGTCGGCCGCCCTGCACGGGCCGAGAACCGGCCCTCCGCCTCGTCGTCCGTGCGGCGGCCGCACGATCGGGCTGGTGCAAAGGGCCTCCCGGGCGGACGGCCCTGCCGCCCGCTGAGATCCGACACCCGTGGTTCGGGTGTCGACCTGTCTGCCTTATGCCCTCGAACGCGCGCCGCCATGCAATTGCGGCCAACGGCGCGCCGGTGAACCTCTCGTTACGTTCCCCCGGATCGGGGTATACGACGACGCCCCGTCACCGGCGGCGACGGGGCGATACGGCTGGTCAGCCGCCGTAGCGGCGGTGACGTGCGGCGTAGTCGCGCAGGGCGCGCAGGAAGTCCACCTTCCGGAAGGCCGGCCAGAAGACCTCGCAGAAGTAGTACTCGGAGTGCGCCGTCTGCCAGAGCATGAATCCGGACAGCCGCTGTTCGCCGCTGGTGCGGATCACCAGGTCCGGATCGGGCTGGTCGCCGGTGTACAGGTGGCGGCCGATCAGGTCGACGGTGACGGACTCGGCGAGCTCCTCCATCGACATGCCCTTGTCGCGGGCGTCGTGCACCATGGAGCGGACGGCGTCGGCGATCTCCTGGCGGCCGCCGTATCCGATGGCCACGTTGACGAGTATCCCGTCGATGTGGGCGGTGGCCTCCTCGGCCTCCTTCAGGGTGCGCTGCATGCCGGCCGGCAGCAGGTCCATCGTGCCGACGTGGTGGACGCGCCAGCGGCCGTCGGCGGCGAGGGTGCGGACGACGTCCTCGATGATGCCGAGGAGCGGGACGAGCTCCTCCTGCGGCCGGTCGAAGTTGTCCGTGGACAGCAGCCACAGGGTGACGACCTCGACGTCGGTCTCGGTGCACCAGCCGAGGAACTCCTCGATCTTCTCGGCTCCGGCCCGGTGGCCGTGCACGGTGCTGGAGCCGCTCGCCTTCGCCCAGCGGCGGTTGCCGTCCATGATCACGCCGATGTGCTTGGGCACCTGAGCGTGGTCCAGGTGGCCTTCCACCCGGCGTGCGTAGAGCCTGACGAGCAGGCCGCGCAGCTTGTCGCGCAGGTTCACGTGACCCTCCGGGGGTTGGGCGCGGGGTAGTGGATGCCGGAGCCGTTGAGCCTACCGCTGCCGCGGACTTGGTCCCGGTCCGGGGTTCGGGTGCGGGCCCGTGCGCTCCGCCGCCGCGGACCGCGGTTCCCGTCCCTGCGGTGGGACGCCGGGACCCGGCCGGGGGGTTCCGGGACGGGGACAGAAAAACGGGCCGGTCCGTGGGGGGGAGACGGACCGGCCCGAGGGGGGGTTTCCACCATAACCCTTTGTAAGGGCGGGTGGGTGCTTCGGCGCGCCACAACTACTCTCCGGAATCGATCGACAACGGCGCGGTGGTCGCGGAATGCTGGATTCAGCGGTGTCTCCTGGCTGATTCACAACGGAATCCCAGGCGAATCCGGCGCGATGCGATGGAATTCACAAGAATTGCGCCATCTCGGGGCGCGTCGGCGAGTCGCCCCGGCGTCCCCCCGACGGGCGACGCGACCAGCGAACGGTGATTTGACGATTCCGCTCTGCGTCCGAATGAAGATCACGCGGTTTCACGGGGCCGCGCAGTCCCCTCCACTGCGCGGCCCCGCCCGCACAGCTTTGCTGGCGCGAATTACCTTGGTCTGAACTTAAGTGACGGGTGAGACGGAGGGGAACCGACCTCGATAACGATGTGGAAACCTTGGGAGAACTCCAGGTGAACGACGATCCGCTTTCACCCGGATTGCCGCTTCCGCCGGACCTCCGACCCGCGCTCCGGCTTGTGCACCGGCTTGTGCACCGGCTCGTCGCGGGTCGACGGGATGCCGAACAGAGGCCGGGCGCTGTGCGCGGCGAACGGCCCCTCCGCCGGATCGGGGCCGTCGCACGTCACAGCGTCACGCGGCGGTTTCCGCGGTTTCCGGGGCCTGTCCGAGGGCGAGGAGCACGTGCTCGTCCTCCCCGTGCCGGACCGTGCCGACCCGCTCGAAGCCGTGCCGCTCCAGCAGCCGGACGGAGGCGGTGTTGCCGGCGAAGGGGTCGGCGAACAGCGGGCGGACGCGATCCAGCTCCAGGAACAGGCCGAGCGCCCGGGTGCCCACCCCGCGGCCCCAGAACGGCCGCCCGAGCCAGTAGCCGACGAAGCGCCGCCCGCCCTGGGTCCACGACACGACGCTCCCGGCGACCTCCCCGCCCACGGCGACCGTCCGCACCAGGCAGTCCGGATCGCCCAGCACCCGCTCCCGCCAGTGCCGGAAGAACGCCTCCCGCGGCCGGGGCGCGAACCTCGAACGCCGGACGGCCTCCGGGTCGTGCTCGAAGGCGAAAAGGCTCTCCAGGTCGTCGTCCGTGACATCCCGCAGGCGCACGGCGCCGTGTTCGTCGGTCATGCGGTGCAGTGTGACAGCCACCACTGACAACGCCCCCGCTCCGCTCACCCCACCAGCGGCCGGACCTCCTCGGCGGCGAAGCGCACGAAGCCCTCCGGGTCCGGCTCGTCCGCGGTCGGCTGCAGCACGACGGTGTCCGCGCCCGCCTCCGCCAGCCCCCGCACGGCCTCGGC
Organism: Streptomyces sp. NPDC006193; assembly: GCF_040613915.1. Lineage (NCBI taxonomy): Bacteria > Bacillati > Actinomycetota > Actinomycetes > Kitasatosporales > Streptomycetaceae > Streptomyces > Streptomyces sp. NPDC006193. The sequence goes on from NZ_JBEXTB010000040.1 coordinate 27,225, forward strand.
CACGGCCGCCGCGTCCCCGGCGATCCCCACGTCCGCCGACTCCCACCCCTCGGCGGCGCGTTCGGCGCGCAGCCGGGCCCCGGCGTCCGGCCCCGTGGCGGCGAGCAGGTGGACGACGATCCGGTGGTGTCCGCCGCGCCCGGCCGCCCGCCGCCCCTCCTCGGCCAGCTCCCGGGCCCGCCGCACGCCGTCCGCCGGGGTGGCGGCGGTCAGCAGCGTGCCGTCGGCCTTCTCCCCGGACAGCCGGAGCGTACGGGGTCCGGTGGCGCCGGCGAGCACGTCGACCGGGTTTGGCGGCGGCCAGTCGAGGGCGACGCCGTCGAGCCGTACGTACCGCCCGTCCACCGTGAGCCGCTCCCCGCGCAGCAGGGCGCGCAGGGCGTCGAGATGCTCGCCGAGCAGAGCGAGCGGCGAGGCGACCCGGGCGCCCACCTGTTCCATCCAGTCCTGCACCCCGTGGCCCACCGTCAGCACGGCCCGGCCGGGGAACATGCGCTCCAGCGAAGCGGCCTCCATGGCGGTGACGGCCACGTTCCTGAGCGGCACCGGCAGCAGGCCGACGCCGACCCGCAGCCGCCGCGTCCACGCGAGCGCGGCGGCGGCCGTGGACACCCCGCCCTCCAGGAAGCAGTCCTCCCACAGCCACAGCTCCTCCAGCCCCGCGTCGTCCGCGGCGCGGGCGACGGCCCGCAGCCGCTCGGGCGGAAGCTGGGGACGGAACACGACGCCGAGTGAAGTCATGGACCCCTTCCTAGCGGGGAGAACGGGGAAGGACAACGCATGTGCGCGGGCGGGGCGTCGCGGCCCTGCCGCCGCACCAGGAGACCAGGGGGGACCATGGGCCGGGAACGACGCGGACGGTGGCGTGACGGACGGGGACGGCTCCTCGTGCGGGGGGAGTCCGGGGAGGTGCTCGGCGCCCCCGTCCCCCTGGAGATCTCGACGTCCTACCGGGCGCGGACCAGGGGACTGCTCGGCCGGGACGCGCTCGACGGGGCGATGCTGCTGTCGCCGGCGAGCGGGGTGCACACGTTCGGGATGCGCATCCCGATCGACGTCGCCTACCTGGACCGCCGCCTGACCGTCCTCGCCGTCCGCACCATGCCCCCCGGCCGCCTGGGACGGCCCCGGCTGCGGGCACGGCACGTCCTGGAGGCGGAGGCGGGGGCGATGGCGGGGTGGGGGCTGCGGGTGGGGGCGCGGGTGGAGGTGGACGTGCCGCCGGCGCCCTGAGGCCGGGCCGGAGGGGGTCCTTCGTGGCGTCCTCGGTGGGACGGCACGGCAGCCGGGCATGCGAGCCGCCAGCCGGCTTCTTCGTCATCGTGCCGGGCGGCGGGACGGGGCGCCGACCGGGATCCGAGGGGCCGGCGGCCTGGAGATCGAGGCGGACGGCGCCCCTCGGATCCGGTTCGGGTACGAGGTGGGGTACGAGGTGGGGTGACCGGTTCGGCGGCTCACCCCTGGGTGCGCGGGAAGGACACCTCCACCCGGCGGTTCTTCTTCCGGCCGGCCTCGGTGGAGTTGTCGGCGATGGGGTACTGCTCGCCGTAGCCGCGGACGTCGAAGGTGACCGACGGGTCGTTCAGGTCCTGGTCGAGGACCGCCTGCACGGCGTTGGCGCGCTGCTTGGAGAGGGTGTCGCCGTGGGCGGAGGAGCCGAGGTCGTCGGTGAAGCCGAACACGCGGACGCGGGTCGCGTGCTGCTTGTCGATCTCCTCCGCGATGGCGGCGATGCGGGCCTTCGCCTCCGTGCCGAGCCTCGCGCTGTCCTTGCCGAACAGCACCTCCGCCTGCAGGGCGACGGTCACGTCCGCGTTGGTGTCCTCCCGCCGCTCGTCGCCGCTCTGGTCCTCCACGACCGACTTGACGTCCAGCACCTTCGCCTCGGCCAGCGTGGCCCCCTCCGGGAGCTTCAGATCCGGGTCGGTGGGGTCGACCTTCACCGGGGCGGTGGCGGTGGGTTCGGTACCGGGGGGTTCGCTGGGACCGGTGTCGTCGGCGACCGCCGTCGCGCCGGGCAGACCCACGACCAGCGCGAGCGCGACGCCGGCGAGGGCAAGACGGGGAGTGGTGATCACGACGCCCTCACCCGGAGATCTCGACGCCGGCACTGGAGAATGTGGGCAACTGGAGGGTCACCTCGCTGGTGCCGGCCGGCGGGGAGGGGAACTGGATGAAGACCGGCAGCGACTGCCCAGCCTGCAGCGTGCCGAGGCCCGTGGTGGTGAGGGGGCGTCCTTCTGTGTCGCGGAGCACGTAGTAGCGTTTCTTCCCTTTCGGGTCGATCAGTGTGGCGCCGCCCAGGGAGGGCCCGTGCTTGAGGATCTCCGTTTCGTCGCCACTGGTCTGCGCCGGAACGACGACGGACTTGGCCCCGTCGTTCTTCAGGGTGCCGTTCACTGTGATGAAACCGCCCGAGTCCCGCTGCATGGAAGTGATCTGAAGCAGTAACCCCCCAGTCCCCTTCAGCTCAGCCATCACGGCTGCGGACTGGCCTTCTTGCGTACTCGGATCCGACCCACCGCCCTTGGTCGCCGACGTCGACGCACGGGGTTTGCTGTCCTTGTCTTCGCCCCCACCACAGCCGGCGGCGCTGACCGCGAAGCCGACCACGAGGGTCAGTGCGACCATCCCCTGGCGGGTCCTCGCAGTGAACCTAACGCTCATTGCTCCGCTTCCTTCTCGTCGTCGTTCGCTTGTCAGTCGGCCAGGTGGACGTCGAAGAGATCCTCGGGCTTGGGCAGCCCCGCTGCGTCTTCCGGGTCCAGCTTCCACGGTTTGCCGTCGCAGGTGAGTTCGGGCAGCGTCTCGCTCCCGGAGTCCTCGCCCAGGGGTGGAAACGTACAGAGGGGTTGAATCTCGGCGACTGCAGAGGCTGTCGAGTGAATGTCTTCCGTCGCAGGCACGACGGAGTCACCGACGGACTTATTGGTCGTCACTTCTGTTTTGTACCTGAGCGGTGGAAGCGGGACGCAGCCGTCCAGGCGTGCGTCGTTCTGCGCGGCAAGCTGTCCAGCTCGCCAGCACGGATCATCTATGGGGGCCTTCCCGCCCAGAATGTCCCCCCATTTCGCGGGGTCCCGCAGCTCGTCCAGCCACAAGCCCGTCAGCTGGTCCCGCGCTTCCTGCGCTGCCGCCAACGCTGCCGCGTCGGCGGCGGTTTGTGCGCCACTCCGGTTCACCGAAGCCTGACCGACTGCCAAGTAGGCGAGGGCAAGAAAGAGCAGGCCTGCCACCACCGTGATGTAGATGGGGAAGGCCTGCCCCGCATCAGCAGGTGCACGCAGACGCCTCAGGTGATCTCGTTGATCTTTTCCTGGATCTTGTTCAGAATTGTCTGACCGATATTGGTACCCGTGATGGCGAGCACGATCGCCACCACCACGGCGATGATCCCGAGGTACTCGACGGCGGTCTGCCCCCGGTCGTCGGTGCGACGCTGCATCGCCACCATCAACTTCAGCATCCGGTCGCTCATGGTGCTCCCCTCCGGGTTGCCCTTGGTTAGCGCGAACGTAAGGCCCGGACGACCGCGCAGCAGAGGGTCCCTGGGCCCAAGTTCGGGCCCAGGGCGGGGTGGGGAGGTTGCGGGGGGTCATGTCAGGACACCCCCAGCCATTTGGCCGTGGCCTGGGATCGGGTGGTGGTGTGGAGCTTGGCGAAGATGCGGTTGATGTGGTTCTTGACCGTCTTCTCGGTGATGAAGCACGCGGCGGCGATCTGCTGGTTGGTCATGCCGGACGCGATGAGGTCCATGATCTCCGCCTCCCTCGTGCTCAGCCGGTACCGCGATCGGGAAGACTGTCCCACACGGCGTTGCACTTGCGAAAGAGGGTTGAGGGAGAAAGTATCGACGGTGTACGGCGTTTGGCGTAAGGAGTGTGCAGGTGCATCGCCTTTCAGTGAGGCCAGTAACGCCTTGGCCGCCCCCGGCGTGACATGCGGCCGCCCCTCCCGTACGTCGCGCACCGCCCGCGTCAACTGCTCCGCCGTGAACTCGCCGTGCACCAGATATCCCCCCGCCCCCAGCCGCAGCGCCTCCCGCACGGTCTCCGTCTCGTGGCTGTAGGTGAGCATCATGACGGGCGCCAGCCGCACCAGGTGGGGCAACGCCGAGATTCCGTCGACTCCGGGCATGCGGACGTCGAGGAGGATCACGTCCGGCCGGTGCCGCAGCGCCGCCTCGTACGCCTCGCGGCCGTCCGCCGCCTCCGCCACCACCGTGGTGTCCGGGCGGCCCGAGAGCAGGGCCGTCAGCCCCGCCCGGACCACGGGGTTGTCGTCGGCGACCAGCAGCCGCAACGGCGGCGGGGCCGGGGCGGGGGCCGGGAAGTCCGGCCGGGGGTCACTGTGCGGGGACCGCATGGTGCCTCCTCTCAGGGTTCCTGGGGCGGTGGGCCGGGCGGCGGCAGGGGCAGGTCGAGGCGTACCTCCGTGCCCCGCTCGTGGGCGCCGCGGCCGACGCGGATGCGGGCGCCCGCCTGTGCCGCTCGTTCGACCATGCCGAGCAGACCGAAGTGGCCGCTGTCGCGGAGCCGTTCCAGCGTGGTGCCGGGCGGCAGGCCGGTGCCGTCGTCGTGGACGGTGAGGCGCAGCACACCGTCGTGGACCCGGGCGCGTACGTCCACATGAGTCGCGCGGGCGTGGCGGTGGGCGTTCTCCAGCGCCTCCGTGACGATGGCGAGCACATGCCGGGCCAGCGGCGCGGGCAGGGACGGGAGGGCGGCGCCGTCCTGCGGCCGGGGGCAGGTCACGGGGAGGCCCGTGCGGGCGGTGAAGTCGCGTGCGCGGTCGGCGAGTTCCCGCCAGACGGAGGGCTGGTGCGCCGGCTGCGGGTGGTCCCGGCGCAGGTCGGTCAGCAGTTCCCGGGACTCCGCCGCCGCCCTGCGCGCCGAGCGGGACACCAGTTCCGCCTGTTCCCGGATGCGGGCGGGGTCGGGCGCCGCGGCCGACGCCGTGGCCGCGAGGCCGTCCGCGGCGAGGGCGACGCCGTACAGGGTCTTGGCCACGGAGTCGTGCATCTCGCGGGCCAGCCGGGCGCGTTCCGCGCTCACCGCCTCCGCCGCCGCGAGGCGGGCCTGCACCGCCGTCAGGGCCTGGGTGGCCGCGCCGAAGCGGAGCATCAGGTTGCGCAGGGTCGAGCCCATGGCGCCGGCGACGACGCACAGGCCGGGCAGGAGCAGGGCCTCGGCGACGGGCGCGTGCCGGCCGGCCTTCAGGGTGGCGTGGACCAGCAGCAGGATCAGGGACTGCAGGGAGGCGAAGCAGGCCGCGCCGCGCCAGCCGTAGACGAGGCCGGCCAGGAGCGGGGTGCACACGCTGACGTAGGCGAGGGTGGTGTCGGGGCCCGCCGAGACGAGGAGGAACGAGCCGAAGAGGGTGTCGGCGGCCAGGAGGCTGGGGTGGCGCAGGAGGAGGGGGCCGAAGCGTTCCCAGTCGCGGAAGAGGACGTAGGACACCATGAAGGTGACGACCACGGCCGCGCCGACCAGGCGGACGCCCAGGCCGGGGGCGGCGTTGAGGAGGGCGGCGGGGGCCGATACGAGGATCATCGCGAGGCGGAAGCCGAAGACCTGCCGGCACAGCGCCTGCAGGGCCCGGACCTGGAGCTTCTCGGACGGCTCGGCCGCGAGCACCCCCGCCGGGTCCGGTGCGGGCTCACCCTCGCCCCCGGCCGCCCGCGACCCGCCGCCCTCGGACCCGGCCCCGGCCCCGGCCGCTGTGCCTTCCGCCGCCCCGGCCCCGGCCCCGCGCCAGGCCGGTGTCCCGCGTCCGGCCTCCCCCGGTCGGCGTGCGAGCCTGGCGGCCGCCGTCCTCAGGCGCGCGCCGGTGGCCGTCGCCCCGGCGCGCCTGCCGCGTCCCGTCAGTCCCGTCACCGTCACGGCCGTCCTCACTCCCCGGTGAGCGAGCCGAAGTCCACCCCGGAGCCCAGCAGCAGGCCGGCGCCCAGCAGGAGCATCGTCGCCGGGACCATGAAGGTCGTGATCATCAGCGTGGCCTTGGGCACCGCCCGCGCGGCCTTGCGGCGGGCGTTCTGGGCGTCGGTGCGCCGCATGTCCTTGGCCAGGGAGACGAGGGTGTCCACGATGGGGGCGCCGAGTTCCTCGCCCTGCTGGAGGGCCGTCACGAACATCGCCACCTGCTCGGAGTCGTTCCTCCGCCGCAGTTCCGCGAAGGCCTCGCGGCGGCTCACGCCGAGGTCCATCTGACGCAGGGTGATGCGCAGTTCGTCGGCCCAGGGGCCCTCGTAGCGGGAGGCCACCCGGTCCAGGGCCTGGCGGAAGCCGAGCCCGGCGCTGACCACGACCGCGAGCACGTCCAGGAAGTCCGGCAGCGTGCGTTCGATGACGTCCTTGCGGACCCGGATCGCCGACCAGATGCCGACCTCCGTCCAGAAGGCGCCGAAGAGCAGCAGCAGGAGGGCCACGAACCACTGGCCGCGCAGCAGGAACACCAGGCAGCCCACGCCGCCCAGGGCGCCGTACACCGCGCGGCGGGCCGCGTAGCGGTCGATCGTCAGGCCGCCGGGGTTGCCCGCGAGGTCGATCCTGCGGCGGTATCTGGCGACCAGGCGGGGGCCCATCAGGCGCAGCACGGCGGGGGCGTAGCGCATGCCCATGCGGTCGACGACCGAGCCGACCGCGCCGGTGCGGGTGGCGCCGACCTCCAGGGCGACGGCGAGGTCGGCGGGGAGCCTGGCTTCCGCGCGGTAGATGCGCAGGCCGGTGAAGGCGCCCCAGACGCCGAGGCCCGTCAGCAGGGCGAGCAGCAGTGCCACGGTGTCCCCTTCCTCACACGTCGATGCGGCTCATACGGCGGATGAGCACGAATCCGACGGCGTACAGGGCGAACGCGACGAGCACGCAGGCCTGGCCGACCGGTGAGCCGGTCATGCGGTCCAGGGCGCCGTCCTTGACGCCGTTCATCAGGAACAGCGCGCCGATGCCGAGGACGGGGACGGCGTACGACGTCATGGTCACCTGGGAGAGCTGGGTGCGGATCTCGCGGCGGGTCTCCTTGCGTTCCTCCAGGGTCTCGGTGAGGTTGCGCAGCGCGGAGACCACCTGGCCGCCCGCCCGGTTGGAGAGCACCAGTGTCGTGACGAGGACGACGAGTTCGCGGGAGGGCAGGCGGTCGGCGAGTTCGCCGAGGGCGTCCTCCAGGGAGTGTCCGACGGCCAGCTGGTCGGCGACCTTGGCCAGTTCCTCGCCCGCCGGGGCCTCCAGCTCCTCCGCGGCCATGCCGATCGCGGTGCGCAGGGCGAGTCCGGCCTGGGTGGCGTTGGCGAGGATGCGGGCCAGCTCGGGGAGTTGGTTGATGAAGCGTTCGATGCGTTTCTGGCGCTGCCAGTTCAGGAACTGCACCGCTCCCCCGACGCCGAGCAGGCCGGCGAGGGGGCCGAAGAAGGGGGCCAGCGCGGCCTGTCCGATCAGCCAGAGCGCGGCGACCGCGGCGAGCAGGTAGACGAAGAACTCGCCCGGGGTGACGTCCAGGCCGGTCGCGGCGAGACGCAGTTCCAGCCGGCGTCCGAGGCGGGTGCCGCGCAGCCGGCGGTCCAGGTCGCGGAAGCGGCGCCGGCGGCCGGCGGCCGGGGGCGACCCGGTGTGCGCGAGGCGGTCCACGAGGGCGGCGCGCCGGGCCCGGCCCGAGGCGTAGCTGTGGACGCCGGCCACCGCCAGGACGCAGGTCAGCAGGGACACGCCGGTGGTGAGCTGGACGAGGGTGTGCAGTTCCATGGTCCTACCTGGCCTCTCGGGTGGCGAGCTGGTCCGCGGAGCGGGCGACGCCGAAGGCCTGGGGGAGGGGCTGGCCCGCCAGGTAGAGGCGGTCGGCGGTGCGGCGGGGCAGGGGGAAGTACCGGAAGCTGCCGTGGACGCGGCCGTCGGCCGTCATGGGCCGGGCGTCGAAGCGGGCGACGGTCGCCAGCCGGTACGGCTCCCCGCCGTGGCTGTCGAGCAGGGCGATCTCGGTGATGCGGCGGGCGCCGTCGGCGAACCGGGTGAGCTGGACGATGACGTCGACGGCGCTGTTGATCTGGTCGTGGAGGGCGGCGAAGGGCACCTCGACGTCGGACATGGAGGCCAGGGTCTGCAGCCGGGTGAGGGCGTCCTCGGCGCTGTTGGCGTGCACGGTGGCCAGCGAGCCGTCGTGGCCCGTGGACATGGCCTGGAGCATGTCCAGGGACTCGCCGCCGCGGACCTCGCCGACGACGATCCGGTCGGGGCGCATGCGCAGCGAGTTGCGGACCAGGTCGCGGATGGTGATCTGCCCCTTGCCCTCCACGTTCGGCGGTCTGGACTCCAGGCGGACCACGTGGGCCTGCTGGAGCTGGAGCTCGGCGGAGTCCTCGATGGTGATGATGCGCTCGTGCGGCGGGATCAGCCCGGAGAGGGCGTTGAGGAGGGTCGTCTTCCCGGTGCCGGTGGCGCCGGAGACGATGACGTTGAACTTCGCCTGCACCAGTCCGGCCAGCAGGTACACCATGTGCTCGTCGAGCGAGCCGAAGCCGATCAGCTCCTGGAGGGTGTAGGAGCGCGGGAAGCGGCGGATGGTGAGGATGGGGCCGGTCAGGGACAGCGGCGGGATGATGACGTTGACGCGTTCGCCGGAGGGCAGGCGGGCGTCCACCATCGGGTTCGACTCGTCGACGCGGCGGTTGACCGTGGACACGATCCGTTCGATGGTCTGCATCAGCTGGTCGCCGGAGACGAAGCGGAGCGGTAACCGCTCGACCCGGCCGCCGCGTTCCACGAAGATGGCGTCCGGTCCGTTGACCATGATCTCCGTGATCGAGGCGTCCTCCAGCAGCGGCTCCAGGATGCCGAGGCCGAGCGCCTCGTCCACGACCCGGCGGATCAGCTGGGAGCGCTCGGCGGTCGACAGCACCGGGCCCTCGCGGCTGATGATGTGCCCGAGCACCCGTTCGAGGCGGGCCCGGCGCTCCGCCGCCGCGAGCGAACTCATCTCCGCGAGGTCGATCTCCTCCAGCAGCTTGGCCCGGTAGGAGGCGACCAGGTGCCCGTCCTCGCCCCGGCTGCCGTGCTCCTCGGGAGTGCTGATGCGTGCCCGCAGACTCATGGGTGGGCGACTCCTCTCAGTGGTCCAGCGGCATGGTGGCGGACTTGGTGGCGGAGCCGAGGTCCCAGACGATGGCCGGGATGTCGACGGTCGCGGTGACGGTCACCGAGCCGGCGCCGCCTCCGGTGGGCCCGCACTGCACGTCCAGCCCGCCGCCGACCGCCTGCGCGCAGGCCTGCTGGGCGCTGTGGTGCAGCGACGCGGCCCGTGCTCCCGCGCGGGCCGCCGTACCGGCCTGCTCGGCGGCGTAGGCGACGGCGCCGATCTGGAGGCCGGCCAGTCCGGCGAGCAGGAGGACCGGGATGAACCCGAGGTACTCGACGGCGACCTGGCCCGCGTCGCGCCGTGGACGTCGGTACGGCATCTCAGCGCTTCACCTCCTCGACGGCTCCGGCGTGGCCGTGCACGGTGACGGGGAAGCCGATGGAGCCGGGGAAGAGGACGGGGACCTTGACGGCCACGTCGGCCGTCACATAACCGCTGCCGCCGCAGTGGTCCACGCTGGCTCCCCCTCGCCACGCCCCGGACAGGTGGCGCAGTGCCGCCTGTTCGCACGCCCCGAACCGCTCCCCCGGGGGCGCCGCCGTGCCCGCTCGCACACCCTCGTCCGCAGCATTCCCCGCGAGGGTGAAGGCGTACCCCACGAGGACGGCCTGCCACATCAGCACCAGCGTCAGGACGATCAGCGGCGTCATCCCGAGGAACTCGATGCTGACCTGTCCCCGGTCCGCGTCCGGTCTTCTCATCGCCGGGTTCACTCCTTTCGCCGCCGTAAGCCCACGGCGCCCCGCGCGCCCGCGCGGTGGGAGGGCTGCTCCGCCGCCTTCACCAGGCCCAGTTCCGCGGCGAGCCCCCACAGCGCCTGCCTGACCGTGCTCCTGCCGTCCAGTTCGTGGACCCGGCCGGCGTCCACGACCGCCTGCAGCTCCCGGAAGTTGGCGGGGACGGTCGTGCGCGCCAGCGCCGTGCCGGTGATGCGCTGCACGAGCGCGGGCTGGATCTCCGTGCCGCGGGTGTGCCGGTTGACGACGACGGTGGTCTCCTCCGCCTTGCGGATCTGCAGCCGGTCCCACATCCGCACGGTCCGTTTGGCGGCGCGTACGGCGATGACGTCCGGGGTGGTGACCAGCAGTGCCGTGTCGGCGGTCTCGACGGCCGCCGCGCCGGCCCCGCCGAGCTGGGCGCCGCAGTCGATGACGACGACCTCGTAGCGGGAGCGCAGGGCGCTGACGATCTGGCGGGCGGCGCGGTCGGTGACCTCCTCGCCGCGCTCGCCCTCGCCGGGCGCGAGGAGCAGGGCGAGGCCGGTGTCGTGGCGGAAGACGGCGTCGGCGAGGACTCGCGGGGAGATGTCGGCGATGGCGGCGAGGTCGGCCACGGACCGCCGGAACTGGATGTCGAGGTAGGAGGCGATGTCGCCGGTCTGCAGGTCGAGGTCGACCAGGGCGGTGGCCCGGCCGGAGGCCTGGGCGGCGAGGGCGAGCTGGACGGCGGTCAGGGTGGCGCCGGTGCCGCCCTTGGCGCCGCTGACGGTGACGACCGTGCCGCCGGCTCCGCCGTACGATTCGGCCCCGTGGCCGAGGTGGCGCCGCACCCCGGTCGACCACTGGGCGACGGCCTGCACGCGGTTGGCGAGTTCCTCGTAGGACGGCGGCAGCGCGACCAGGCCGCGGGCGCCGGCGTCCATGGCGGCGGCGAACAGGCCGGGGCTCGCGTCGGTGCTGACGAGGACGACACCGACGGCCGGGAAGCGCAGGGCGACCTCGCGGATCAGCTCCAGGGCCGGCACGGGTCCGATGCGTTCGTGGACGACGACCACTTCCGGCAGTTCGTCGACCGACTCGGCGGCGAGGCGGGCGAGGGTGTCGACCAGCTGGGTGGAGTCGCCTGCCGGGGGCTGGGGTTCGGCGTCGGGGAGCTGGCTGAGCAGGGTGGTGAGGGAGCGGACGGCGTCCGGGTCCGCACCGGCCGGGAGGATCCTGGTGGGCATGCGGGCCGCCTCTCACTTGTCCGTCGCGAGTTCGTAGGTGCGGTCCTTGTCGGGGACGCCGGTCCCGCCGCCGGGGGCCACGAGCGCGAGCCGGACGCGCCGGGCGAAGGACTCGGCGTAGGTGATGCGCTGGGCGTCGAGGGCGGACAGCGCGAAGGTGATGGGGACGGCCTCGGTGGGCCGCTGCTCGTCGCGGTCGCGGTCCGGCTCCAGGGCGGTGATGCGGCCGACGTCGATGACCCGCGCGTCGGTGACGATGATCTTCGACTGGTCGGGGTCGCCCTCCTTCTCCCCCTCGAAGGTGGCATAGACGTTGACGCGCGACCCGGGGGTGATCTTGCCGGCGACGCCGGTCGCCGCGTCGATCATGATGGCGACCTCCTGCTGGCCGGGCCGGAGGGCGGGCCGGTCCACGATCATGTCGGTCTGGAGGAGGGAGCCGGGGCGCAGGGTGGTCACGGCGATCTTGCCGCGGATCTGCCCGAGGTCGGTGACGGCGTTGGCGGACAGCCACCGCTCGGGCATCCGGATCTTCTCGAACTGGCCGGTGTCCAGCGCGGTGTACGGCTTCACCTCGGACCTGACCCGGTAGGCGGTGACCTCGGGCCCGACCTTGGTCTGCACGTCGTGGACGACGGAGAGCACGCCGGCGAACGCGCCGAGAGCGCACAGGACCGACAGGATCAGCAGTATCACGCCGCGGCGCTGACGGGAGTTCATGAACCGTGCAACCTCATCGGGGGATCGGTCGAGCGGGCGGGATGCGAGGGTCGGGCCGGGGCCGGTCAGGCGGGCGTGCGCTGCTCCGGTGCGCGGGGCGGCTCGTGGGGCGGCGCGGTGGCGGAGCAGAAGACGCAGCGGTCGCCGATGACGTCCATGCCGCACCAGTGGCAGGAGGTCCGCCGCACGGAGGCGACCAGTTGGTAGAGGACGGACAGGTCGGCGAGGTAGCTGCAGAACTCGACCAGGCGGCCGGTCCCCCACCACAGCGGGGACTCGGCGGGCAGCGCCGTCTCGCGCACCCCGTGCGCCTTCCACCGCGTGCCGAGTCCGGCGGCCCACTCGCTCTGCAGCTGGCCCTTGGCGAGCAGCAGCCACGTGCCGAACTCGGGCCCCTTGAGGGTGGCGTCGGGGGCGACCTTGACGAGCTGGGGCTCGGGGTGGGCGACGACCGCGAACTGGCTGCCGGGCACCCACGACCTGGCGTGCGCCTTGAGCCCGACCGGCACCCGGTCCAGCCGGGCGACGGAGCCCAGGACGGCCCCGGCGTGGATGTAGTGGGTGAGCAGCCGTCCGGCCGAGGCGAGCACGCCGGGGCTCAGTTCGCAGGAGGCGAGCTGGCGCAGCTGCCGGGCCAGGACGGCGATGCCAAGCGGCGGCAGCCCAGGCCGGAACAGGGCGATGCGGTCGCTCTCCAGCAATGAGCGCAGGGTGTGCAGCCGCCGCACGACCGGCTCCGGGGTGGCCTGTGAGCAGACGACGACCACATGGCCGTACTGCTCGGTCAGGATGTTCAGGTCGGTGAGGGCGTGGTCCAGCGGCTTGCGGTCGATGTCGCCGAGCACGACGGCGGGCATGGTCCGTTCGTCCTGCGCCGGCAGCGCCATGTCGGCACTGGTCACGGCGATGGCAGTTGGCACGCGCAGCTCCCCGCTCTTCTCCCCGCCGTCCCGCCGGTGTGACCGCGGCGCGCCGGGGCGACTTCGTTGCGTGACTACCTGAGCACTGTATCCACGGCCGTATGGCCGGAGAACAGCGTTCGGGAAGCCGGTGTGGAAGTCCCCCGGAGCAAGTTCCGCCAAACCCAGACGAGTTGCCCGGCCGACCGCACAGAGATCCGGTCCGGACCTCTTGACACCCCCAATTGGTCTGGACCACCTTGGAGCCCGAGCGGTGGCCACCGTCCTCTCCCCTTCCCCCGCCAACTCCCCCACGGAGGCTGCAGTGGACCGCGCACCCGGCATACCCAGACCCCGCAGACGGCGGCTCGCGGCATGGTCCGCCGCCACCGCCCTGGCCCTCTCGCTCGCGGGCCTCACCGCCGCACCCGCCTCCGCGGCGGACGTCAACAACGTCCGCAACGCCGGATTCGAGTCGGGCCTGGCCGACTGGACCTGCACGGCGGGCAGCGGCACCACGGTCTCCTCCCCGGTGCACGGCGGCTCCTCCGCCCTCAAGGCGGTCCCGGCCGGCCAGGACAACGCCAGGTGCAGCCAGTCCGTGGCGGTCCGGCCCCACTCGACGTACACGCTGAGCGCATGGGTGCAGGGCGGCTACGCCTACCTGGGCGTGACCGGCACCGGCACCACGGACGTCTCCACGTGGACCCCCGACTCCCCCTCGTGGAAGCAGCTGTCCACCACCTTCACCACGGGCGCCTCCACGACGTCCGTCACGGTCTACACCCACGGCTGGTACGGCCAGGCGGCCTACTACGCCGACGACGTCTCCGTCCAGGGCCCCGACGGCGGCGGAGGCGGCGACCCCGCCCCGACGGTCCCGGCCGCCCCGAACGGCCTGACGGTCACCGCCACGACGTCCTCCTCCGTCTCCCTGTCCTGGTCCGCGGTGTCCGGCGCGACCGGCTACCACGTCTACCGCGACGGCACCAGGATCACCGCGGTGACCGGCACCTCCGCCACGGTGACCGGCCTGTCGGCGTCGACCTCCTACACCTTCCAGGTCACGGCCGCCAACGCGGCGGGCGAATCGCCCAAGTCGGCGGCGGTGACGGCGAAGACCTCCGGCACGGGCGGCGACGGCGGCGGGGCGCTCCCCAGGCACGCGGTCACCGGCTACTGGCAGAACTTCGACAACGGCGCCACGGTCCAGAAACTGTCGGATGTCCCGTCGTCCTACGACATCATCGCGGTGGCCTTCGCGGACGCGACCTCGACACCGGGTGCGGTGTCCTTCACCCTGGACTCGGCCGGCCTCGGCGGCTACACGGTCGACCAGTTCAAGGCGGACATCAAGGCCAAGCAGGCGGCCGGCAAGAAGGTCATCGTCTCGGTCGGCGGCCAGAACGGCACGGTGGCGGTCAACGACGCCACCTCGGCCGCGAACTTCGCGAACTCCGTGTACGGCCTGATGCAGACGTACGGCTTCGACGGCGTCGACATCGACCTGGAGAACGGCCTGAACGCGACGTACATGACGCAGGCGCTGCGGTCGCTGTCCGCGAAGGCGGGCCGGTCCCTGATCATCACGATGGCCCCGCAGACGATCGACATGCAGTCGACGTCGAACGGCTACTTCCAGACCGCGCTGAACATCAAGGACATCCTCACCGTCGTCAACATGCAGTACTACAACAGCGGTTCCATGCTGGGCTGCGACGGCAAGGTCTACAGCCAGGGCACGGTCGACTTCCTCACCGCCCTGGCCTGCATCCAGCTGGAAGGCGGCCTCTCCCCCTCCCAGGTGGGCCTCGGCCTCCCGGCCTCCACCCGCGCGGCCGGCGGCGGCTACGTCTCCCCGACGGTGGTGAACAATGCCCTGGACTGCCTGGCCAGGGGCACCGGCTGCGGCACGTTCAAGCCGTCCCGCACCTACCCGGACCTGCGGGGCGCGATGACGTGGTCCACGAACTGGGACGCGGCGTCGGGCAACGCCTGGTCGAACGCGGTGGGACCGCACGTGCACGCCCTGCCGTGACCTGACCTGACGTGTTGCCGTCCAGCGCCCGGGCCGCTTCGGTCCGGGCGCTGCGGTGTGTGCGGCGGCCGAAGCCGAGCGGTCCGCCGCCAGCCCTTTTGCCCCTGGCGACGGACCGGTGTGATGATCTCGGACATGGCTGAACACGGGGGCGACGCCACCTCGACGGGTGATGTCCGCAGGTCACGGCTGTACGCCTACGCGGACGTCTCGACACCGGAGCACCAACAGGAGACCGCGGACGACAACGACCACCGGCGGCGTGAGTTCGCTGTCCTGCTGGGCGAGTTCCGGCGCACGCCGGTGCTGGTGCCGGTGGACGAGGACGACGCGCCTCTGACGGCCGACTTCGGTGGCGTCCGCTGGATCTATGCCTTCTCGGACGAGTCGGCCCTTGCGCGTTTCGCGGTCGCGCGGGGTGAGGGCGGCCGGGAGTGGGCGTACCAGCGGTGGCTGGGGGCGCGCCTGCTGGACGCGATGGTGCCGGCGGTGGGGGTGCCGTGCGGGGTGGCGCTGGACTGCGCTGACGGGGAGGACGGGATGGTCTTCCCTCCGGTGCGCGGGGTCGTGCCGGACGAGGTGGCGGTGGACGTGGACGGCGGAACGGGGGATGCGAAGTGACCGGAGGCGGCGGTAGGGATCTGGCGGCCCACGGACTGGCGTTGATCGCCAAGGGGCTGACGGACGCGCTGGGGGAGTTGAAGGAGCTGGGCGGTTTCGGCACGTCCGGGGCCGGGCGCGGCTTCTCCGAGATCGCGCTGTCCGGCTTGGAGCTGGGTCATGAGGGTCTGATGAGTGAGTTCACGTCGTTCTGCGAGCGCTGGGAGTGGGGGGTGCGTGCGCTGATCGACGAGGGCAACGGCTTCGCCGAGAAGACGGGCTTGGCGGCGGGCACGTACTACGAGACCGACAAGTACGTCGCGGGCACGGTCAAGGTCGTGGAGAACGCGGCCGTCGGCAACCCGTACGCCTCCGAGGAGGAGGTGGAGAAGATGGGCTGGGGCGAGATCGCCGAGTCCGGTGCGTACGGCGGTGATGTCGACTACAGCAAGGAGTCCTTCGAGCAGGCCTCGGCCAACAGCAAGCAGGGCTGGAAGGACGCCGGGCGCGATGTGATGACCTCGCACACCATCGGGCCGGTGCCGGGGATGACCCCGCAGGACCTGCACAGCGCGCTGGGGATGTCGGACAAGGAGTACGACCGGATGCTGGACGACACCTTCGGCCCCTCCCCCGAGGCCCGTGCCCAGGCTGCCGAACAGCAGGCCGCCGGGCAGCAGGGCGGTGAGCGCTGATGGGCATGGGGGATGTGACCAACACCCTGCTGGGCGGTGCCGAGGACCTCTACGACAAGGGCAAGAAGAAGCTCGGTGAGGGCGTCGACTGGGCCACGGACAAGGTCGGCGACAAGCTGGACGCTGTCGGCCTGCACAAGTGGGCCGACGTGGTCGAGGACTGGGGTGACGGCATCGCCTCCGACCTCGGGGTCCGGCTGGAAGGGCGAGGGCGGTGACGCCTTCCGCGAGAAGTTCGGCGTCCACCCGGCCAAGTGGGCCCAGGCGGCCGAGGCCTGCAAGACCGCGGCCGGGGCTTTGGAGTCGTACGCCGACACCGTGAAGTGGGCGCAGGGGCAGGCCAAGGAAGCCGTAGAGCTCTACAAGAAGGGCATGAAGGCGTCCGAGGACGCGTACGCCGCGTACAAGGACAAGGTCGAGACCTACAACGCGAAGGCGAAGGCCGGTGAGGACCCCGGCCCGGATCCGGGTGAGTTCCACGACCCGGGCAAGGAGACCATCCAGGCCGCCCACCACAAGCTCGCCGAGGCCCGCAAGCAGCGCAACACCGCCGCCTCCGAGGCTCAGGGCAAGGTCAAGGCCGCGCTGGCCCACGCCCCCGCCGAACCCCCGCCCCTGGACCGCCTCAAGGGCGACCTCAAAGACGGCGCGCTGTCCACCGGCATCGAACTGACGCACTTCGCGGGCGGCGTGGCCAAGGGCACCGCCGGTCTGGTCAACTTCGTCCGCGGCCTGGACCCGTTGGACCCCTACAACCTCACCCACCCGGCCGCCTACCTGCAGAACGTCAGCATGACGCTCTCCGGCCTGGTCTCCACCGCCGCCCACCCCGAACGCACCGCGAAGACCATGTGGAAGGAGTTCCGCAAGGACCCGTCCGAGTTCTTCGGCCGCATGGCTCCCGAGGCGCTCGGCACCAAAGGCGCGGGACTGGCACGGGGCGGACTCCGGCTCGGACTGAAGAAGGGCGTGGAGGAGGCCGCGGAGCAGGGAGCACGCAAGGGCGCCCGGAACGCGGTCGAGGAGAGTGCGGACGACGTCTCCCGACGGCCGGCCGACAAGGTCTGTGAGAAGGACCCTGTCGATGTCGCGACCGGCCGGATGGTGCTGCCGCAGACCGACGTCTCGCTCCCCGGCACCCTGCCCCTTGTCGTCAAGCGACAGTTCGAGTCGTCGTACCGGCTCGGCGGTTGGTTCGGCCCGTCCTGGTCCTCCACGCTCGACCAACGCCTGGAGATCGACGCGCAGGGCGTCGTCTTCGTAGGCGAGGACGGCCTGACGCTCGCCTACCCGCACCCGGCCCCCGGCGTGCCGACCCTGCCCACCCGCGGCCCCCGCTGGCCCCTGGACCGCGTGGACGACGGCTACACCCTCACCGACCCGGAGTCGGGCCAGGTACGGCACTTCTCGGACCGCTCGGAACACCTGGCGGTGCTGGAACAGGTGGACGACCGCAACGGCGACTGGATCGCGTTCGAGTACGACGAGGCGGGAGTGCCCTCGGCCGTCGTCCACAGCGGCGGCTACCGCCTGCTCGTGTCGACCGCAGCCGGCCGGGTCACCGCGCTGCACCTGGCGGGCGCGGCAGTGGACGGCACCGACCAGGAACTGATCCGCTACGGCTACACCGACGGCCACCTGAGCGAGGTCGTCAACTCCTGCGGCCGCCCCACCGTCTTCGGTTACGACGACCGAGGCCGCATCACCTCCTGGACCGACAGCAACGACAGCCACTTCACCTACGTCTACGACGACGAGGACCGCTGCACCCGCCAGTCCGGTGCCGCCGGCCACCTGGCCTCCACCTTCGCCTACGGCTCGGCGGATCCCGAGACCGGCGAGCACACCACGACGATCACCGATTCGCACGGCAACACCACCCACTACCTGATCAACCACCGCTGCCAGGTCATCGCCGAGACGAACGCCGTGGGTGCGACCACGCGCTACGTCCGCGACCGCTACAACCGCCTGCTGTCCACGACGGACCCCCTGGGCCACACGACGACGTTCGAGTACGACGATGCGGGCAACCTCACGCGGGTGGTCCGCCCGGACGGCCGCGAGGCACGGGCGGAGTACAACGACCTGGGCCTGCCGGTGAAGGTGGTGAACCCGGACGGAACGGTGATCCGCCAGACCTACGACGAGAGGGGCAACCGCACATCGGTGACGGACCAGGCCGGCCGGACGACCCGGTACGGGTACGACGAAGCCGGCCACCTGACGACGGTGGCGGACCCGCTGGGCCGCACGACGAGGGTGGTCTCGGACCGTGCGGGCCTACCGCTGGAGGTCACGGACCCACTGGGTGCGGTGACCCGCTACGAACGAGACGCCCTCGGCCGCCCGACCACCATCACGGACCCCACCGGCGCCACGACACGCCTGGAGTGGTCGATCGAGGGCCATCTGACCCGCCGCACGGCCCCCGACGGCAGCACGGAATCGTGGACGTACGACGGCGAGGGCAACTGCACGAGCCACACCGACCCCCTCGAAGGGGTCTCCCACTTCGAGTACACCCACTTCGACCTGCTCACGGCTCGCACCGGCCCGGACGGCATCCGCTACGAGTTCGAGCACGACACGGAACTGCGCCTGACCAAGGTCACCAACCCGCAGGGCCTGACGTGGGAGTACGAGTACGACGCGGCCGGCCGCCTGCTGTCGGAGAAGGACTTCGACGACCGCACACTGACCTACGAGTACGACGCGGCGGGCCGCCTGATCTCCCGCAGAAACGCACTCGGCGAGGCGGTGTCCTTCCAGCGCAACGAACTGGGCCAGGTGCTGCGCAAGGACGCAGCAGGCCAGGTCACGACGTACGCGTACGACTTCACGGACCAACTGGCCCGGGCCACGGGCCCCGACGGCACGACGCTGACCCTGCTGCGCGACCGCTACGGCCGCCTGCACTCGGAAACGGTCGACGGCCGCACGGTGACGTACACCTACGACGCCCTGGGCCGCCGCACCGGCCGCACGACACCCACGGGCGCCGTCTCCACCTGGTCCTACGACGCGGCAGGCCGCCGCACCGGCATGACGGCATCGGGCCGGGCGATCGACTTCACGTACGACGCGGCAGGCAGGGAACTGACCCGCTCCATCGGCGCAGCGGTCACGCTGGAGCACACCTTCGACGCGCTGGGCCGCCTCACGACCCAGTCGGTGACCGGCGCACAAGGACGCAGGGTCCAGCACCGGACCTACACCTACCGCGCCGACGGCAACCTGGTCGGCATAGACGACCACCTCTCCGGCACCCGCCGCTTCGACCTGGACGCGACAGGCAGGGTGACGGCGGTCCACGCGGCCGGCTGGGCGGAACAGTACGCCTACGACGAGGCAGGCAACCAAACCCAGGCAACCTGGCCCACGACCCACCCGGGCGCGGAGGCGACCGGGCCCCGCACCTACACGGGCACCCGCATCACCCGAGCCGGCAACGTCCGCTACGAACACGACGCCCTCGGCCGCATCACCCTCCGCCAGAAGACCCGCCTGTCCCGCAAGCCGGACACCTGGCGCTACGAATGGGACGCGGAAGACCGCCTGACCTCGGTGGTCACCCCCGACGGCACCCGCTGGCGCTACACCTACGACCCCCTGGGCCGCCGCACAGCGAAACTCCGCCTCGCGGACGACGGCGAAACGGTCGTGGAGCGGGTCGAATTCACCTGGGACGGCACCACCCTCTGCGAACAAACGACCGTCTCGGCCGACCTCCCCCACCCGGTCACCCTCACCTGGGACCACCAGGGCCTGCGCCCCCTCGCCCAGACGGAACGCATCACCGCGGCCGACGCCCCACAGCAGGAGATCGACTCCCGCTTCTTCGCCATCGTCACCGACCTGGTCGGCACACCGAGCGAACTGCTGGACGAACAGGGCGACATCGCCTGGCGCACCCGCAGCACCCTGTGGGGCACGACGGCGTGGTCGGCGAACAGCACCACCTACACGCCCCTACGCTTCCCGGGCCAGTACTACGACCCGGAAACCGGCCTCCACTACAACTACTTCCGCCACTACGACCCCCAAACAGCCCGCTACTCCACGCCCGACCCACTTGGTCTCACCCCTGCCGCGAACCCCGTCACGTACGTTCACAATCCCCATGCCTGGGCCGACCCACTCGGACTGACTCCTTGCAAAAGAAAGGAAATTCTTCCTGAGGGCTACACGTCATCTCCAGCCCTGGAGGGGGACCCGTATCACCCGGATATGGTCAAAGATCGACGTGGCGCGAACCAGGATCTCTATGCCGCGACCCCCGCAGACAGGGCTGCTGAATTCGGATACACTAAGAGGATCCCTCCCCACAAGGCTCCTTTCCACTCCCACGGGCAAGAAGTATTCTTCAACAGGAAGAACTACATAACGCCGGACGCAGACGGACATAACGTTTCCGACGGCTGGAAGATGTTCAATAAAAGAGGGCAGAGGATTGGCACCTATGACTCAAACCTCAACTACATCAAGAAATGACGCTTTCTCCATCCGAGTGCTGTCCGTACCGTCTGCGCCCGGAGCCGCAGCGAGCGAGGGCGCCATTGGGTGTATCACTGTAGGGGACTTCGAAGAGAGATTCCCGATGGATCTGACTTATTGGGACGTGGGGCAATATCAGACAAGCTGGAACAGATCCCTGAGGGTTCTTGAACGTGGAGACGATGCTACATCGTGTCTCATTTCATCCATCACGGACCCAGCGAAAAGCAACTTCATCTTCTGCTGGCCCCTCTACAGGGCCGGGGAGATTGTCCACATTCAGAACTCGATCATTTTCCTCGAAGAACTCGCAGAAGATTTCAACCCCGCTGAGCCTTGGCGTTTTGTGGAACCTCGATCCACAGTCGACGAAGAGGGGCACGTGATATCCGAATGGCAGACAACCATCAGCGCGATTAGGAGGTTCGGCGAGATGCCGACCGCCGGGCAAGGACATCGGCGGCCTGAAAGAGGGAGCCATCATCATAGCCCGTGATAGCTCGATTTATATGGAAGGGTAAGGAGTCTTATGTCATTCGGTCCGCCGCCTGGCGGTTTCCCTCCTCCACCGCCCTCCACATGGACGCCACCGTCAGAGATCGAGCAGGCGCTGTTCGAGGCCAAGCTGAGTGAGGACTGGGCGGCGTACTTCGGAACGCTCGCGCAGAGCAGGCTGTTCTTCGAGATACAGAAGGACAAGGCGGATGCCAGGTACCCAGCGCAACGTATGCCATCTTCGGGTACGACCCGCGCGTCGCCGGCGGGCGGATCTGGGCCGTGTACACCGAGGGCATGCTGCCCGCCGCAGCTCGTCGCAGAGGTCAAGCCGCTCCGTGCGCTCGTTTCCAGCGAGCGCGGAGAACACTGAAAACCCTCGCACCGAGATAAGTGGAGACAGGGATTAACGTATCGCTCGGTACAGCGCTCGGCAGCCCTCTCCCACCCCTTCCCTATTACAGGTATCGAGCATGCGGCGCCGAAGACGAAGGGGATAAGCTAGTCGAGAATGGAACGACCTCATGCTACCGGAGTTTGTTGACAGGAACAGATCTATCGAAGAACTGGACGGAGATCAATGGCCTGACCCCCCAGAAGAAAGCACGACCCTGGTTCGCAGCGTTCACGAGCTGAGGAGGCGAGCCATCAAAGATCTCACCGTGGAGGATCTGCGTCGGCTGATCGCCCAGGATGTCGGCCTCCATTGGCTCCTTCCCGTCGCTCTGGACTTCCTACGCGAAACAGCGCCGCAGGAAGCGGCGGCCGGCTGGTACGACGACGACTTGCTCTCGGCGGTGTTGACGCGAAAGGAATCGGTATGGAGGAGTGCGCCGCAGCTCGCACGTCACCTTGATGACACGGTGCGCATGCTCACCGACCTCTCGCCGTACATTCAGCGAGAGGTGGAAGCATTCCGAGCCGCTATGCCGGACACACGGTGACGCTACGCGCTTTCCAACCCCTCCTCCCATCCCGGTGGCCGCACCAGCAAAGTCCAAGCCGGCCGCGCCTCACGCCGCCGCTCCACCGTCGCCCGCCTCGCCCTACCAGACATGGCTGAACACCAACGCAGCAAATCTGCAGCGGTTCGAAGCTTCCCTGCGCGAGCACATGACCGCGGGCGGAACCAAGCTCTACCACTTCAATTGCGGAAATCAGGAGCCAGCCGTCGGGTTCATCGACCCCGCATCTGAGAAGATGGTCATGCTCCGCTCTGATGGTAGGTTCTGGTCGGCCTGGAAACTGGGAGATGCACAGTTCCAGGGGATCATCGACAAGGGACTCTTGTGGTGACGGACTCTGGACAGGAACGATCAGACGTCGCTGCCCTCTTGGGCGAGGGCCCGGCCTTCGCCCCGGCCTGGTTGCGCGACAAGGCAGTGGCTCCCCTCCCCCTGGGTTCGCGTATGGACGCCGCCCTCTGGCGCCGCATCACGGCTGGCTGCCGTGCCGTCGGAGCCTCACAGGTGGCCTGCGCGCATCTCTCCGACGCAGGTGCGCCTGCCGTGCGAGGAGGGAGCCGTTGTCTTCCCGGAGACTGGTTACGCGCTTGTCGCGGGCACTGTCCCCTTCATGACCGCAGCCGTCGCTGAGGGCATCGGCACGGCGCGAGCGCGCTTCGGCCGATATGCCGGTGCTCTCGCGGCCCGACACCCTTCCCTGACAGCCGTGGCAGCCGCCCACCCAGCAGAACACCACGCGGGGTCCCATCCTGCCGAAGTCGAGCCCCACAGCGCGGCAGCACAGCAGTTGGAGCTGCTGGAGGCATTCACGCAGGGCGCCTACAGCGCCCCGGATTTCGCACACGATTGGTGGGAAGCACGACGCGTCTCTCAGGCGAACGGTGAACGGCTCCGTGGGCCCCTCGCAGACCTCTTCGGCCGGGTATTCATGCTTCTGGAGGACTACTCGGTGGACCCGGAACTTGCCGAGCCCGGTGATCTGTCGGACACGGACCTCCGGACGGCGGTGACTGCGGCTTGGAACACGTTCGGCCAATTCAGCGCTGAACGATCTGGGCATGTCTCGCCGCGCGGCGAAGATTGAGGAGAGAGGCAGCGAATCTCATCGCGCCCGGCCGGCCGCCGCCCCCAATGCGGTCCGCGATCCCATGTGATGACTCAGGGCATGACTGAACACGGGCGCGGTGCCACATCGGCGGGTGATGCCGGTGGGGAGTTTCGGATGCAGAAGGGCCGGCACAGGTCGGAGTGGCTGGACGTGTTGGAACGCTGCGGCCCATACTTCCTGGCAGCTGAAAGCGGGGGCCTCTTCTGACGCAGGACGCCCCCGCTCCCACTCTCGCCTCATTTCTCGGTGAACAGCTCCCTCGCGTCCGTTGCGTGTACAGCCTGCTGGGCCCAGACCTCCAGTTGGTCGAGGTCCGTGCCTTGGCCCCCTACGTCGAACCACACTGGCTGTCCTGATCTGGAGGTAAAGATTTACAGAGACTTCGCCGTCCCCGAGGACGAGGAGATTTTCGACACGGTCGGCGAATGGCCGCAAGTGGACGAGAGTGGCGCTCGCTTGCTTACATGGCAGGGAAGCGAAGGGGACTCGCTCGCCTTTTCCTATGACACGCTCTCCAGATCCATCAGAGCACGCTGGACACGCGACAACGGCGATAATTTGCTGGACCTCTACCGCGAGGGCGCCACCCGGTTGACAGTTTCCTCAACCGCGTCAGCAACGCACATCTCAATCGAATCCCACACAAGGGAATGCTCGGGCGAGATAGTGATCCAAGTGTCGCCGAAGCTGTCCGTACAGGACCGCCTCCTCTACGTTTGATCGGCTGCACCTTCTCTTCCGGTGCCAGCAGTGATTAGCAGATTTGTGCCCCACGGAGAGGCATTTCGGCAGCCCTATCTTTCGGGTTCGCCATCGGCCCGGGCGCAAACTCCCGCTGAGGAAATGTCGCCGCGTCTGCACACTCTCGGCTTCGGCGGCCCCTGCGCAGCCCCTTCGTCCACGAGCCTGCCTGTAGGGCCTGCTGGTTCAACCCTCGCAGTAGATAACCAAACAGGAATGGAGAAATGTCGCCATGTGGCGAGAACTCGCCTCAGAGTTCCCTGACGTGGAACTGCAGGACCCCGCAGCCCCTGATGTCCTCGCCGCCGCCGAGGAGCAACTCGGGCAGCAACTTCCCGAGTCTCTTCGTAAATTGCTGACGGAGACAGACGGCATCGAAGCCGATTACGGAACCGAGGTCGTCTGGAGCGCCGAGAAAATCATGGAAGAGAACCAGTCCTTCCGCCACAATGCGGAATTCCGTGATTTGTATATGTCGTTCGATGCGCTTCTCTTCTTCGGTGACAACGGAGCAGGTGATCAATTCGCCTTCGTACGCACCCCGCCCCGCGACGACGTCTTCGTATGGGATCACGAGACGGACAGCCGCACCTGGGTCGCGCCATCGCTCGAGAGCTACCTGCGCAGCGCGCTGGCCAGCGGCGGCGAAGACTGGTATCGCTGACTTGCAAACCGGGCTGGGGCGCGGTGGGAGGGTTTGTCATCGCAACCCGGACGGTACTGCCAGGAGGCCAGTTCGGCTGCCGCGGCGAGTGCGGTCGAGAGTGAGGGGACGTCGTGGGGGACGCGGCCTTCCAGGCCGAGGATACCGATCGGTTTGAGAGGGACCACCGTGGCGTCGGTGATGCGGTCCTCGACGTCCACCCGGCCGGACACCGCCTGGACTTCATGGGGGAATGCGCAGGCGAGATAGTCCAGGCGTCTGCGAACCTCGATGGAACAGTGCGCGTGCCCTCCCACCCACCTACAGCCGCCGCCAAGCCGACCCGGCGTGCATGCGAGACACGACCGCCCCCTCCCCGACGGAACGCCCCCGGCCGACCCAAGGGGCCGGCACCGAGCTGGGCCACTGCCCTTCCGGCCGCCCGCTCGCTTCTTGCCCGTGGAAGCCCGACACTGGCCGAGAAGCGAGCGGTCTAACGGTCAAGCGCTCACTTCCCGGTGAACAACTCCGTCGCCTCAGCTGCGTGTACGGCTCGCTGGGCCCAGAGCTCCAGTTGGGCGAGGTCCGTGCAGGCGTTCACCCGCTCGCGGACACTGTCGGGCACGGGGACGCCGCGCCATTCCAGGATGCGGAGGGTCATCTCCTGGCGGTCCTGGATTCGCCCCTCCTCGCGCACCTGTTCGGCCAGGGGGTGTCGCCAGAAGTACTGGATTGCCGTCATCAGGTCCCTCCACATCTGCTGCGCCTGGGGGTCGGTCAGGCAGGAGTCGACGAACTGCACGAAGACCGCAGCGCTGTCGGGGTCGATGGTCCGCAGGGCGGATGCCAGGGATTCCAGTATGGCCGGGGCCTGTGGGCCGCGCCCGTGTGTCATCGCCGAGAGCACCGCGAGGGGTACGTCCCGTTCGGCCTGCCGCTCGTCCGCGATCACCGGCACGTTGTCCGGGCGAGCACCAGCGGACGCACCGTCAGCGAGTCCCAGCCGGGGAAACCGAGCCGGATCGGGCGGGAGGCCCATCTCGCCGTGGCGCTGCTCTGCGTAATGACTCAGGTACGTGCCCTCGTCGGTCTGCGCCCGCAACAACGTGTCCACGCGGCGTTCGACCGGTTCGATCTCGGTGAGGTCCACGTTCAGCGCCGCGATCTCCCGCGGCTCCGGGAACGGCACGTGCAGCACCCGCTGTAACGCCCGCGTCAGCAACGCCGGGTCCTTCTGGAAGATCCGGTGCAGCGCCTCATGCCTCAACGAGCTAGGCGGCCGCGAGTTCGCACCACACGTATTTGCCCCGGTCCCCGAATCGGGCCGAGGGCTGCCAGCCCCAGTGCCGAGCGCAGGCCGTCACCAGCCCCAGCCCCCGGCCCTCCTCCAGCTCGCTCGCCTGGTCCAGCGGCGTCGGCGGCGGGGGCGGCGCGGGGTCGGTGTCCCACGCCCCGATCCACACCACCCCCTGCGCCGACCGGCGCACCCGCAGCGCGGCCGGCCCCTTGGTGTGCCGTACGGCGTTGGAGACCAGCTCCGCCGCGAG
>NZ_JBEXTB010000041.1:0-51398 GCF_040613915.1 Streptomyces sp. NPDC006193
AAACGCCCGGTTACATTCCGAACCCGGAAGCTAAGCCTCACAGCGCCGATGGTACTGCAGGGGGGACCCTGTGGGAGAGTAGGACGCCGCCGAACTCCTTTTACAGCTCCGGCTCCTGGGCATCGCCCAGGGGCCGGAGCTTTTTTGCGTTGAGGTAAGGTCGAGGGCGTCGTAAGTCGGCTCGTTCCCCACAGGAGGCCCCCGGGTGGAGGTCCAGGAGACCCGTGTTCAGACGGACCGGGTCCTCACCATCCCCAACATCCTCAGCATGGCGCGGCTCGTCGGCGTACCGCTGTTCCTGTGGCTGATCCTCAGGCCCGAGTTCGGCGGCCCGAAGAGCGATGGCTGGGCCCTCCTCGTACTGGCCCTGAGCGGGGTCAGCGACTATCTCGACGGCAAGCTCGCCCGGCGCTGGAATCAGATCAGCAGCCTCGGCCGGCTGCTCGATCCGGCCGCCGACCGGCTCTACGTCCTCTCCACGCTCCTCGGCCTCACCTGGCGCGAGATCCTGCCGCTCTGGCTGACCGCGCTGCTGCTGGCCAGGGAACTGGTCCTGCTGGTCATGGTGGGCATCCTCCGCCGGCACGGGTATCCGCCGCCGCAGGTGAACTTCCTGGGGAAGGCCGCGACGTTCAACCTGATGTACGCCTTCCCGCTCCTGCTCCTCAGTGACGGAACTGGTTGGATCGCGTCACTCGCTGCTATTTTCGGATGGGCGTTCGCCGGATGGGGTACAACCCTGTATTGGTGGGCAGGAGTGCTCTACGTGGTACAAGTCCGCCGTTTGGTTCGTGCGGATGCCACGGCCGATTCCACTCAGTGATTGTGGTCCGTACCCCACGCCTCGATGGCCCGCGGCGCGAAAGTGCGGGACAATCCTGACGGGTGAAGTCGGCTAGACAGTCGTCTCTTGGAGGAGGACGCTTCCGACATGAAGGCCGTCGTGATGGCCGGGGGCGAAGGCACACGCCTGCGCCCCATGACCTCGAGCATGCCCAAGCCGCTCCTGCCCGTGGCCAACCGCCCGATCATGGAGCACGTGCTACGGCTGCTCAAAAGGCACGGGCTCACCGAGACCGTTGTCACCGTGCAGTTCCTGGCATCGCTCGTCAAGAACTACTTCGGTGACGGCGAAGAGCTCGGAATGGAGCTCACGTATGCCAACGAGGAGAAGCCACTCGGTACCGCCGGAAGCGTCAAGAACGCCGAGGAGGCGTTGAAGGACGATGCCTTCCTCGTCATCTCCGGTGATGCCCTGACCGACTTCGACCTCACCGAGCTGATCAACTTCCACAAGGAGAAGGGCGCGCTCGTCACGGTCTGCCTGACCCGCGTGCCCAACCCGCTGGAGTTCGGCATCACCATCGTCGACGAGGAGGGCAAGGTCGAGCGCTTCCTCGAGAAGCCGACCTGGGGGCAGGTCTTCTCCGACACCGTGAACACGGGCATCTACGTGATGGAGCCCGAGGTCTTCGACTACGTCGACCCCGATGTTCCCGTCGACTGGTCCGGCGATGTCTTCCCGCAGCTCATGAAGGAGGGCAAGCCGATCTACGGCTATGTCGCCGAGGGCTACTGGGAGGACGTCGGCACCCACGAGAGCTACGTCAAGGCGCAGGCGGACGTCCTCGAGGGCAAGGTCGACGTCGACATCGACGGTTTCGAGATCTCCCCGGGCGTGTGGGTCGCCGAAGGCGCCGAGGTGCATCCCGACGCCGTGCTGCGCGGGCCGCTGTACATCGGCGACTACGCGAAGGTCGAGGCCGGCGCGGAGATCCGCGAGCACACCGTCGTCGGCTCGAACGTCGTCGTCAAGAGCGGCGCCTTCCTGCACAAGGCCGTCGTGCACGACAACGTGTACGTCGGGCAGCACAGCAATCTGCGCGGCTGCGTCGTCGGCAAGAACACCGACATCATGCGCGCCGCCCGGATCGAGGACGGCGCGGTCATCGGCGACGAGTGCCTGATCGGCGAGGAGTCGATCGTCCAGGGCAACGTCCGCGTCTACCCGTTCAAGACCATCGAGGCCGGTGCGTTCGTCAACACCTCGGTGATCTGGGAGTCCCGCGGCCAGGCCCACCTCTTCGGCGCCCGCGGCGTCTCCGGCATCCTGAACGTGGAGATCACCCCGGAGCTGGCGGTCCGGCTCGCCGGCGCCTATGCGACGACCCTGAAGAAGGGCGCCACCGTCACCACCGCCCGCGACCACTCCCGGGGCGCCCGGGCGCTCAAGCGCGCGGTGATCTCCGCGCTCCAGGCCAGCGCCATCGACGTACGCGACCTGGAGAACGTGCCCCTGCCCGTGGCCCGGCAGCAGACCGCGCGAGGCAGCGCCGGCGGCATCATGATCCGGACCTCGCCGGGTGTCCCGGACTCCGTCGACATCATGTTCTTCGACGGCAACGGCGCCGACCTGTCCCAGGGCAGCCAGCGGAAGCTCGACCGGGTCTTCGCCCGGCAGGAGTACCGGCGGGCGTTCCCCGGCGAGATCGGCGACCTGTACTTCCCCGCGAGCGTCTTCGACTCGTACACCGGATCGCTGCTGCGGAACGTCGACACGACCGGCATAGCCGAATCCGGCCTCAAGGTCGTCGTGGACGCCTCCAACGGCAGTGCCGGGCTCGTGCTGCCCAGCCTGCTCGGCAAGCTCGGTGTGGACTCGCTGACCATCAACCCCGGTCTCGACGAGTCCAGGCCCACCGAGACGGCCGAGATGCGGCGCAACGGACTGGTGCGGCTCGGTGAGATCGTGGCGTCCTCGGGCGCCGCGTTCGGCGTCCGGTTCGACCCCGTCGGCGAGCGCCTGTCGCTCGTGGACGAGAAGGGCCGGATCATCGAGGACGACCGGGCGCTGCTGGTGATGCTGGACCTGGTGGCCGCCGAGCGGCGCAGCGGGCGGGTGGCGCTGCCCGTCACCACCACCCGGATCGCCGAGCAGGTCGCCGCGTACCACGGCACCCAGGTCGAGTGGACCACCACCTCGCCCGACGACCTCACCCGGGTCGGCGGCCAGGAGGGCACCATCTTCGGCGGCGACGGCAAGGGCGGCTTCATCGTCCCCGAGTTCAGCAGCGTCTACGACGGCACGGCCGCCTTCGTACGGCTCATCGGACTCGTGGCGCGGACCCAGCTCACCCTGAGCCAGATCGACGCGCGGATCCCGCGGGCGCACGTCCTCAAGCGGGACCTGGCCACGCCGTGGGCCGTCAAGGGCCTGGTGATGCGGCGGGTGGTCGAGGCCGCCGGGGACCGGTCCGTCGACACCACCGACGGCGTGCGGGTCGTGGAGGCCGACGGGCGCTGGGTGATGGTGCTGCCCGACCCGGCCGAGGCGGTCACCCACCTGTGGGCCGAGGGACCCGACGACGCCTCCGCGCAGGCCCTGCTGGACGAGTGGTCGGCCGTCGTGGACAGCGCCGGCCGGTAACGCACACCCGGCTGCTCCGGACGGCAAAACCGCCGCACGTGCGCGTGCCGGACAAGTGTCCTCAAAAGGGCCTGTCCGGCACGCCGGTGGGGCCGTTCGGAGGTACCGCTCGCGACATGCGACGATGTGCGGCATGCCGCAGCAACCCCCCGTTCGGAGCAGCCCCGCGCGGCCGCAGCGCCCGGACGCCTCCATGTCGTTGATCACCAACGTCATGGACCACAGCCTCGACGACGGGTACGCCGAGGCCGCCGCCCGGAAGAAGGCCGAGGGCGAAGGCGGTCTGCCGAAGACGCTCCGGGCCAAGCTGGGCCTGGCCGCGGGACTCGTCCTCGCGGCGCTGGTCGTCACCGTGGGAGCGGCGCAGGCGCGCGTGTCGGCGCCGGTGGTGGCCAAGGAGCGCCAGGAGCTGATCGACCGGATCGACAGCGAGACCAGGGACGCGGACAAGCTCGAGACCGCCGTCGACGAACTGCGCGAGGACGTCGGCGCCCGTCAGCGGGCGGCCCTGCGGGCCGGCGGCGGCGGCACGGAGGCGGACCTGGCGGGACTGCTGTCGGGCGCGACCGCCGTGCACGGCCCCGGCGTGAAACTCGTCGTGAACGACGCCGAGGACGCCGGTCCGGGCGGTGACGGCGGCCCCCGCGAGGCGTCGAACTTCTCCGACACCGGCCGCGTGCGCGACCGCGACATGCAGCGCGTGATCAACGGGCTGTGGGCCTCCGGGGCGGAGGCGATCTCCATCAACGGGCAGCGGCTGACCGCCCTGTCCGCGATCAGGGCCGCGGGTGACGCGATACTGGTCGACAACAGGCCGCTGGTGCCGCCGTACACGGTGCTGGCGGTGGGGGACGGCGAGCGGCTGAGCACCAGGTTCCAGGACAGTGCCGACGGCCTGTACCTGCACGCGCTGAGGGAGAACTACGGCATCCGCGCCACCATCTCCACGGAGGGCGACGTGCGGTTGCCCGCCGCCCCCAGTGTGATCGTAAGAACAGCACAGCCGAGCACCGAGAAGAGCGAGAAGGGCACATCGTGATCGCCGTACTGGGCCTCGTCGTGGGAGTCGTGGCCGGCCTGTTGGTCCGGCCCGAGGTTCCGGCGGTCGTCGAGCCTTATCTGCCGATCGCCGTCGTCGCGGCGCTGGACGCCGTCTTCGGCGGTCTGCGGGCCATGCTCGACGGCATCTTCGACGACAAGGTCTTCGTGGTGTCGTTCCTGTCGAACGTGGTCGTCGCCGCCCTCATCGTGTTCCTGGGCGACAAGCTGGGTGTGGGCGCACAGCTGTCCACGGGTGTCGTCGTGGTCCTGGGCATCCGCATCTTCTCCAACGCCGCGGCGATCCGACGGCACGTGTTCCGGGCGTGACGGCCATGAGCGAACGCAACGACCGGAACGACCGGAACGACCGCAACGACCAGCCGGAGAGCAAACTGCGCAGGGAACTGCCGGCCGAGGTGCCCACGCCCGCGCCCGCCCCCGCGCCCGCGTCCGCGCCTGCTCCCGTGTCCGCTCCCGCTCCCGGGCCCGAGACGGCGGAGCCGGCCGAGCAGCAGGAGCGGGAGCCGCAGCAGCCGCTGAGCGGGCGGCAGCGGCTCGTCGACGGCCTGTGGCCGCCGCGTTTCACGCGCGCCCAATTCATCGTCGCGCTGCTGCTGTTCGGCCTGGGATTCGGGCTGGCCGTCCAGGTCGCGTCCAACAGCGACACCGACAGCGCGCTGCGCGGCGCACGGCAGGAGGACCTCGTGCGCATCCTGGATGAACTGGATGCGCGTACGGAGCGTCTAGAAGACGAGAAGCAGGGACTCGAGAAACAGCGTCAGGAGCTGCAGAGCAGTTCCGACCAGGCCGCGGAGGCGCGCCAGCAGACCGCCGAGAAGGAGAGGCAACTCGGCATCCTGGCGGGCACGGTGGCGGCGAAGGGTCCCGGCATCACCATGACGATCGAGGACACGAAGGGGACGGTCCAGGCGGACATGCTGCTCGACGCGATCCAGGAGCTGCGCGCGGCCGGCGCGGAGGCCATCCAGGTCAACCGGGTCCGGGTGGTGGCCGGCACGTACTTCACGGACTCCGGCGGCAGCGTGAGCGTCGACGGGAACAAGATCAAAGCCCCCTATCGTTTCAAGGTCATCGGCAAGCCGCAGGACCTCGAGCCCGCGCTGAACATCCCGGGAGGCGTGGTGCAGACGCTGGAGAAGGAGCAGGCCACGGTCACCGTCGAACGGTCGAGCAAGATCGTCGTGGACGCCTTGCGACAGGCGGAGCGGCCTGACTACGCTCGGTCGTCCTCCCGGTGAACCGTCGGTGCATGGGGGCTCTCGCGCAAGGGCATGAGGTTGCGGGGGGTCGGCGCACCGAAGGGGTGCTGCGTGGTGGAAACTGTTTGGTGCATACGGACGTTGTGAGGATGTCCGGCTCGGCCGGTGTAGGCAATCAGGGTTCGTCCTGCCCCACGGGCGGGTCTGTTTCGGTCAAGGGGAATCGCCCGTGAAGTTGTTTGCGAAGTTGTTCGGCAAGAGCGCGCGAGAGGGCAGCGACAACGCCACCGCCCGCCATCGCGCACAGCCTGACGCGGAGGACCGGCGCCCGCTGTTCCGGGACCAGGTCACTGGTCCGGGCGGTGACATTTCCGGTGGTCAGGGCGCGGCGTCTGTTGACCCTGCGCAGTCCGGCGGCATAGGTTTCGGGCAACCGTCAACCTCAGGTGCGGGTGGAGGGTTTGCCTCCGGCCCGTACGCGTCCAACGCCCCGGCGGGGCAGCCGCGGCAGGAGGATCCGTCGATGTCGGTCCTGGTGTGTACGAGGTGCGGTAACCGCAACGCGGAGAACGCCCGGTTCTGCTCCCACTGCGGAGCGCCGCTGCGCCCCGGCGTGGCGCCGGAGCGGGCCTCCGAGACGACGTCGACGATCTCGATCTCCGGCCTGGAGGCCTACGACTCCGAGGCGACCGGCCAGACGCCGCTGCCGATGCTCTCCCCGGAGGCGCAGGCCGCCGTGGACGCTCTGCCGCTGGGCTCGGCGCTGCTGGTGGTGCGCCGGGGTCCGAACTCGGGCAGCCGCTTCCTGCTGGACAGCGACCTGACCACGGCCGGCCGCCACCCGCAGAGCGACATCTTCCTGGACGACGTCACGGTCTCCCGGCGGCATGTGGAGTTCCGGCGCTCCGCGGACGGGACCTTCACGGTCGCCGACGTGGGCAGCCTGAACGGCACGTACGTCAACCGTGAGCGCATCGACCAGGTCGCCCTGGCGAACGGCGACGAGGTGCAGATCGGCAAGTACCGGCTGGTGTTCTACGCGAGCCGGCAGGGCATCTGACCGGCCCCCGGACTCACGTCCGGGGGGACCCCCAGGGAAGGTCCATGCTTCGATCACCGAGCGGCGGTGCCGGAAGCGGCACCGCCGCCAGGGACAGTGGCCTGATGAGCATCGGCACGGTGCTCAACGTGCTGCGCGACGAGTTCCCCGAAGTGACCATCTCCAAGATCCGCTTCCTGGAGTCGGAGGGGCTGATCGAGCCGCAGCGGACCCCGGCGGGGTATCGCAAGTTCAGCGCCGGGGACGTCGAGCGCCTCGGTCATGTCCTGCGGATGCAGCGGGACCACTACCTGCCGCTCAAGGTGATCCGTGAGCACCTGGACGCCATGGAGCGGGGCGAGGCCGTGGCCCTGCCGCTGGTCGGGCGCCAGCGCACCCCGGACGACTCTCCGCAGCCGCCGGAGGCGCCGACGGCGGCCAGGATCGGCCGGGCGGAGCTGCTGGCCGCCGCGGACATCGAGGAGGGCCGGCTGGAGGAGTGGGAGTCCTACGGGCTGATCACTCCCCTGGAGGACGGGGTGTACGACGCCGAGGCCGTCACCGTGGCCTCGCTCGTCGCCGAGCTGGGCCGGTACGGGATCGAGCCGCGCCACCTGCGGGCGATGAAGGCCGCCGCCGACCGCGAGGCGGGGCTGATCGACCAGGTGGTGGCACCGCTCAAGCGCCACCGCAACCCGCAGACCAGGGCCCTCGCCGCGGCCCGTACGAAGGAACTGGCGGCGCTCACGACGAAGCTGCACGCGGCCCTGGTCAGGACAGCTCTCGGCGTGCGGCTGCCCTGACACCCGATGCCCCGGGCCCGCGCCGGATCGGCTCTTGACAAGGGGCTGCGCAGGGGCGTCCGGGCGACCGGATCGGGCACCTGTTCCCGGCCCGACTACCCAAACGTCCCGGGCACGGCCTAGGGTTGCTGTGTGAACGAGCTCGATGTCGTAGGTGTCCGGGTCGAAATGCCCTCCAACCAACCGATCGTGCTCCTGCGCGAAGTGGGGGGCGACCGTTACCTCCCCATCTGGATCGGGCCGGGGGAGGCGACGGCGATCGCCTTCGCCCAGCAGGGCATGGCCCCCGCGCGACCGCTGACGCACGACCTGTTCAAGGACGTGCTGGAGGCCGTCGGCCAGGAGCTGACCGAAGTGCGTATCACCGATCTGCGGGAAGGCGTCTTCTACGCGGAGCTGGTGTTCGCCAGCGGGGTCGAGGTCAGCGCCCGCCCCTCCGATGCCATAGCGCTGGCCCTGCGCACCGGGACGCCGATCTACGGCAGTGACACGGTGCTGGACGACGCGGGCATCGCCATCCCGGACGAGCAGGAGGACGAGGTGGAGAAGTTCCGCGAGTTCCTCGACCAGATCTCGCCCGAGGACTTCGGCACCAGCAGCCAGTAGGCCGCGGGGCGGTCCCTCCCACCCGGTGCGCCACCGGGCGGCGGCGGCTCCGCACAGCCGGTGCTCCGGCAATTGCCTCCGGCCGGTGAGAGCGTCCTACGGGTTCCCGCGAGGGCATTCGGCTAGCCTTTCCCCGCGGTGGGACACGGGAAACCACTCTTAGGGTGATTATCACTCGGCGTGCCGAGTGTGGCGATCGTTGACGCACCCTTGGTGACTGCCTACCGTCGAGAAGGCAGGTCAAGGACGGAGGTCGGCGTGAGAAGCAGCGGCGACGGTACGGCCGGGGGCGCCCCCGGACGCAGCTTCGGGGAGAGCGGTCCGTACCCGCCCCCGGGCTCGCGGCTGCACCCGAGCGGGGGCCACCCCCGGTCCGGCAGCACGGTCGATCACGCCCCGCAGCTGGCGACGGCGGTGCCGAACGGCGGAGGGGTGGCGTCCATGACGTCCGAGCAGATCGGCTACCGCGGGCCCACGGCCTGCGCGGCCGCCGGCATCACCTACCGGCAGCTCGACTACTGGGCGCGCACCGGTCTGGTCGAGCCCAGCGTGCGGCCGGCCTACGGGTCGGGCACCCAGCGCCTGTACAGCTTCCGGGACGTCGTCGTCCTGAAGATCGTCAAGCGCTTCCTGGACACCGGGGTGTCCCTGCAGAACATCCGCACGGCCGTCCAGCACCTCAGGGAACGCGGTTTCCGTGACCTGGAGCGGATGACCCTGATGAGCGACGGCGCCACCGTCTACGAGTGCACGTCGCCGGACGAGGTGCACGCCCTGCTCCAGGGGGGTCAGGGCGTCTTCGGGATCGCCGTCGGCGTGGTGTGGCGGGACGTGGAAAGCGCCCTCTCCCAGCTGCACGGCGAACGCGTCGACACCGGTGAGACCCTCGTCGGGCACAACCCCGCGGACGAGCTGGCGCGCCGCCGCAACCGGGCGGTCTGACCCAGGGGCGTCTCCGGCGCCTCCCGCACCACCGCGTTGTCAGTGCCGTGGTGCAGCATCGAAGATGTGAGAACCGCGCCCACGATCCTCCATCTCGACATGGACGCCTTCTTCGCTTCGGTGGAGCAGGCGTCGAAGCCGAGCCTGCGCGGGAAGGCGGTCGTCGTGGGCGGGCTCGGACCGCGCGGAGTGGTGGCCACCGCGTCGTACGAGGCACGGGTGTTCGGGGTCCACTCGGCGATGCCCATGGCGCAGGCGCGCCGGCTGGCTCCGCACGCCGCCTACCTGGTCCCGCGCTTCACCGCGTACCGGGCGATCAGCGAACAGGTGATGGCGCTGCTGCGCGAGCTGTCGCCGCTGGTGGAGCCGCTGAGCCTGGACGAGGCGTTCGTGGACCTGGAGGCCGGGGGAGCGGCCTGGGACGAGGCCTCGGCGCGGCGGGCCGGGCAGCAGCTGCGCGCGGACATCCGGGCGGTGACCGGGCTCACCGGGTCGGTGGGGCTCGCCGCCTCCAAGATGCTCGCCAAGATCGCCTCCGAGCAGGCCAAGCCGGACGGCCTGGTGCTGATCGAGCCGGGCACCGAGCGGGCGCTGCTCGGACCGATGCCGGTGCGCACCCTGCCGGGGGTCGGCCCGGCCACCGGGGACCATCTGCGCAGGGCCGGGATCACCACGGTCGGGGAGCTGGCCGAGGCGGGCGAGGACGAACTGGTCCGGCTGCTGGGCAAGGCGCACGGGCACGCGCTGTACGCCATGGCGCTGGCCCGCGACGAGCGGCCCGTGGTGGCCGAGCGGGAGGCCAAGTCGGTGTCGGTGGAGGACACCTACGACGTGGACATCCACGACCGGCTGCGGGTCGCCGCGGAGGTGCAGCGGCTCGCCGACCGGTGCGTGCGCAGGCTGCGCGCGGCCGGGCTGTCCGGGCGGACCATCGTGCTGAAGGTGCGGCGGTACGACTTCTCGACCCTCACCCGCTCCGAGACCCTGCGGGGCCCCACGGACGACCCGGCGGTCGTCCGCGAGGCCGCGGCACGGCTGCTGGAGTCCGTGGACACCACGGGCGGGGTGCGGCTGCTCGGCGTCGGTGTGTCCGGGCTCGCCGACTACACGCAGGAGGACCTGTTCGCGCAGGCCATGCCGGCGGCTCCGGCGCAGGAACCGGAGGAGGGCGCGACCGAGGCCGTCGTGGAGCGTCCGCAGCCCGCCGAGCGGCAGTGGCGTGCCGGTCAGGACGTGCGGCACACCGAGTACGGGCACGGGTGGGTGCAGGGGAGCGGACTGGGGCGCGTCACGGTGCGCTTCGAGACGCCGCAGTCACCTCCGGGGCGGGTGCGGACGTTCGCCGTCGGCGACCCGGCGCTGGAGCCCGCGGATCCGCTGCCGCTGGTCGCCGAACCGTTCCGCCCGGCCGTCGGTCCCGGCCGGCGGGGAAGCGGCCGGCACGGGGTCCCGCCCCGGGAGACCGAGGAGGGGGCCCGCGCGCAGGAGGCGGGCGGTCAGGGAGCGGGTGGCCGGCGAGCCGGCGGTCGGGCAGCGGCTCCCGGCCGGGAAGGAGCCCGCCGCGACGGGGAAGAGGTCCGCGGTCAGGTCTCCTCCGACCCCGCCAGCCTGCCGAAGTCGTGGTCCGGGACCGCGGGAGGGGAGGCCACGTCGAGGCCGTAGTGGTGGTAGAGCTGCAGTTCCTGCTCGGGGGAGAGATGGCGGCCGACGCCGAAGTCGGGGGCGTCCTTGATCAGGGCCCGGTCGAAGGGGACGTGCAGGGCGCCGTCGATCAGCTCGCTCGGCGCCAGGGGGACGAAGGCGTCCCGGGAGAACAGGCCGGTGCGTATGGCCGCCCACTCGGGCACGCCGGTCGCGTCGTCGAGGTACACCTCGTCGATGGTGCCGATCTTGGTGCCATTGACGTCGAACGCCTTGCGGCCGATCAGGTTGCGCGGATCGATGTCGGTCTGCACGGTCCCTCTCCCTCCACGTGGTCGCAACTCATCCGTAAGCACTACAAAAGAGCACATTCAAGGAGGCGGCCACTCGAGGGCTCAGGCGTTGACCCCGCTGGTACGCTGGCAATGGCTGCTGACACCGTGCGGGAGAGTCCTCCGACCACCTCGGGGGCGCCGAAGGAGCAACTCCTCCCCGGAATCTCTCAGGCTCACGTACCGCACGGACGAGGTCACTCTGGAAAGCAGAGCGGGTGTCGACGGCTTCCGCTCTCACCGACGGTGAAAACCGGCGCCCCTCCGGGCGTTCGGTGAAGCTCTCAGGTCGAGATGACAGAGGGGGAGGCCGCCGGGGTATCCGTACGGGGTGCCCCTCGAAGGTCGCGTCAGACCAGGAGGCCTCCGCAATGACCGCCCATCGCATCCCGCTCTCCGAGCTCGAAGCGGGCATTCCGTTCGAACAGCGCCACATCGGGCCCGACCAGGAGGCGCGGGCGAAGATGCTCGCGCACGTCGGCTACGGCTCGCTCGACGAGCTGACCGCCGCCGCGGTCCCGGACGTCATCAAGAACGCCGACGCCCTGGACCTGCCGGGCGCCCGCACCGAGGCCGACGTGCTCGCCGAGCTGCGCTCGCTCGCCGACCGCAACCAGGTCCTCGGCTCCATGATCGGCCTGGGCTACTACGGCACCTTCACGCCGCCCGTCATCCTGCGCAACGTCATGGAGAACCCGGCCTGGTACACGGCCTACACGCCGTACCAGCCGGAGATCTCCCAGGGCCGCCTGGAGGCCCTGCTGAACTTCCAGACGATGGTCGCCGACCTGACGGGCCTGCCCACCTCGGGCGCCTCCCTGCTCGACGAGGGCACGGCCGCCGCCGAGGCCATGGCGCTGTCCCGGCGCATGGGCAAGAACAAGAAGGGCCTGTTCCTGGTCGACGCGGACGCCCTGCCGCAGACCGTCGCCGTCATCCGGACGCGGGCGGAACCGACCGGCGTGGAGGTCGTCGTCGCCGACCTCAGCGACGGCATCCCGGCCGGCATCGCCGAGCGCGAGATCAACGGCGTGCTGATCCAGTACCCGGGCGCCTCCGGCGCCGTACGCGACATCAAGCCGGTCATCGACCAGGCGCACGAGCTGGGCGCCCTCGTCACCGTCGCCGCCGACCTGCTCGCGCTGACCCTGCTGACCTCGCCGGGCGAGCTCGGCGCGGACATCGCCGTCGGCACCACCCAGCGCTTCGGCGTGCCGATGGGCTTCGGCGGCCCGCACGCCGGCTACATGGCCGTCCGCGAGAAGTTCGCGCGCAGCCTGCCCGGCCGCCTCGTCGGCGTCTCCGTCGACGCCGACGGCCACAAGGCCTACCGGCTGGCGCTGCAGACCCGTGAGCAGCACATCCGCCGCGAGAAGGCCACCAGCAACATCTGCACCGCGCAGGTGCTGCTCGCCGTGATGGCCGGCATGTACGCCGTCTACCACGGCCCCGAGGGGCTGCGGACCATCGCCCGCCGCACGCACCGCTACTCCGCGCTCCTCGCCGCCGGTCTGACCGCAGGCGGTGTCGAGATCGTCCACGGCGCGTTCTTCGACACGGTCACCGCGCGCGTGCCCGGCAAGGCCGCCGAGGTCGTCGCCGCCGCCCGGGCCAACGGCGTCAACCTGTGGCAAGTCGACGCCGACCACGTCTCCATGGCCTGCGACGAGACCACCACCCGGGCCCAGCTGGCCGCCGTCTGGTCCGCCTTCGGCGTCGACGCCGACATCGAGGCGCTGGACGCGACCACCGAGGACACCCTGCCCGAGGCGCTGCTGCGCACCGACACCTACCTCACCCACCCGGTCTTCCACCAGCACCGCTCCGAGACCGCGATGCTGCGCTACCTGCGCAGGCTGGCCGACCGCGACTACGCGCTCGACCGCGGCATGATCCCGCTGGGCTCCTGCACCATGAAGCTCAATGCGACCACGGAGATGGAGCCGGTCACCTGGCCCGCGTTCGGTCAGCTGCACCCGTTCGCGCCCGCCGAGCAGGCCGAGGGCTACCTCACGCTCATCCGCGAGCTGGAGGAACGTCTCGCCGAGGTCACCGGCTACGACAAGGTCTCGCTGCAGCCGAACGCCGGTTCGCAGGGCGAGCTGGCCGGTCTCCTGGCCGTCCGCGGCTACCACCGCGCCAACGGCGACGAGCAGCGCACCGTCTGCCTCATCCCGTCCTCCGCGCACGGCACCAACGCGGCCAGCGCCGTGATGGCCGGCATGAAGGTCGTCGTCGTCCGGACCGCCGGGGACGGCGAGATCGACGTCGAGGACCTGCGGGCGAAGATCGAGCAGTACCGCGACGAGCTGGCGGTGCTCATGATCACCTACCCGTCGACGCACGGCGTGTTCGAGGAGCACGTCGCCGACATCTGCGCCCGGGTCCACGAGGCCGGCGGCCAGGTGTACGTCGACGGCGCCAACCTCAACGCCCTGGTCGGCCTCGCCAAGCCCGGGCACTTCGGCGGCGACGTCTCGCACCTGAACCTGCACAAGACGTTCTGCATCCCGCACGGCGGCGGCGGTCCGGGCGTCGGCCCGGTGGCCGTCCGCGCGCACCTGGCGCCGTACCTGCCGAACCACCCGCTCCAGCCGGCGGCCGGCCCGGCGACGGGCGTCGGCCCGATCTCGGCGGCGCCGTGGGGCAGCGCCGGCATCCTGCCCATCTCGTGGGCGTACGTCCGGCTGATGGGCGGCGAGGGCCTCAAGCGGGCCACGCAGGTGGCCGTGCTGTCGGCGAACTACATCGCCAAGCGGCTGGAGCCGCACTACCCGGTGCTCTACACCGGCCCCGGCGGCCTGGTCGCGCACGAGTGCATCATCGACCTGCGCCCGCTCACCAAGGAGACCGGCGTGACCGTGGACGACGTGGCCAAGCGCCTGATCGACTACGGCTTCCACGCGCCGACGATGTCCTTCCCGGTGGCCGGCACGCTGATGATCGAGCCGACCGAGTCGGAGGACATCACCGAACTGGACCGCTTCTGCGACGCGATGATCGCCATCCGCGCGGAGATCGAGAAGGTCGGCTCGGGACAGTGGCCCGCCGAGGACAACCCGCTGCGCAACGCCCCGCACACCGCGGCCGCGCTCGGCGGTGAGTGGACGCACGCCTACAGCCGCGAGGAGGCCGTCTTCCCGGGCGGCGTCTCGGCCGCCGACAAGTACTGGCCGCCGGTGCGCCGCATCGACCAGGCCTTCGGCGACCGCAACCTGGTCTGCTCCTGCCCGCCGCTGGACGCGTACGAGGACTGAGCGAGCCGTGGGCGAGGGCCCCGTCCGGATTTCGTGGAAGCCGGGCGGGGCCCTTCGCCGTGTCAGTCCGTCGCCAGGGACACCTCGGTGGCCTTGATCAGCGCGATGACGTCGGAGCCCACGAAGAGCCCCAGGTCGCCGACCGCGTCCTGCGTGATCACCGCCGTGATCTCGCCGCCGGCCACGCCGATCCTCACGGAGGCCATGGCCTCGCCGGAGGTGAGCCGGGTGATGGTGCCGGGCAGCTGGTTGCGGATCGACAGGCCCTCGACCCGGCGGGTGGCGAGGGAGACCTCGGTCGACTTCACCAGCGCGCGCACCGGCGTGCCGGGGCCGAGCGCGAGCTGCTCGGCGGCCTCCCGGGTGATGGCGGCCGTGAGGTGCGGGCCGTCGTCCAGCCGGACCGTGACGAGGGCCATCACCTCGCCGGGGCGCACCTCGGTGACGGTGCCGGGAAGCTGGTTGCGGATGCTCAGGGTCATGGGCACCCACCGTAGAGCGCCGCTCCGCTCAGGCCGGGTATGCGTGCGTCTGCGTCGCCTTGACCGTCGCCCAGACCGCCGCACCCGGGTGCAGGTCCAGTTCGGCGGCGGCCGCCGCCGTCACGTCCGCGGCGAGCGGCATGTCGCCGATCAGGTCGGCGCGGATCCGGTCGCCGTGCGTCTCCAGGCCGGCGACCTCGCAGCGCCACAGGTTGCGGGCGCTGGCGCCGGAGGGCCGCTCCCGGAACAGGGTCACGGCGGACGGCGGGAACGCCACGAACACCGGCCCGGACAGCTCCTCCGTCGTGGTGACGGCCGGTCCGGCGTCGAGCTGCACGGAGTGCCCCGCGGCCCGCCCGCGGTACAGGTTGAGGCCGACGAGCCGGGCGATGTAGTCCGTGCGCGGGTGGCGGGCGACGTCGGCGGGCGCGCCCTGCTGGACGATCCGCCCGTGCTCGACGACCACCAGCCGGTCGGCCAGCACCATGGCGTCCAGCGGGTCGTGCGTGACCAGCACCGCGACCGCCTCGAACTCGGCCAGGTGGCGGCGGAGCCGGGCGCGGACCTCCAGGCGGGTGCGGGCGTCCAGCGCCGCGAGCGGCTCGTCCAGGAGCAGCAGCCGGGGGCGGGTGGCGAGGGCGCGGGCCAGGGCGACGCGCTGGGCCTGACCGCCGGAGAGGCGGCGTGGCGGGGCGCCGGCGTGGTCGGCGAGGCCCATGCGGTCCAGCCAGGCCGCCGCCTGCCTGCGGGCCTCGGCCTTGCCGGCGCCCCGGCAGCGCGGGCCGAAGGCGACGTTGTCCAGGGCGGACAGGTGGGGGAAGAGGAGGTAGTCCTGGAAGACGACGCCGACGGGGCGCGCCTCGGGGGGTGTGCGCGTCAGGCGGACGCCGTCCAGGTGCAGATGGCCGTCGGTGAGGGCGGTGAGGCCGGCGAGGGCGCGCAGCGCGGTGGTCTTCCCCGCGCCGTTGGGGCCCAGCAGTGCCACGACGTCTCCGGGTGCGGCCGTCAGGGTGATGTCCAGGCGGAAGCCGGGGCGGTCGACGACGAGGTGGGCGTCCAGGCCGGCGGCCGGACGCGGGGGCGCGGAGGGGGGCCCGCCGTCGGCCGGAGCGGGTCCGACGGCCTCACCGCGCGTGCGCGCCTCGTGGTCGGGCGCCGCCGGACCTGCCGGGGGCCGGGCCGCGCCGGCGGCCGCGGGGGCGGTGGGCCGGCGGGAGTCGTCGCCGGCGGCAGCGGCGCGGGTGCGCGTCATGACGGCACCATCCAGCGGTTCCTGAGCCCCGCCAGCACCGCGATCGACACGGCCAGCAGCACCAGGCTGAGGGAGAGGGCGGACTCGGGCTCGCTCTGCAGGGCGAGGTAGACCGCGAGGGGCATGGTCTGGGTGCGGCCCGGGAAGTTGCCCGCGAAGGTGATCGTGGCGCCGAACTCGCCGAGCGCACGCGCCCACGCCAGCACCGCGCCCGCCGCGACGCCGGGCGCGATCAGCGGCAGCGTGACCCGGCGGAACGCGGTGAAGCGGGACGCGCCGAGCGTGGTGGCCGCCTCCTCGTAGCGCGGGTCGGCGGCGCGCAGGGCGCCCTCCACGCTGATGACCAGGAACGGCATCGCCACGAAAGCCTCCGCGACCACGACACCGGCGGTGGTGAACGGCAGCGTGACGCCGAACCAGGAGTCGAGCCACCGGCCGATGATCCCGTTGCGGCCCAGCGCGAGCAGCAGGGCCACCCCGCCGACGACCGGCGGCAGCACCAGCGGCAGGGTCACCAGGGCCCGTACGAGGCCCCGGCCGGGGAAGTCCGTGCGGGCCAGCAGCCAGGCCAGGGGTACGCCGAGGACGAGGCTGACGGCGGTCGCCGCGGTGGCGCTGACCAGGGACAGCTGGAGCGCTTGCCACACCTCGGCGCTGGTGAGCCGGCCGGGCAGGCTGCGCCAGGGCGCCCGGAGGAGCAGCGCGAGCAGCGGCAGCAGCAGGAACGCCAGTGCCACCACGCCCGGCAGCAGCAGCGCGGGCGGCGCCCCGCGCCATCCCGACGCGCCGGCGCGCCGGGGCCGCGGCCGGCCCGTGCGGGGACCGGTCGCGGTGTCGGGCCTGCCGAGGGGGGTCACGGCTTCAGGAACCCGGCCCCGGTGAGCACCTTCCGGCCCTCCGCGGACCGCACGAGCGCGACGAACGCCTCGGCGGCCTCGGCGTTCCGTGCGTTCTTCAGCGGGACGATCCGGTAGTCGTTGATCGCCGCGGCGGACTCGGGGAACTCCACGCCCTCCACCTTGCCGGCGGCGGCCTGCACATCCGTCCGGTACACCAGCGCCGCGTCGGCTTCCTTCAGCACCACCTTGGTCACGGCGCTCTTGACGTTCTCCTCGTAGGAGACCGGGGTGAGCTCGAGCCCGCTCGCGTCCAGGACTTTGCGGGCGGCGGCGCCGCAGGGGACTTCCTCGGCGCACAGGACGACCTTCAGGCCGGGCCCGGCGAGGTCCTTCAGGGAGGACACGTGGTGCGGGTCGCCCGGCGCCGTGGCGATCACCAGCTGATTGCGGGCGAAGGTCACCGGCGTCCGGGCCGCGGCCTTCCCGTCCGTCACGGCGGCCATCGTCGCGGGGCTGGCGGCGGCGAACACGTCCGCCGGGGCTCCGCCGGCGATGCTCGCGGCGAGGGTGTCGCTGCCGCCGAAGCTGAAGGTCACCTCGGTGCCCGGGTGCTGCTTCTCGAACCGCTCGCCCAGGGTCGTGAAGCTCTCCTTCAGGGAGGCGGCGGCGAAGACGGTGACCGTGCCGGACAGCTTCGGTGAGGCGGATGCGGCGCCCCCGGCGGCCGGCGGGCCCGGCGAGTCCGAGGAGCCGGCCGGCGAAGAGCAGGCGCCGAGGGCTGTCAGGGCGGCGGCCGCGGCGGCCAGCCGCACCGTCCGCCGGATCCGGGGCGCGGGACGGGTCATCACGGATCTGCTCCCTCGGGTGCTGGGCCGGGGACGGTCGGGCCTCGGGCGCGACCGTCCACCGGCCGCGCTGCGATCATACTGCCGCATCTGCCAGGTGTGAGCCCCCTGGGGCATCGCAGAAGCGGGGACACTGCCCGGTACGGCTTGCAGGTGCGTCCGGAGGCCGCACGGCGGCGGGCCGCGCCCGGCCGCCGCGGGCGCCCGGCCGATCCGGGCGGGGGGTGCGGTGGCGTGCCGGGTGCGGTCAGACGCGGTCGATGTGCACGTTCGTGGA
This sequence comes from Streptomyces sp. NPDC006193, assembly GCF_040613915.1. Lineage (NCBI taxonomy): Bacteria > Bacillati > Actinomycetota > Actinomycetes > Kitasatosporales > Streptomycetaceae > Streptomyces > Streptomyces sp. NPDC006193. Next base: position 18,004 of record NZ_JBEXTB010000041.1, read on the forward strand.
CTTCACCCGGGCGGTGGCCTCCATGCCGACCTCCAGGCCGAGTTCCTCGACGGCCTCCCGGGTGAGCAGCGAGACCAGGCGGTGCGGGCCCGCCTGGATCTCGACCTGGGCGGCGACGTCACCGAGCTTGATCGCGGTGACGATGCCGGGGAAGGCGTTGCGCACGGAGGTGAGCGGGACGCCCTCCTCGCCGGCGCCCGACCTGGCCAGCTCGACCGAGAACGCGGCGAGGTCCCGGCCGTCGATGAGACGTCGGCCGGACTCGTCGCGGTGGGTGGCCATCCGGCCGGCGTCGGCCCAGCGGCGTGCGGTGTCGGGGCTGACGCCGAGCAGCCGCGCGGCCTGGCCGATCGTGTAGGACTGCATGCCGGTCACGATAGGGCCGGGCCGCCGGGGACGGAGACCGGGGGCGTCCTCACCCGGTGTGCACGCGCGGCCGGCGGGCCCGGTCCGGTTCCGCCTCGCGCAGCACTTCCCGGGTGACCGGGGCGACCTCGCCCTGGCCGAACAGGAAGAAGCGCAGGAAGTTGGTGAACGGGTCGCCCTCGGTCCACTCGAAGTAGATGTGCGGTGTGCAGCCGGTGGCGTCCCGGACGTGGAGCAGCAGCGCGGCGATGGCGTTGGAGACGGAGGAGTGCTCCAGCGTCAGCACGCGGTAGCGGCCGTGCAGGATCTCGCCGCGCACGGTCAGTCCCGTCTCGAACTCGGAGGGGTCGGTCACCGTGACCTCGACGAAGACGAAGTCCTCCTGCTCCGGCATGTCGTTGTCGGCGCGGATCTGTTCGATCTTGTCGCGGTACTCGGCAGCGTCGCGGCGGTCCGGCTCGTTGGCGATGAACCGCATCTTCCGGCTGGACAGGTCCCGGATGAACCGTTGCGCCGTCGGGTCGAGGGTCACGCTGGTCACGCGCAGTTCGAAGGCGCGGGCCAGCCGGGACAGCAGCGACACCAGGATGATGCCCGCGATGAAACAGGCGCCGATCTTCACGCCGTCCGGGCGCTCGATGACGTTGACGACGGTCGTGTACAGGAACACGGCCGATATCACCGCGAACCCGATGGTCCAGCCGCGCTGTCCCGCCTTGCGCGCGGCGATGGTCACCGCGATCGCGGCGGAGCTGATCAGCACGAGCACGCCGGTGGCGTAGGCGCCGCCCTGCTTGTCGACGTCGGCGTCGAAGATCCATGTCACCAGGAACGCCACCAGGGTGAAGACGATGACCATCGGGCGCACCGCGCGCGCCCAGTGCGGGGCCATGCCGTAGCGGGGCAGATAGCGCGGCATCAGGTTCAGCAGGCCGGCCATGGCGGAGGCGCCGGCGAACCACAGGATGGCGATGGTCGAGACGTCGTACACCGTGCCGAAGGCGCCCCCGAGGTATGCGTGCGCGAGGTAGGCGAGGGCACGGCCGTTGGCGTCGCCGCCCGACTCGAACTCCTTCTCCGGGATCAGCAGCGTGGTGATGAAGCTGGTGGTGATCAGGAAGCAGCTCATGATGAGCGCGGCCGTGGTCAGCAGCCTGCGGGTGTCCCGGATCCGCCCCGCCGGCCGCTCCTCGGTGTCGCCGGGGTCGCCCTGGACGTGCGGCATGACGGCGACACCGGTCTCGAAGCCGGACAGGCCCAGGGCGAGCTTCGGGAAGACCAGCAGCGCCACGCCGATCATCGCGAAGACGTTCCCGTGTTCCGCCGACAGGGCGCTGCTCCAGTCGGTGACCACGTGCCCGGCGGTGACGACGTGCCACAGACCGGTGATCACGACGACGAGGTTGAGCCCGAGGTAGACGCCGACCAGGGCGACCGCCACGCCGACCGCCTCCAGGAAGCCCTTGAGGAAGACCGCGCCGAGCAGCGCCACGAGGAGCAGCGTGATCAGCATCTGCTTGCCCTGCAGGGCGTCCGACAGGTGCGGGTTCTCCACGAGGTGGGTGGAGGCGTCGGCGGCGGAGAGCGTGATGGTGATCAGGAAGTCGGTCGCCGCGAAGCCCAGCAGGGTGAGCACGAACAGTTTGCCCTGCCAGAAGGACAGCAGGCGCTCCAGCATGGCGATGGAGCCCTCGCCGTGCGGGCTCTCCTGGGCCACCCGGCGGTAGACCGGCAGGGCGCCGGCCAGGGTCACGACGACCAGCACGACGGTCGCCACGGGGGAGAGCAGGCCGGCCGCCAGGGCGGCGATGCCCGGCTGGTAGCCGAGGGTGGAGAAGTAGTCGACGCCGGTCAGGCACATCACCCGCCACCAGCGCTGACCCTCGTGCGGCGGCCCGGGTTCCGCGTGCGGCCCGGTATGACCCCCTTCCCTGCCCATGTCGGACAGTCCCTCGAGCATCCAGGCGCGCAGGCGGCGCGTGCCGGGAGGGTGTTCGGTCGTGACCATCGGCGTGCTCCTGCGGTACGGCTCAGCTCTTTCCGGCCATCACGCGGACGGCGGCACCAACGTAAGCAGAGCGCTACCCCTGAGCCGGTGGATCATGACCGGGGAGAGTCAAGCCTTGGCCAAAGATGCCCGGACGGGAACGCGGGAGGGCGATGCCGGCCGTCGGCCCTTCACGCTCGGCGGCAGCCTGGAGGAGGCGGACACCGCCCGCGAGGGGGCGGATCCGCCGGCGGTCCTGCCGGTGATCGACCGCGAAGCGGCGTCGACGCCGTCCTGGCCCGTCCCGGTCGGCTTGGCGCACCGCACCGCACTGGGCCGTCTCCTCGTCGGCGAACGGATCGCCTGCCGGTGTGGGGCCCGCGCGATCGGGGAGCGGCGACGGACGGGTTCCGTCGAGGCGGCGGGTGCAGGTCCACGGGCAGGCCGGGGCCGAGGGTGGCCCGGTGCCCAGGTGGCGACGGCGAAGTCACCGGAATCGTCTCCGCGTCCTCGGGGACGCCCGCGCCCTGCCGGGGCCGGACGTGGCGAGCGGACCCGAGCGGCCGGTGTCCCGGCTGCCGCCGGGCACGGGTCGGGGCCGGTGCGCACCGGATGGCTGCGGGCCGGCCCCTCGGGTCACTGTGCTCCGCTCAGGCGGCGGTCATCACCCGGTCCGCGCCGAGCGGGCGGTGCGGGGCGATGATGCGGCCGTCGGGCAGCAGCTCGCCGGTGTCCTCGAAGAGCAGCACTCCGTTGCACAGGAGGCTCCACCCCTGCTCCGGGTGGTGCGCCACGAGGCGGGCGGACTCCCGGTCGGCGGACTCGGCTGTCGGGCACGGCGGCTGGTGCTGGCACATGGGTGGGATCTCTCGCTCTGTCGTGGTCATGTCCGTCCCCCGTGGAGATGAGTCGGTCTGAAGCCAGTGTTGTCCTCCGGGCGTGGTTCCGCAGGGATTTCACGGCACCGCTTCTCATGGATTCAAGACGCGTCACGCGCGCGGGCGGTTCAGCCCAACTGCACTGTCCCTTTGGGTGGTTCGCAGTGGTCGGAAAGGGCTAGCCGGACCGGGCCAGCCCGTACGGCGGCAATCCGCGGGCATATGCACGCCGACCGCCTGTGCCGCACCGCCCGGGAAAAGCGCGCGTACCCCGCTTCCCTTCCGGCAAGCGGGGTACGCGGGCGTCGGTCAGGCGGGCGAGCCGAGCAAGGGGAGGGGAGTCGCCCGATGGGTCAGCACCGGCAGCAGCTCCGACACCCGGAACGGACGGTGCGCCGGAATGCCGGGCGGGGCCGGGGCCAGCGGGACGAGCAGATCACCGTCGGCCGGGTGGCCCTCCGTGCCGTCTCCGGTGCAGTCCTGGTGCAGCCACAGGGTGAGCATGTACAGCCCGGGCACGGACAGCAGCCGCGCCTGGTACGGCTGCTGCAGCGCCTCCGCCTGTTGCACGGCGCGTTCGGTCGAGGCGACGTAGGGACCCTCGAAGAAGTGCGAGAAGGTCCAGCCGTCGGCGGTGAGCACGGTCTCGGCCGCCGCCACCGCGCGGTCGCCGCACCGGATCAGGAAGCGCCAGCCGGCCAGCCGGGTGGCGGACAGGCCTTGCGCGGTGATCCGGTCCAGGACGTGGACGGGCAGCGGCAGTTCGGGCGCGGCGGGACCCTGCGCGGCGGCGCACAGGGAAGGGGTGCGGGCCTCACGGACCGCGGTGGGCGAACTCAGGGCGGTGAGGACGGATCGCAGGGCAGGCGCAGGGGCAGGGGGCACGTGCAGCGGCATGTGGCTCGCCTCTCATTCGACAGGCGCGGCGGCGCGAGGAGGTGGGGCGGACGGCGCTGTCTGCTCGGGGGAAGGCCGGAGAGGTGGGGCCCCATTCGGTGTGAACGAGGGTGCGGCTCGGTCTGCCGTCCGTCGATCGGGACGGCAGAAACACGGCTGGAACCAGGACCGAGGGCACCAACCTTCTGCCTTGTGGACGAAGTTTATACGACGCGCGTTCGGCCGATGTTTCGTCTATCTCATTGCGGTGCACGAGACAAGGCGCAATTGGGTCGCCGATATGCCGAGAAAATCCTGATTCCCGGGCCGACTCCCTGCCTCTGACCTCGCCGTACGCGTCGGTAACGTTCGGCCGAATGGCGTCGGCGTTTTTCACGAGGCGTACGGGGCACCCGAAGGTGCGAGCTGCGGCATGCCTCGTGAATGTGCCGCAGGGAACATGGCGACAGAGTAGCGGGCGGCGGGCCCACACGGGACGTTATCGATCGCTTCGGCTGGGCATCATCCCACCTGACTTTGGGAGCCCGGCGGCCGGAGCGTCGGTCCGCCCGTCCGAGGAGGGACACTTCGATGGGGGAAAAGGTCGTGGCAGGGCAGTTCGACCTGTCCGATCGCCAGCGCTACCGCGAAAAGCTCCAGAAGTGCTTGACGGGGCTGGAGCGGCTGCTGCGCGAGAAGCGATTCGACCGTCCCAAGAACCTCATGGGAGTCGAGATCGAATTGAATCTCGCCGGTCCCGACGGCATGCCGAAAATGTTGAACGGGCAGGTGCTCGAGCGCATCGCGAGCCGTGATTTCCAAACCGAACTCGCCATGTTCAACCTGGAAGTCAACATAGCGCCCCACCGGCTGGGCGGCCGGGTCTTCGACCAGCTCGCCGAGGAGCTGCGCACCTCGCTCGCCTACGCCGACCGCAAGGCCGGCGAGGTCGACGCGGGCATCGTGATGATCGGCATCCTGCCCACGCTGGACCGGGACGACCTGGTCTCCAGCAACCTCTCCGAGGTGGACCGCTACACGCTGCTCAACGATCAGATAGTCGCCGCGCGCGGTGAGGACTTCCGGCTCGACATCGAGGGCGTGGAGCACCTGACCTGCACGTCCAAGTCCATCGTGCCCGAGGCCGCCTGCACCTCCCTGCAACTGCACCTGCAGGTCACGCCGGGACGGTTCGCCGACGTGTGGAACGCGGCGCAGGCGGCGTCCGCCGCCCAGATCGCCGTCGGCGCCAACTCGCCGTTCCTCTTCGGCCACGAGCTGTGGCGCGAGTCCCGCCCCCCGCTGTTCCTGCAGTCCACCGACACCCGCCCGCCCGAGCTGCAGGCGCAGGGCGTACGGCCGCGCACCTGGTTCGGTGAGCGGTGGATCTCCTCCGCGTACGAGCTGTTCGAGGAGAACCTGCGCTACTTCCCGGCCCTGCTGCCGATCTGCGACGACGAGGATCCGCTGGAGGTCATCGAGGCCGGCGGCGTGCCCAAGCTCGCGGAACTCGTGCTGCACAACGGCACGATCTACCGCTGGAACCGGCCGGTGTACGGCATCGCGGACGGCGTTCCGCACCTGCGCGTGGAGAACCGCGTCCTGCCCGCCGGGCCGACCATCACCGACGTCATCGCCAACGCCGCCTTCTACTACGGCCTCGTCCGGGCCCTCGCCGAGGAGTCCCGGCCGGTGTGGACGCGGATGCCGTTCGCCGCGGCCGAGGCGAACTTCGAGGCGGCGTGCCGGCACGGCATCGACGCGCGCTTCGTCTGGCCGCGCCGGGGCAGGTACGGCGGCACGGGCGAGGTCGACGCGGTGACGCTGGTCCGCGACGAGCTGCTGCCGCTCGCCGCCGCCGGGCTGGACGCGTGGGGCGTGGAGGCCGCCGACCGGGACCTGTACCTCGGTGTGATCGAGGAGCGCTGCCGGCGCCGGGTGAACGGGGCCACCTGGCAGGCCGCCACGTTCCACCGGGCGCTCGAGCGGGGGATGTCGCGGGAGGCGGCGCTGGCGGCGACGACACGCCGGTACGCCGAGCTCATGCACGGCGGCGAGCCGGTGCACACCTGGCCGGTGGGCCTGCCCGAACCGGCGTCGCTCGGCTGAGCCCGACGCGACGGGACCAGGAGCGGTGCGCCGTACGGGGGCGCGGCACAGGGCGCGGCACAGGGCGCGGCACGGGGCCGTGGGCGGCGCGGTGGGCGGCCTGCCGGAGGCCGCGCCTCCGCACGTGCGCGCCCTCGGCCGGCTGCTGTGGAGCGGTGGCACGGCGTCGTCCGGGTGCCGGGGCCGCGGGCGGCCGCGCGCCGCCGGCGAGCGTGCCGGGGCCTGTTCGACGTTCTCGTTCATGCGTCTGGGATCCTTGCCGGGCGTAGGCGGGCCAGGGGGCCCGTGAGCCTGGTGCGAAGGCAGGGATGCAGGTGCAGGCTGACTCGGTGGCCGATTCCCCGGTGCAGGAGCGCGACCGGCGACGGATGCTGCGGGACGAGACGCTCCTGGTGCTCGCGCTCTCGCTCGGCGCGAGCGGGGTGTCCGCGCTGATCAGCTTCATCGGCTCGGTCACCAAGCCGGGCGGCCTCAAGGACCAGGCGGCCACCCTCAACGCCTCCGCCGCGCCCGGCCGTCCCTGGCTGGACCTGGCCTGGCAGCTCTTCGGCATCGCCACCGCACTGGTCCCCGTGGCCCTGGTCGCGCATCTGCTGCTGCGCGAGGGCGCGAGCCTGCGCACGCTGGGCTTCGACCGCACCCGCCCTCGGTTCGACCTGGCCCGGGGCGCCGGGATCGCGGCCGTGATCGGCAGCACCGGCATCGCCTTCTACCTCGCCGCCCGCGGACTCGGCTTCAACCTCACCGTCGTCCCCGAGGCACTGCCGGACGTGTGGTGGAAGTACCCCGTGCTGGTCCTCTCCGCGGTGCAGAACGCCGTCCTCGAGGAAGTCGTCGTCGTCGGCTACCTGCTGCGCAGGCTGGACCGGCTGGGCTGGGCCCCGGGGACCGCACTGACGGCCAGTGCGGTCCTGCGCGGGTCGTACCACCTCTACCAGGGTGTCGGCGGCTTCGTCGGCAACATGGTCATGGGTGTGGTGTTCGCACACCTCTACCGCCGCTGGGGCCGGGTCGGCCCGCTCGTCGTCGCCCACTCGCTGCTCGACATCGGCGCGTTCGTCGGTTACGCCCTGCTCGCGGGCAAGGTGGGCTGGCTGCCGACGGCCTGAGAGTCGCGGGCGCGGCGGGTCAGGCGAGCAGCTCGCCCTCGATGACGGTGACCGCGCGGCCGGTGAGCAGCGTGCGTTCGCCGCGCAGCCGGGTGCGGACCAGCCCGGAGCGGCGGGACGCCTGGAGCCCGGTGAGCTCGTCGCGGCCGAGGCGGGCGGACCAGTGCGGGGCGAGCGCGGTGTGGGCGCTGCCGGTGACCTGGTCCTCGTCGATGCCGACGTTGGGGAAGAAGCAACGGGAGACGAAGTCGTAGCCGAGGGACGGCTCGTCGGCGCGGGCGGTGGCGATGACGCCGCGCGAGGAGTGGGCGCCGAGGGCCCTGTGGTCGGGGGCAAGACCCAGGACGGTCCGTTCGTCGGCCAGCTCCACCAGCAGGTCCCCGATGTTCGGGCCGGTGTCGAAGACGGCGGCCGGCTCCGCGCCCAGCGCCTCGGCGACACGGTCCGGGATCTCGACCGGGGTGAGCGGGGCGGTGGGGAAGTCCAGGGTGATCGAGCCGTCCTCCGCGGGCGTGGCGGTCAGCACGCCGCTGAGAGTGGCGAAGCGTACCGGACCCGTCTCGGCGCCGGTGGTGTGCAGGACGTGAGCCGTGGCGAGGGTGGCGTGCCCGCACTGCGCGACCTCGGTGACGGGTGTGAACCAGCGCAGCGCCCAGTCCGCCTCGCCGCCCTCGGGCAGCCGGTGGGCGAAGGCCGTCTCGGCGTGGTTGACCTCCGCGGCGACGTGCTGGAGCCAGTCGTCGTCCGGGAAGACGTCGTCCAGGAGGAGCACTCCGGCCGGGTTGCCGGCGAAGGGGCGGTCGGTGAAGGCGTCCACGATTCGTATGCGCATGCCGCCGACGCTAGTGGCCGCGACGGTCGGCGGCCCATGGCCAATGCGCGGCACGCGGCCCGATTTCCCGACGGCCCCGTGCTGCCGCCGTCGGCCTGATCGCGTGGTGGCCGTCGTGGGCGGGACGGGCCCCGACCGGCTCTCCGGAGGCCGGAGTTGCGATCCGCCGCCGGTCTCGCGGGCTCGTGCGGCGCGCGCAGCGCACGCCTGAACCCTTCTCGATCGGCGGCAGCTTCCGCTCGATCGGCGGCAGCTTCCGCGCCTCGCCGAGGGGCTTGTCTTGACCTCTTCTCCGATATATCGTTGAAGCATCGCAAGCGAACGTGATACGAACGTGACAGATCAACGATGGAATGGAGTGAGCGCGATGCGCACCCACGGATTCGAGCGTGGACATCGGCACGAGGGCCCCGGCCGGCGCGGCATGGGCGGCTTCGAGGGCCGGCGGGCCGCTTTCGGGCCCTTCGGACCGGGCGGCCCGGGGTTCGGCCCCGGCGGCCCCGGTTTCGGGCCGGGCGCCTGGGGGCCGCGAGGACGGGGCGGCCCGCGAGGGCGGGCGCGGCGCGGTGACGTCCGCGCCTCCATCCTGGCCCTGCTCAGGGAACGGCCCATGCACGGCTACGAGATGATCCAGGAGATCGCCGAACGCAGCGGCGGCGCGTGGAAGCCGAGCCCCGGCTCGGTCTACCCCACCCTGCAACTGCTGGAGGACGAGGGCCTGATCACCAGCGCGAGCGAGGGCGGCAAGAAGCTGTTCTCCCTCACCGACGGCGGACGCACCGCCGCCGAGGAAGGACCGGACGCGCCCTGGGAGGAGGCCTCGCGCGGTGTCGACTGGGAGGCTCTCAGCGAGATCCGTCAGGCCGGGTTCGGGCTGATGGAGGCCTTCGGGCAGGTCTGGAAGACCGGCAGCAAGGAACAGCGCGAGAAGGCGCTGGCCGTCCTCAACGAGGCCCGCAAGAAGCTGTACCTGATCCTCGCCGACGAGCACTGAGACGCCGACGGCGGCCCGGGCGCCCCGCGCGGTACTCCGCGCGGGGCGCCTGCGCGTGCCCGGCCCGGACCGCCGCACCGTCACGCCGCGACGCGCGCGGGACGCGTGCGGGACGCCCGCGAGAGAGACCCGGCCCCGAGGTGCGGGTTCGGGGCGGGTCTCCTCCCTGAGGATGAGATCCCGGGGGAGGTTGTCCGCTTCCTGCGGGACGCGGAAATGGTTCCTCTCGAGGATGCCCCGGCGCCCTCCGGGCTGATGAGGTGGAGGGGTGCAACCCCGTACCGCCCATCGGACCGCCCCCGACGAGCCGGTTCCGCAGCCGCACGGCGCCGCCGGGCTCGATGACGAGCTGGCGGCGGTCATCGCCGGTGCCCGCAGGAGGGCCGTCCGGGACGGCGACCGGCAGACGGACACCGCCCATCTGCTCCACTCGCTGCTGGAGCACGACCCCGAGGTCCGCGCCGCCGTCGGCGGCCCTCCGCAGCTCGCCCGGCTCCTCGGCTACCTCGTGCAGCGCAGCATCGGCTACGGGCTGCGCTGGCAGGGCAGCGTGGAGGACTCCGGGGAGGTGGAGGACTCCGGGAATATCGTCGCCGCGCCGGCGCGGACCGGTCACGACGCGCCGGCCGGCGGCGGAGGCGGTCCGTCCGCGGAGGATGCCGCTGCGGCCGGTCGTGACGCGCCGGCCGGACCCGGCGAGGGCGGCTCGTCCGCCGTGATTCCCGCGTCCGCCGACCACGATCCGACGCCCAGGGACGCCGCCGGCTGGTCCCCCGCCGCGGCCGCCGCTCTTGCGGAGGCCTGCGGCCGGGCCAGGCGGCGCGGAGCGCCCCGGGTCACCGGCGCCGACCTGCTCAAGGCGCTCGTCGGCGATCCGAGCTCGCGGGCCGTCGAGGTCCTGAAGCGCGCCGGCATCTCCGCCCCGGAGCTCGTGGCGCGGATCGAGACGGGAGCCGCGGAGGCCGGGGACGGCGAGGGGGCGGCGGCCCGCTGACGCGCCCGGCGCGGCCGGGGCGGCGGCCCCTGACGCGCCCGGCGCGCGGTGCCCCCGAGCCGAAGCCGCCTCCCAGCTGGTGAGACAGGTGTCAACGGGGGTGACGCTGCTGTCGTGGCCTGACATCATGGGCCGGTGCAAACGTCAGTGAGCAGTCAGCGCAGCCCCGGCAGGGGAGTCGGACTCGGTCTCGCGCTCGTGTCGGCGCTGGCCTTCGGCGGGTCCGGAGTGGCCGCCAAGCCCCTGATCGAGGCGGGACTCGACCCGCTGCACGTGGTGTGGCTGCGGGTGGCGGGCGCCGCCCTGGTGATGCTGCCCGTCGCCGTACGGCACCGCGTCCTGCCGCGCCGCCGTCCCGCGCTGCTCGCCGGGTTCGGACTGCTCGCCGTCGCCGGTGTCCAGGCCTGCTACTTCGCCGCGCTCTCCCGCATCCCGGTCGGCGTGGCCCTGCTCGTCGAGTACCTGGCTCCCGCCCTGGTGCTGGGCTGGGTGCGGTTCGTGCAGCGGCGGCCGGTGACGCGCGCCGCCGCGCTCGGCGCGGTCCTCGCGGCGGGCGGCCTCTCCTGCGTGGTGGAGGTGTGGTCGGGCCTGCGTTTCGACGCGCTGGGCCTGGTCTTCGCACTGGGCGCCGCCTGCTGCCAGGTCGGCTACTTCGTCCTGTCCGACCAGGGCAGCGACGCCGGCACCGAAGCGCCCGATCCGCTCGGTGTCATCGCCTACGGTCTGCTCGTCGGCGCCGCCGTGCTGACGGCCGTCGCCCGCCCCTGGAGCATGGACTGGACGGTGCTGGCCGGCGCCGCCCGGCTGCACGGCGCCGACGTGCCGGCCGTCGTCCTGCTGGCCTGGATCGTGCTGTTCGCCACGGTCGTCGCCTACGTCACCGGCGTGCTGTCCGTGCGGCGGCTGTCGCCCCAGGTCGCCGGGGTCGTCGCCTGCCTGGAGGCGGTCATCGCGACCGTGCTGGCCTGGGTGCTGCTCGGCGAGCACCTGTCGGCGCCGCAGGTCGCCGGCGGGGCGGTCGTGCTGGCCGGCGCCTTCATCGCCCAGTCGGGCGCCTCCGCCGGGGGCCCCGCGGAACCGGCCGCGTCGGGCGGTCCGGAAAGGGAGTTGTCCTCCCGCGGCACCGCCGCATAAAGTGCCGCGCATGCCGTCGAACGCACTCGTCCTTTCGCCCCCGGCCGCCTGAGGCGGGCCTCCGGGACACACGCCCCGCGCACACGCGCCGGGCGGGACGGTGCTGCCCGCAGATGAAGTCCGCGCGCCCCGCCGAAGCGGGTCGCCCCCGAACTTCCGCACTCCACAGTGCGCTTCTGCGGAGAGATCTCCTTGTCGAACACTGCTTCAGGCCTGCCCGTCGGGCGCGGCCTGCTCTACCTGATCGTCACCGGTGCCGCCTGGGGCACCGCCGGCGCCGCCGCCTCGCTGATCTACCGGACCAGCGACACGGGCGCCTTCGCACTGTCCTTCTGGCGCTGCGCGCTGGGGCTGCTCCTGCTGCTGGCCGGCCGTGGTGTGCGCCCGCGCGTCCGCCCGGCCGCCCCGGCCGGGCCACTGCGCCGCCGGGCGGGCCGGGCCGTGGCCGTCGGTCTCGGCCTCGCCGTCTTCCAGACCTGCTACTTCGCAGCCGTCGAGTCGACGGGGCTGGCCGTGGCCACCGTCGTCACCCTGGGCGCCGGCCCCGTGCTCATCGCCCTCGGCGCCCGGCTCCTGCTCGGCGAGCGGCTCGGCGCCGGCGGTGTCCTCTCGGTCGCCGGCGGGCTGGCCGGGCTGGCCGTCCTCACCTTCGGCGGGTCGGCCGCGACCGTCCGGCCCGCGGGTGTGCTGCTGGCGCTCGCCTCGGCGGCGGGCTACGGCGCCATGACGCTGCTCACCCGCCGGTGGGGCCGCAACGGCGGCGCCGACGCCTCCGACACCACCGTGGGGGTCTTCGCGGTGACCACCCTGTGCCTGCTGCCGTTCGCGGTCCACGAGGGCCTGCTCCCGCACACCGCCCATCCGGGCCGGCTGCTGTGCCTGCTGCTCTACATGGCCGCCGTGCCCACGGCCCTCGCGTACGCCCTGTACTTCGCGGGCGCCGCGGTCGTACGCTCCGCCACCGTCTCGGTGATCATGCTGCTGGAGCCGGTGACGGCCGCCGTCCTCGCCGTCACCCTGCTCGGCGAACGGCTGACCGCGACCACCACGGTCGGCACCCTGCTCCTCCTCGGTTCCGTCGCGGTCCCGGCCGTGGGCGAGGCCCGTCGAGCCGGACGTCCGCGGCCGGCTCCGGCGTGACCCTCCGCCGCTACCGCGCCGCCAGGTAGTCCGGCAGCGGGATGCCGGGCGCCAGGTCGGCGTTCGGCACCGGCGTGCCGTAGCCCTTGCGCAGCGGGACGACCCCGGCCCAGTACGGCAGGGACAGGTCGGCCGGGTCGTCGTTGGCGCCGCCGGTGCGGACCTTGGCCGAGACCTCCTCCAGGTCCAGGCGGATCACCGCGGTGGCGGCCAGTTCCTTCCTGTCGGCGGGCCGGGAGTCGGCGGCCCGGCCCGGTACGACGTGGTCCACCAGCGCGTCCAGGGCCAGCCGCCGCTCCTCGGGGTCGGTGACCTGGTGGGCGACGCCGTGCACCACGACCGAGCGGTAGTTCACCGAGTGGTGGAAGGCGGAGCGGGCCAGCACCAGCCCGTCGACATGGGTGACGGTCAGGCACACCGGCAGGCCGCTCCCGCCGGCCGTCCGCAGCGGCCGGGAACCGGTGGACCCGTGGACGTAGAGCCGCTCACCGACCCGGCCGTACAGCGTCGGCAGCACGACCGGGGCCCCGTCGCGCACGAAGCCGAGGTGGCAGACGTAGCCCTCGTCCAATATCGCGTGCACCAGTTCCCTGTCGTACGACGCCCGGTCCGCGGAACGCGTGGGCACGGTCCGGTCGGTCGGCGCGTACACGGCGGCCTGGGCTTCCTCGGGCCTGTCCTGCATGACGGTCCTCCCCGCGACGAGCGCGTTTGTAATAGTGCATAATGTGTATTGTGCTAGGAGAATATCGGATCACAGGGCGTGGTGCAGCCGACATCGCGGCCGGCGTCGAGCAGGCCGTCGGCGCCGGAGAGCTGCGACCGGGCGAACACCTGCCCCCCATCAGGGAGTTGGCGGCTCGGCTGGGGGTCAATCCGAACACGGTCGCCGCCGCCTACCGCACCCTGCGCGAGCGCGGGGTGATCGAGACGGCCGGCCGCCGCGGCAGCCGCGTCCGGCCCAGGCCGGCCACCACCGGGCGCGAGCAACTGCGCGTCGAGGTCCCCGCCGGGGGCCGCGACCTGTCCACCGGCAACCCCGACCCGGCGCTGCTGCCCCGCCTGGCCCCGGCCCTGGCCGCCGCGGCGGAGCAGGGGGACCGGCAGCCGGTCCTGTACGGCGACGACCCCGTCGACGCGGACCTCGCCCGCGTCGCCCGGGCCGAACTCGACGCCGACGGCGTCCCCGCCGGTCCGCTGACCGTCACCTCCGGGTCCCTGGACGCCGTGGAACGCGTGCTCGGCGCGCACCTCAGGCCGGGGGACACCGTCGCCGTCGAGGACCCCGGCTGGGGCAGCGTCCTCGACCTGGTCCCCGCCCTGGGGCTGCGCACGGCCCCCGTCGGCGTGGACGACGACGGACCGCGCCCCGACGACCTTCGCCGCGCCCTGGAGTCCGGAGCCCGTGCCCTGATCGTCACCGGCCGCGCGCAGAACCCGACCGGAGCCGCGGTGACCGCACCGCGCGCGCGTGCCCTGCGCGCGGTGCTGCGGGACCATCCGGAGACCCTGCTCATCGAGGACGACCACGGCCACGGCATCGTCGACCTGCCGCTGCACCTCCTCGCCGGCGTCACGTCCCACTGGGCCTTCGTCCGCTCGGCGGCCAAGGCGTACGGGCCCGACCTGCGCCTCGCCGTGCTCGCCGGGGACCCCGTCACCGTCGACCGGGTGCGGGGCCGTCAGCGCCTCGGGCCCGGCTGGGTGAGCCTGGTGCTGCAGCGGGCCGTGCTCCACCTCTGGAGGGAGGGCGCGGTCGACCGGGCGGCGGTGGCGGCGGCGTACGGAGCACGCAGGAACGCCCTGGTCGACGCCCTCGCGGAGCGCGGGATCACCGCCCACGGCCGCAGCGGCATGAACGTCTGGGTCCCGGTGCCCGACGAGACCGGCGCGGTGGCCCGCCTGCTCCAAGGAGGCTGGGCGGTGGCTCCCGGCGCCCGCTTCCGCGTCGCCTCACCGCAGGGCGTCCGCATCACGGTCTCACCGCTCACGGCGGCGGACATCGCCCCGCTGGCCGACGCGGTGGCGGCGGCGGTGCGACCGTCCCCGGCCCGCGTCTACGGCTGAGGACGCAACGGTGCGCCACCAGCGGCCCGCGCCGGTGGCGTGGGTTCCGCCGACGGCTGCGGCTGTGTGTGTGAAGGGGGGCGGTGGGAGTGCCTGCGGCGGCGTGTTCGTGGCCGCCGGGGTCGGTGGCGCCGGGGTGGGGGAGCGGCGCGAGAAAGGGGCGACGACCGGAAGCGCGGCCCGCTCTTCCGGGTCCCTGCCTCGGTGTCGGGCCCGCTGCGGCCCGCGCTCGGCCCGCACCTCGCCTGCGGCTATCGCTGCGGGTGGCGGCGCCGGGAGTGCCTGCGGCGGCGTGTTCGTGGCCGCCGGGGTCGGTGGCGCCGGGGTGGGGGAGCGGCGCGAGATGGAAGCGACGACCGGAAGCGCGGCCCGCTCTTCCGGGTCCCTGCCTCGGTGTCGGGCCCGCTGCGGCCCCGCTGCGGCCCCGCTGCGGCCGGCCCTCCGCCGCGCACGGAGTGCCGGCCTTTCGGCGTACCCGGCCCGGCCCTCGCGCCCGTGACCCCGCCCCCGCCCCCGAACTTCGCCCTCGCCGCCGCACCCCGCCGGGGCGACCTCAGGCGTCCTTGCGCCGGACCTGGGTGAGTGCGGCTCCCGCGAGGACGATCACCGCTCCCACCGGTGTGCTCCAGCGGAGCGACTCGTCGAGGATGGCCACCCCGGCGGCCGTGGCGATGACGGGGATGAAGTACGTGACCATCTGGGCGGTGGTGGGCCCGACCTCGGCGACCAGCCCGTACTGGATGAGCACCGCGAGGCCCGTGCCCAGTGCGCCGAGCGCGGCGACGGCCAGCAGCGGTACCAACGCGAAGTGCCGCGGCGCGCTGGTGAACAGCGGCGTCACCACCGCGAGCTGCACCGTCGCCAGCAGCAGCTGCCCCCCGGTCATCGACAGGTGCGAGTTCCCCGTGCCGGCCAGCGTCCGGCGGACGTAGATCCAGCCCACCGGGTAGCTCAGCGAGGCCAGCAGCGCCATCGCCGTCCCCCTGGCGTCCAGCCCGTGGAAGCCCTGCCAGGCCCCCAGCACCGTCAGCACCCCGAGGAAGCCCAGTCCGAGCCCGGCGACGCGCACCCGGGTCGGCCGGTCCTCGGACAGGGCGACCAGCGACAGGGCCATGCCCCACAGGGGGGACGTGGCGTTGCAGATGCCGGCCAGGGTGGACGGGATGGTCAGCTCCGCGTACGCGAAGAGGGAGAACGGCAGCGCGTTCAACAGGAAGGCCGCGACCGCCATGTGCCCCCACAGCCGGGCCCCGCGCGGCAGCCGCTCCCGCTTCACGGCCATCGCCGCCCCGAGCACCGCCGTGCCGAAGACGAGCCGTCCCAGCGTGACCTGGAAGGGCGCGTACCCGTCCGTCCCCACCTTGATCAGCAGGAAGCTGAAGCCCCAGATCAGGGAGAGCGCCCCGAAGCGGAGCCGCCAGTCCAGGCGGACGCGGGGGCGGACGGGTGCGGGGGACTGGGTTCGGGAGGCGGTGACCGTGCTCATGGCTACCACCATGCTGGACCAGCACGTCGTAGCACAATCGAGATTTCTCGCCCACTATCTCTTAGGATCGCTTACATGTTGAATCTGGAGCGCCTGCGCACCCTCGACGCCCTGGCCCGGCACGGCTCGGTCAGCGCGGCCGCCGACGCGCTGCACGTCACCACCTCCGCGGTCTCGCAGCAGCTCGGCAAGCTGGAGCGGGAGGTCGGCCAGCAGCTCCTCGCCAGGAACGGCCGGGGAGTGCGCCTCACGGACGCCGGCCGGCTGCTGTCCGAGCACGCGGCGCGCATCCTGTCGCAGGTCGAGCTGGCCGAGTCCGACCTGGAGGCGCACCGCGGCCAGGTCGTCGGCGAACTGCGGCTGTCGGCGTTCCCGACCGCCGCCCGGGGCCTGTTCCCCGCCGCGCTCGGCGCGCTGCGCGCCGCGCACCCCGGACTGCGGGTGCGCTCCAGCGAGCTGGAGCCGGAGCGGGGCGTCGCCGGAGTCGTCCGCGGCGACCTCGACCTCGCTGTGGTGCTGGACTGGTACAACAAGCCGATGCCCGTGCCCGACGGCCTGGTCAAGGCCCCCCTGCTGGACGATCCGGCCGAGGTCGCCGTGCCCGCCGGGCACCGGCTCGCGGACCGCGACGAGGTGGACCTCGCGGAGTTCGCGGACGACGAGTGGATCACCTGGGGCGAGGGCGAGTTCTGCCACGAGTGGCTGGTGTTCACCCTGCGTTCCAAGGGCGTCGAGCCGATCGTCGGCCACCGCGCCGGCGAGACGCACACCCAGCTCGCGCTCGTGCAGGCCGGGCTGGGCGTGTGCATCGCGCCGCTGCTGGGCCGTCACCCGGTGCCGGACGGCGTGGCCCTCGTACCGCTCAAGCAGCGGGTGCGCCGGCACGTGTACGTCGTCTGGCGCGCGGACGCCGACCGCCGGCCCTCCATCCGCGCGGCGGTCGAGGCCCTGCGCGCGACGGCACAGAAGCTGGGCTGAGCGCTACGCCCCGCCCAGCTTCCGGAAGTCCCAGGACACGATCTTCTCCGGGGTCAGCCGGGCCCAGGCGTGCCGGCCGTCGTGCGGCATCTCCTCCAGGCCGAAGTTCTTGCGGGCGAACAGCGTCTCGGCGGTGTCGAGTTCGGCGCACAGCTCGCCCGTGCGCGGGACCTCGCCCACGAACTCCACCCGCCCGGACAGCTCCACCCCGCGCAACTGGTCGTACTCCTCGCCCGAGTCGACCACCACCGCCACCCGCGGATCGCGGCGCAACTGGGCCCAGCGCCGGCTGCGCACCACGGAGTACAGCCACAGCGAGGTGCCGTCCCAGGCGAACCACAGCGCGCTCACATGCGGTGTGCCGTCGGCCGACACGGTCGCGACCCGGCAGGTGCGCTGAGTGGTCAGGAACTCGTCCAGCTCGCCGGGCGTCATCATGATCTTGCGGCCCCGGCGCTGCTGAGTGACGGTCATGCGGCCCCCTCTTCTCCCCTGTGGCGCCAGAGGAACCCCCGGCTGGATCGATCCTCGGACATCGAGTCCGGAAAAGGAACGGCTCGGCTCCCGTCCGGACGTGACATCGCCGCGGGACCCCGGCGGGGGGAGCCCGCGCTGCCGTCGTGCCGTGCGGGCGCCCGGCCCGGACGGCACCGCGCCCGCGCTGCCGTCGTGCTGCACGGCCGACCGGCCCGGACGAGACCGTCGCGGGGGCGCCCCCCGGTAGCACCCCCGCGACGACCTGTGGCCCCTCGCCCCGCCGCCCTCACACGGGCGCGCGGACGGCTCCGGGCCGGCTCAGGCCAGCCTGATCTCCTCGCCGGAGACGGTGATCTTCGCCGAGGGCAGCGGCCGTGTCGCGGGACCCTTCTTCACGCTGCCGTCCTCGGCGGAGAACTGGCTGTTGTGGCAGGGGCAGACGATGACGCCCTTCGCCACGCTGCCCACCGCGCACCCCTGGTGGGTGCACTTGGACGAGAACGCCTTGAACGTGCCCGCCGTCGGCTGGGTGACCACGACACCCTGGTCCTTGAAGACCTTTCCGCCGCCCTCGGGGATGTCCGAGGTGCGGGCGAGCGCGGTGCCGCCGGCGGACGCGGACCCGGCGCCGGACGAGTCGTCGCCCGCGCCGCAGGCGGTCAGCGCCGCGGCGATGCCGGCGGCGCCGACCGCCGCCACGACGGTACGGCGGGCCGGTCCCGCAACGGCGCCGCCCTGTTCGAGCGCGGCCGGGAACTCGGCGGATGGCTGGGACGATGCGCTGGTCATGTCGGGTTCCCTCCCGGGGAGCTTCTCGTGATCCGCCAGGAGGTACGGCCGGAACGCGGCGGCCGTTCAGACACATCCCCGCCTGCCGGCGCAGGCACCCGGGACATCCGAGCCCGCGGGCGGCCGCCGATCCGGCATCCCGGTCCGCGGCCGGCACGAGGTCCGGGGGCCCGCCGCTGCGCCTCCTGGTGGCCCGGCGCCGGCGGCGCGTGACCGCCCCGCTGCGCCGCCCGGGGCCACCCCTGCGCCGGCCGCAGGACGGTCAGCCCGGCGGGCGCCGCGGCCCCCGTCGCCACGGCCCCGATCGCCGCGTGCGTGGGCAGCAGCCCGGCGGCGAAGCCGTCAGATCCACTCCTCCGCGGCCGTCAGATCGCTCGTGACCGCACCCGTGTTGACCACCCCGGGCGGATCCATGATGACGATCTCGCACTCCTGCTCGGCGCGCGGCCTGTGCCGTACGCCGCGCGGCACGACGAACATCTCTCCCGCCCGCAGGACCGCACTCGGGCGGTCTTCGAGGTCGATGGTCAGCTCGCCCCGCACCACGAGGAACAGTTCGTCGCCCTCCGGGTGGTCGTGCCACACGAATTCACCCTGGACCTTCGCCGCCTTGAATTCGAGGCCGTTCGCCTCCAGCACCGTCTTCGGCGACCAGTGTTCGGTCACTTTCGCCAGCTTCTCTTCGATGTTGACGGGCGTTTCCGGCCGGGCCATGAAGCCCTCCTCGTTCTCGCTGGACCGTGTGTGCCGTGAGGCATTCGGCCGGCCGGCGGCGAGCGGGGAGCTTGCTGCCGGGGCGCGACCGCCGTCAGCATCGGGCGGCAGGTGACGGGCTGTCAACCCGTACCAGCGAGGACGCGGCGAGGACCGTGCGAGGACAGGGCCGCGAAGGATGGTCCAGGAAAGGGCAGCCGCACGTTCCTGTATTCCGGTCGATTCCACAACGGCGCATTCGCAGTTCCGTGTGTTCCGTGACCGCGCCGGGTCGTGTGGGCGGGATGAATTCGACGAGTTCAGGAAAATGAAAGGACGTGACCTGACGATGACCGAGACCAAGATCGGGCCCGAGGGTTCGGGCATGAAGATCGCCGACGACGCGATCGTTCCCGAGGACATCAAGGACGACATCGCGCAGTTCATGCGGGACGGATTCATCGGCCCGGTCAAGCTGTACGAGCCCGACGAGGCGGCCGAGATCCTGCGTGAGGTGCGCGTCAAGAACCAGGACACCACCCACTCGGTGTTCAAGAACAGCATGAACTACGACCGCCACCTGGACATCCCGGAGCTGTCGCGGCACGTCACGCACCCGACGATCCTCAAGTACCTGAACGCGATCCTCGGCCCCGACGTGCTGTCGTGGCGCACCGAGTTCTTCGCGAAGTTCCCCGGTTCCCGGGGCACCGAGTGGCACCAGGTCCGCGACTACAGCTACGCCACCGGCAAGCCCCAGCTGGTGCCGACGGAGTCGGACTGGAACGCGTACATCGACATCACCGTGTGGACGACCTTCACGCCGGCCACCAAGCGCACCGGCTGCATGAAGTTCGTGCGCGGCTCCCACCGCGAGCGCATCTTCGACGAGGCCAAGTCCCCGGCGCGCGGCCGTGAGGCGCGCTACGAGACGGACCACGTGACCACGTTCACCAAGGAGACCGGCTTCTACGGCTACGACTTCTCCGACTTCGCCGTGGAGCCCGGCTGGGAGCCGCGTCCCGAGGACGTCGCCGAGGTGGAGCTGCAGCCCGGCGAGGCCCTGATCTTCACCGCCTCCTGCGTGCACGGCTCGCTGCCCAACATCACCGAGCGCGAGACCCGGTTCGCGATCACCTCCCGCTACGTGCCGACGCATGTGCGGATCTATCCCGACCAGACCTCCTACACGGCGCACGGGCACGACTTCGACCTGAAGGACTACGGCGCCGTCCTGGTCTCGGGCCGCGACACCTACGGCCACAACCGGCTGCGCACCACCAACGCTCACGGCGAGCCGTTCGCCACGAAGAACACCCACTGACGCGCCCACGCCCGGCCCGGTCACCCGGCCGGCACGGCAGGAAGGACACAGCGTGATTCAGCAGAAGATCGGCAAGATCTGGGAAGACGCCCTGAAGCTGGACGGCATCTCCCCCGACGACGACTTCTTCGCCCTCGGCGGACACTCGCTCGTCATGGCGGAGATACAGGCGGCGATCACCCGCGAGCTGGGCATCGAGGTGCCGATGGACGAGCTGTTCCGGCACTCCACGATCAAGAGCATCTCGGCGCACCTCGCGTCCCGCGCCGCGGCGTAGCGCCGGCTCACGGGGGGACACCGGACGCACCGGTGTCCCCCCGTACGCGGGTCACGGCCCGCTCCACACGCGAACCGCACGACCCGCACGGGAACGGCGCGTGCCCTGAACGGAAGGACTTCACCGGTGCAACTCTCGCCCCGGGGCGCGAAGATGGGCGGCCTTTCGGGGATCCGCAGCATCATGGAGGACATCGCGCTCGCCGCCTCCGACCCCTCCGCCGGATCCTGGGTGAACCTGAGCCCGGGCAACCCGGCGCACATCCCGGAGGTGACCGACACCTGGCAGCGACTGCACCAGGAGTCGCTGTCGCGGCGCTTCACGGAGGCAGGCGGCCGCTACGGCCCCTCCCGCGGCTCCGACGGACTCGTCGACGCCGTCGTGCGCTACTTCAACCGCCGCTACGGCTGGTCCATCACGGCCGAGAACGTCGTGGTCGGCGCCGGCTGCCAGATGCTGGCGTTCATGGCCACCACGGTCTTCACCGGGCCCGGTCCGGACGGCCCGCGGCGCCTGGTGCTGCCGTCCGTCCCGGACTACACCGGCTACCACGGGCTCAGCCTGGACGAGCGCGGCATCGTCGGTGTGGCCCCCGGAGTCGAACTCCTGGAGGACCGCTCGTTCCGCTACACCTTCGACCTCGACGCGGTGCGGCGGGAAGCCTCCATGGGGATGATGCTGCTGTCCACCCCGGGCAATCCCACCGGCCGCAGCATCACGCCGGACGCCCTGGCCGGGCTCGTCGAGATCGCCGAGGAGCGGGATGTGCCGCTGTTCCTGGACCACGCCTACGGCGATCCGTTCCCCTCGGTCGCCGAGGACCGGGTGGACCCGCCGCTGCACTCCCACGTCGTCAACTGCTTCACCCTGTCCAAGGCCGGCCTGCCCGGCGAGCGGCTCGGCTTCGCGATCGGCCCGCGCGAGGCGATCGACGCCCTGCTCTCCTTCACCGCCAACTCCTATCTGCATCCCCCGCAGCTGATCCAGGCCACGGCGGAACGGGCGCTGGACACCGGTGTGCTCGACACCCTCACCCAGGACGTGATCAAGCCGTACTACCGGCGCAAGCGCCAGGTCGCCGAGAAGCTGCTGCACGAACTGCTGCCCGACGACGTCGACTGGCGCCTCCATGCCACCGAGGGCGGGATGTTCTGCTGGCTGTGGATCGACCACGACTGGTTCGACGATCTCGCGATGTACGAGGAGCTCAAGCGCAGGAAGGTGTTCGTCGTGCCGGGCCGCCACTTCTTCGTGCCCCCGTTCGACTCGCCGTTCCTGGCGCGGCACGCCACTCGCTGCGTGCGGCTGAGCCTGAGCCCCGACGAGTCGGTCGTCGCCGAGGGGATCGCCCGGTTCGCCGAGGCACTGAAGGAGATGCGCGATGCGCACTGAGACCGTCCGCAGCGGTGGGATCACCCTGGACGTCGCCTCCTACGGCGACGACGGGACGCCGGCCGTGCTCTTCGTCAACGCCGTGGGCATGGAGAACGAGCTCCTGGCGGGCCTCGGCGCCGAGTTCCGGGCGCACGGGCTCGACCTCGTCACCTGGGAGCTGCGCGGCAGCCCCGGGGCCGGGCCGGGCCGGGTGACACTGGCCGACCACACCGCCGACGCGCTGGCCGTCCTGGACGCGGCCGGCATCACCCGCGCCCATGTCGCCGGCTGGTGCACCGGCGCCTCGATCGGCCTGTTCGTCACCCATGCGCTGGGCGAGCGGGCACTGTCTTTCACCTCGGTCGACGGCGCCATGCTGTTCACCGGCAGTCCGGGCGCCCGGCTCGGCAACGCCGTCTTCGACATGTGCGCGAAGATCTCCGCCGACGACGGCCGCGCCGGCTTCTACCACGAGGCGGTACGGCCGCGGGGCAACGAGTCGGCCGTGCTCGGCCTGCCCGACGAGGAGCTGACGCGGATGGTCACCTGGCCCTACCGGCAGGACGTCGAGGCGCTGACCCGCTTCGCTCACGGCATCCACGCGGCGAACGACTACGACCCGGTCGCGGCCTGCTCCGGGCTGCGGACACCGTCCCTGTTCCTCGCGCGCGAGGACGACGAGATGGTGAGCCACCTCCATACGCGGCGCGCGGCCGCCCTGATCGCGGGGGCGGAGCTGTCCGTGCTGCCGACCGGCGGCCACTACGCGCTCTTCACCGACCCGGCCGGGGCGGCCGGGCGGATGGCCGCGTTCATGCACCGGGCGGGCCGGCGGGCCGGCACCGCCGCTCGCTGAACCCGCCCGCGCGGTCCGTGCCCGCGCGGTCCGTGCCCGCGCTTCGCGCCCGTCAGGTCCACGGCTTGGCGGGCCGGCGCCGCTTCGGCTTGGGCGCGAGGATCTCCACCGGCCGGCGCTGCAGGTGCTCGTAGACGAGGGAGGCGCTCAGGTCGGCCACCGACGGGAACTGCGCGATGCGGTCCAGTACGAAGTCCTCCAGGTGCTGTGGGTCCTGCACGGCCACCAGCACCTGGAAGTCGTCGTTCCCCGACACCACGAACACGTCCAGGACCTCGTCGAGGCCGAGCACGAACTCCCGGAACGACTCGACGGCGTGCCGGCTCTTCGGGTGGATCCGCACCGCGATCATCGCCTTCAGACCACGGCCCAGCGCGTCCAGGTTCACCTCGGCGCCGTACCCGAGGATCACCTCGTTCTGCTGCAGGTTCTTCACCCGTTCCAGGCACGTCGAGTCGGCGATGCCCAGCGTGCGCGCCAGCTCCCGGTTGGAGCGGCGCGCATTCTTCTGGAGTTCGAGAAGCAAGGCGCGATTGATCTCATCAAAATTCGGCATGCTCGCCAAAGTACCGCAGTAGTTTCGGCGTCAGTAGCGAGTCGTCGAATTACCTGCCAAGATCCTGGCTGTCCACCGCCTCGAGTCACGGGCTCGTTCCGCCAGGTCCCTCACGGCTGGTCCCCAGCCTCCCACGGAGAAAGAGGATCATGAGCACGCAGCGCACCACGACTCCCTGGCTGCCCTTCGGCGTCGCCGAGCGGGCGGACGTCCGGCTGCTGTGCCTGCCCCACTCGGGCGCGGGCGCCTCCGCGTACCGGGCCTGGGGCGCCGGGCTGCCGGAGCGGATCGGCCTGTGCCCCGTCCAGCCCCCGGGCCGCGAGACCCGCAGACAGGAGGCGCCGCTGAGCGAGGTGGGCCCGCTGGTGACCGCGCTCGCCGAGGACGTCGCGGCCGTCGTCGAGGGCCCGTACGCCGTGCTGGGGCACAGCACCGGGGCGATCTGCGCCTTCGAACTGTGCCGCCAGCTCAGGCGCATGGGCGCGCCGGCGCCGGTGCACCTCTTCGTCGCCGGGCGCCGCGCCCCCCAGGTCGGGGAGCACTCCTCCCGCCTGGAGGAACTGACCATCGAGCAGCTGGCGGACATCCTGCGGCACCACGGCGGCACCCCCGACTGGGTGCTGGACGACCCGGGCATGCTGCGCATGCTCCACCCGCTGCTCACCGCGGACTTCGCGGTCAGCGAGGCGTACCGGTACACGGCGGAACCGCCTCTGGACATCCCGCTCACCGCCTTCGCCGCGACCGACGACCCGAGGGCCACCGTGCCCCATCTGGCCGACTGGCAGGAACAGACGACCGAGCGGTTCACCCTGCACGTACTGGAAGGCGACCACTTCGCCATTTTCACGCACGCCTCCCGGGTGCACGGCCTCATCGCCGAAGCCCTGGACGGCGGCTGACGGCCCGACGGCAGGGCCGCGGGGCCGGCTACCGGAATCGAGACGACGAACGAGCGTGATGTGACATGAAGACCAAACAGCTCGGAGCCTACGGCTGGCTCCTGTTCGCCATGGTGCTGTGGGGCAGCGCCTTCCCCTCGTCGAAGTACGCGACGGAACACGTCCCGCACGAGGTCGCGGCCCTGTTCCGGTTCGGCGGCGGCGCCCTCGTCCTGCTGCTGATCACCCTCGTCCGGCGACCGCAGCAGAGGCCGTCGCGGAAGGCCGTGGCAGGCGCCTGCGCGGCCGGTGTGGTCGGAGTCTTCGGCTACAACGCGCTGTTCTTCTGGGGCGTCACCATGGCCCCGTCGAGCGACGGCGGAGTGATCTTCCCCGCGCTCACACCGGTCATCACGTCCCTCGTCCTCATCCTGGGCGGCCGCGAGTCGGCACGGCCGGTGCGCATAGCCGGACTGGTCGTCGGCGTCGGCGGCGCGGCGCTGTTCTTCGTCGCCACCACCGCCGACGGCGCGGGCGGCTCCCAGCGGCTCATGGGCGACACCGTCTTCCTCGTCGGCGCCGCCGTGTGGTCCGTCTACACCTTGCTCAACCGCAAACTGGTGGTCGGCATGGACCCGGTGCTGGCGGTGACGTACTCCACGGTCGCCGGCTCGCTGGTCCTCGCCGCGATGGCCGCACCCCGGTTCGGCGACGTCCAGTGGGGCGAACTGTCCGGCGGGTTCTGGCTCAACGCCGTCCACATGGCGATCGGCCCGACCGCCGTGGCCTACCTGCTGTACGTCCGCGGCATCCGGGACGTGGGCGCGTCCACCGCCTCGGTGATGATGTTCGCCGTCCCGCTCTTCGCCACCCTGTTCTCCTTCGCCTTCCTCGGGGAGATGTTCACCTGGGCCCAGGCCGGCGCGGCGGTGGTCATGCTGGGCGGGGCGCTGCTCGCCGTGGTCAGCGGATACCGGGCCTCGAAGCCTGCCGTCCCGGACGTGACCCCGCAGCGCGACGACCGGGCTGAGGACGTCGCGGAGCCGGGCGGCAGCGCCGTCCCGCAGCCGCGCGGCGCGGTGGTGCCGGAGGCGGGCGCACGCTGAGGAGAAGCGACCGGCGCGCCGAGGCGCCGGTGACGGACCGGGCAGGTGCATCCCGCTGGTCATCCCCCCGTCCCGGCGGGGCACCTGCCCCCCTCCCCGGCCCCCCGGGGGCCCGCGTCGGCCCCGGTGAGGACTTCCGGTCGTCCTGACGGCCCGTCCGACGCCCGCAGACACCCGCGCGACTCGTTCGACCGCACCCGGGCAGTGGCCGAAATTCGGCCGCCCCGGGGAGCGGAGAGCCGAAAATCGAAGCAGCCAGTCCTGGACCGCGTCATCATCGCTTGGAGGCATGAGGGCCCGTGTTGGAGTGCCGTGTCTTGGGTCTGCTGGAGTTGTGGTGCGGTCGGGACCGCCTGGGGATGTCCGGGAGGAAGCGCCAGACGGTCCTCGGCGCCCTGCTCCTCGCCGACGGCGAACCCCTTTCCCTCAACCGCCTGATCGACACCGTGTGGGAGGACCGGGCGCCCGCCACCGCCGCCAAGCAGATCCGCAACGTCGCGTCCGACCTGCGCGGGATCCATCCGGAGATCGCCGAACGGCTCACCCTGGCCGGGGACGGCTACCGCCTCGCCCTCGACGGCTGGCGCCTGGACTCCCGGACGTTCACCCAGCGGGTGGCCCGCGCCCGCGCGCACCGGGAGGAGGGCCGCCTCGGCCGGGCCCTGGAGGAGTTCCGCGCCGCGCTCGCACTGTGGCGCGGCCCCGCCCTGGCGGGGCTGGAGAGCCCGGCCCTGCGCGCCCAGACGGCCGTGCTGGACGAACTGCGGCTCGCCGCCATGGAGGAACGGGTCGATCTCGAACTGGCCCAGGGACGCCACGAGTCCGTCATCGCCGACCTGTCCGCCTGGGTCGCCGAGAACCCGCTGCGCGAACGGTTGGTCGCCCAGCTGATGCTGGCGCTCTACCGTTCCGGCACACAGGCGCGGGCGCTCACCGTCTACGAGGAGACCCGCCGCGTCCTTCGGCGCGAACTGGGCGTCAGCCCCGGCGCGGAGCTCCAGGACCTGCACCGCCGCATCCTGCGCAGCGAAGGCCGCCCCCCGGCACGCCCCGCCCCCCGCCTCGCCTCCACCAACCTGCCGAGCGCCGCCGCCCACTTCACCGGCCGGACGCCGGAGATGCGCACCCTGCGCGAAGTGGCCCGCAGCCACGCCGACGGCGGGCAACCGCCCTCCGCCGCCCCGGCGGTCGTGGCGATCGACGGCATGGCCGGCATCGGCAAGACGGCGCTTGCGGTGCACGCCGCCCACCTGCTGACGCCGCTCTACCCGGACGCCCAGCTCTTCGTCGACATGGGCGGCTGGGCCGCGGACGGCCGGCCGCTCGACCCCGCGACGGCCCTCGGCACCCTGCTGGCCGCCCTCGGCCTGCCCCCGGGCGACCTGCCGGACGGGCCGGCCGAGCGCTCCGCCATCTGGCGCCGGGTCCTCGCCGGCAGGCGCGCGCTGATCCTGCTGGACAACGTGGCCGACACCCGGCAGATCCGCCCGCTGCTGCCCGGGGTGCCCGGCTGCCTGACCGTCGTGACCAGCCGTACCCGGCTGACGGACCTGATCGCCACCTGCCACCTCACGCTCCGGGAGATGACCTCCGCGGAAGGGCGCGACCTGTTCGGCAGCATGGTGGGGACCCACCGTGCCGCGGCCGAGCGCGAAGCCGTGGACACCGTCGTCGACGGGTGCGGCCGGCTTCCGCTGGCCATCCGGCTGGCCGCCGCGAAACTGCGCCACCGCACCTCCTGGTCCGTCGCCCACCTCGCCTCCCGTCTCGGCCGGCGACGGCAGCGGCTGGCCACCCTGGAGGCGGAGGACGGCGGGCTGATCGAAGCGTTCCGCCAGTCCTACCTGGGGCTCAGCCGTGCTCAGCAGGGCGTCTTCCGCCTGCTCGGGCAACTGCCGGTCACCCACATCGAGACGTGCACGGTCGCGGCGCTCGCCGGCATCTCCCTGGACCAGGCCGACGCCCTGCTCGAATCACTCGTCGACGCCCATCTGCTCGGCACCTCGGTCCCGGGGCGCTACGTCATCCACGAGCTGCTCCACGCCTACGCCGGGCAGCTCGCCGCCGAGACCGCCGCCGCCGGCCTCGGCAGCCCACCGCCGGAGCCCGCCCCGCTGCCGGGCGTGCCCCGGCCCCGCCCGGCCGCCGCGGCCGCGGCGGCCGCAAGCCTGTCGCGTCCCTGAGTACGACGCGGCGCCACCGCCGGCACCCGGCGACGACAAAGAACCGTCTCAGTGCATTGGAGCCATCAGTGAGGAGCACCATCGTCCTGGTCCTTCGTGACCCGGAATCCCCCGAGGCGAACCTCCGCAGCGAGGCCCTCGGGGCCTGTCTGCGGCGCCTGCGGGCGATCGAGGGAGCGGACGCGGCGGCCGCCACGGCCGCCCCGGCGTCGCGCGAGACCCTCACGCGGCTCGCCGAAGCGGCCACGCTGATCGGCGACGGCGACGAGGTGCGCTACGTCCCCTCCCGCGCCGCCCGCGACCATGTCGCCGCGGACGCCGACGGCGGCTGGCCCCAGTCGACCGTGTCCCGGCACCGCAAGCTGGTCCGCCGGTCCGTCGGCGCGATCTTCGAGTTCCCGCTCGAGGACGTGGCCGACACCGACGAACGCGCCTCCGTGACCGCCTTCGTCACCGACTGGACGGGACTGCCCAGCTCCTGCGCCGTCGCCGTCCACCCGGGACACCCGCTGAGCCCCGGCCTCCCCCCGGGCGAACACGCCGCGTTCACCGGGCGGTTCTGCCGCCACCCGCTCACCGGGGACCTCCTGCCCATCTGGGTCGGCGACTGGGTCAAGCCCGAATTCGGGACCGGAGCGGTCGTCCTCAACCCCGGTCACAACCGTCCCGACCTCGAGTTCAGCCGCAAGGTCGGCCTGCCCGTGCGGTTCTCGCTCGCCCCCGAGGACTACGACGGCGCCCCGGCCGGCTGGATCAAGCCCCCGTACATCAAGTCCGGCCACGCCTACCGGGTCGGCCCCGCCGCCGAGGGACTGCCCTTCGACGAGGCCAAGACCGTGTACTTCGCGGCCGTCGCCGAGCGGGGACTGGTCGAGGAGTACACGGACTCCGGCATGGGCACCTTCCGCATCGCTTCCGCCGGCTCCGGGGACGGCGTCGAGGTGCCGTGGGACAGCGGGCGGCGCACGGTGGCACGCGACGACGCGTCCGGTGAGCCGGTGCGCCTGCGCCTGTCCCCGGTGCTGAGCGCGGTGGAGGAGCACGTCCGGTCCGCCGAGCTGACCATCGTGACCCCCTCCACCCGGGTCGAGGACGATCTGCTGGCTCTGCGTCTGCTGCTGGCCGAACCCCACCTCACGCCCGTCGTGAAGACGGCGCCCGAGGTCGTCGTGGTGGGCAACGCCCAGCTCGCCAAGGGCACCGGCGCCGACGTCCCGGAGGACGTGCTGCGCCTCGCGCTGCTGGTGAACGCCGCTCCGCTGGACACGCTGTCCGTCAAGCCGCAGCACATCGAGCCGTGCGAGCGGTTCCTGGCGGCCCACGCGGGCATCGCCGAGCGCGAGCCGGTCGCGGGACGCGAGCGTTCCGGCGAGGTGGCCAAGGCCGCCGGCCAGATCAAGGCCCTGCTGGGCCGGCAGGACTTCAAGCAGGCCTTCACCCAGCTGTACCGGTTGCAGAAGACGCTGGCCAAGGCCGAGAGTGTCGGGGACGCGGACGCGGTGTGCTACGCGGCCCTCGCCCAGGTGCTCGCCGGCGTGGAGACGCCGTTCGACCAGGCGGCCCTGAACAGCGCCTGGGCGAGCATCTGACCGGTCCTGCGACGCCGGGGCGGGCCCCCTCCACACGGGAGGGCGCCCGCCCCGGCGTCGTGCGCGTGCCGTGCGCCCGGTCAGGCGGTCGGCCCCACCAGCTGGCCCACGCCGTCCCAGTAGCGCTCCACCAGCTCCAGGAACTCGAAGGCGCCCGCCTCGAACTCCTGCCGGGCGTCGGCCGAACCGACGTACGGGGCGATCGCGTTGAAGACGGAGTTGCTGTGCCCGACCTCGACGTCGATGTGCAGCCGCCAGAAGTGGCGCGTCTCCTCGTCGTACCCCTGGTTGCGCAGACCGTCGTCGATCTTGGAGACCATGATGGAGGACATGGTCTCGTCCGCGTAGAGCGCGCCGAGCGCCGTGTAGATCGACGACTCCGTGTACAGGCGGCGGATGCCGTCGTTCAGCCGCCGGGTGACCTCCAGCGGCTCGTAGCGGTCCAGGTGCTCGCGGTCGATGCCCAGCCGGGCGAGGAAGCCGGCGAAGAGCGTGGAGTGCGTCGGGTCCGAACCGACCTCGTCGGCCACGTTGAGGATGATCTCGCGCAGGATCATCTCGTCCCGGGTCTTCGTCGCCATGCCCGTGATGTAGAAGGGCAGGTGCTGGAAGAAGTAGTGGCACTCGCTGTAGAACAGGCGCTCCTGCCGCGGATCGAACGGGGTGGTGCGGTAGCGGTTCAGCAGCGGGTGTTCCACGGCACGGTGCTCGGCGACGCGGACGAGCATCCCGTCGAGGTAGGCCTTGACCGAGGGGTCGGCCACGGCGATACGCCGGCGGACCCCGGTCTCGACGTTGTCGAAGTGGTCCCACACGGCGGTGCCGGGACGCAGGGCGTTCGTTTCGGTCATGTCGCTTCTCCTGCTTCGTGGTGGTCGGCCGGTCGTCACTTCTCGACGGAGCTCGCCGCGGAGACACCGGGGTCGTCCCACCAGCGGTCGTCCGCGGCGAGGTCGCGGTCCAGATCGCGTGCCCCCGCCCACGTCATGTTGAGGATGATCCGGGTGGCGTCCTCGCGCAGCGGGACGGTGCGGTGCAGCGTGGTGTCGGTGCGCAGGAAGTACACGTCACCGGAGGCGAAGTGGTAGGTGTGGACGGGGTTGTCCACCAGGTACTGGTTGATCCGCGGCGACGCCTTGTCCCACGAGGTGTGCGGGACGCACTGCAGCAGGCCGCCGACGTCGATCGGCGGCGCCTGGACCACCCAGATCAGGGCGAAGCTGAAGTCGCCCCAGTGCCAGCCGTGCGTGTCGCCGCGCTGCTCCTGACGGGTGATCAGGAAGTTCT
Organism: Streptomyces sp. NPDC006193; assembly: GCF_040613915.1. Taxonomy (NCBI): domain Bacteria; kingdom Bacillati; phylum Actinomycetota; class Actinomycetes; order Kitasatosporales; family Streptomycetaceae; genus Streptomyces; species Streptomyces sp. NPDC006193. The sequence goes on from NZ_JBEXTB010000041.1 coordinate 48,346, forward strand.
CGTCGCTCTTGGGGCACGGGTACAGCCGCTCACCCGCGATCTCCTCCAGCACCCGCACCAGATCGGGGTGCGAGTAGAGGCGCGCGATCGGGCCGCTGCCGTCCCGGACGGCCTCACTCGGCACGACGGACATCGAGCGGCGGGTGTAACCGGTGGTGGCGAGCCGGAGGTCCCGGCGTTCGGCGTGGGAGCCGAGCAGGCGCTCCGTCTCCGCCCGGACCCGCCCGCGGGTCTCCTCGCCGATCACGTCCGTGACGGTGACCATGCCGTACCGGTGGAAGTGCTCGGCCATCCGGCGCAGCCGGCGGCCGTCCGGACGGGTCAGGACGTCGTCGAGTCGCGGCGCGAAGTCGCCCATGCTGCTCTCCGTTCTTGCGGATGCGGATGCGGATGCGGATGCGGATGCGGACGCCCGCCGTCGCTCGACGGGCGGAGAACCGACTGCTTCCTGTCGTGCGGTGCGCTGCGGTGCGCTGCGGTGCGCTGCGGTGCGCTGCGGTGCGCTGTGGTGCGCTGCGGTGCGGGCCGGGGCGGGCGGCGCGCCGCGCCCGGCGGTACGGCCAGGGGCGCGGGTCGGCCGCGCGTCGGGCGCAGGCGGTGAGGCGCGCGGCGGCGGGAAAGGCGGTCCGCCGCGGCCGGCCTACGCCGAGCCGGTCGCCGAGGCGGAGGCGGCGAGCTCATGGGCGACGGAGGCGCACTCCCAGGCGTCGCGGTCGCGCAGGTACAGCGGGTCCCGCGCCACGATCGACTCGACGCCGGCCCGGCCCCCGCCCAGCCGCCACCGCACCGTCCCGGTCACCTCGACCGCGCAGGTGTCGACGAACGCCTGCGCACACCGCCGCAGTTCGCCGTACCAGCGGCCCTCGACGGCCTCGCGCACCCACAGCTGTTCGAGGTGGGTCTTCTCGCGGATCGTCTCGTAGCGCAGGACGGCGCTCTCCAGCTGCCGGTAGGAGCGCAGCAGCAGCCAGGCCGCCGGCATCTCCCGCGCCTCCAGCACCTTCACCCCGTCGCCGAGGTGCTCCAGGCCGCTGTACCGCCCCAGCCCGTGCCGGCCGACCCGGGTGTTCAGCGCGCCGATCATCTCGGGCAGCGCCAGGGGAGTGCCGTCGACCGAGGTCGGCACACCGCCGAGGAACCCGATCTCCACCGTCTCCTCGGCCGGGGCGCCGTCCGCGCGGGTCCACCGGTACAGGTGCTCCGGCACCGCGAAGTCCTCGGGATCGTCCAGGGCTCCGCTCTCGAACTCGCGGCACCACAGGTTGGAGTCGCTGGAGACCGTGCGCTCGCTCATCAGCGTCAGCCCGGCGGCGGTGAGCTCCTTGGTCTTCCGGGCCCGGTCGACGGGCTCCAGGTCGTACGGACTGCCGTACCGGCCCCGGAAACCCAGCAGTTCCAGGGCTCCGTTGAGGCGCCGGAGTGTGTTCTGCGACCGGTTGGCCGTATGGAGGACCGTCTCGCCGCCCAGCCTGTGCGCCAGGTTCACGGCGAGCCGGGCGATCAGCGGCCGGCTCAGCGACGAGCTGATGGGATGCGTGCCGAGGTAAACGGCCTGGGCGGAGATCGCCGGGCGGACGAACTCGTCGACGAACTGCCGCGTCCCCGCCTGGACGTGCAGTTTCACGCCGAGCCGCTGGCAGATCTCCTGCTTCGCCTCCTGCGACTCGCCCTCGCCCAGGTCGACGGTGAGCGCGTGGACGTCGGTGGCGCCCATCTCCTTGAGCCGGTACAGCAGATAGGTGCTGTCCAGGCCGCCGCTGAACATCGTCACCAAGGGGGCGGTGAGGTCCGTGCCGCCCGTGACCAGTTCGCGGAACGACCTGATCGGGGCGGTGCGCACCGGCCGGTTCCACTCGTGCTCCAGGGGTGCGCGCACGTCAGGCCGCCCTCGTCCCGGCCGGCAGGCGCCCGGCGGCCAGAGCGGCGATGGCGTCGCCGGTCTCCTCGGTCGAACCGGCCGCCGTGGCCGTCGTCCGCCCGGCGAGGTGCGCGGCGACCGCGTCCTCGACCCGCGCCGCCTCGTCGTCGAAGCCGAGGTGCCGCAGGAGGAGCGCCACGGACAGGCAGGTGGCGGTGGGGTCGGCCCGGCCGGTGCCGGCGATGTCCGGTGCGGAACCGTGCACCGGCTCGAACATCGAGGGGAAGTCCCCTGCCGGATCGATGTTGCCCGACGCGGCCAGGCCGATGCCGCCGCTCACGGCGGCGGCCAGGTCCGTGAGGATGTCACCGAAGAGGTTGTCGGTCACGATCACGTCGAAACGCTCCGGCTGGGTCACCAGGAAGATCGTCGCCGCGTCGACGTGCAGGTAGTCGGTGGTGACGTCGGGGTACTCCTCGCCCACCCGGGCGAAGACGTCCGTCCACAGCCGTCCCGCGTGCACCAGCACGTTGTTCTTGTGCACCAGCGTGAGCTTCCGCCGCGGGCGGCTGCGGGCCCGCTCGTACGCGTCCCGGACCACCCGCTCGACGCCGTACGCCGTGTTGACGCTGACCTCGGTGGCGATCTCGTGGGGCGTGCCGGTGCGCAGGCTGCCGCCGTTGCCCGTGTACGGGCCCTCGGTGCCCTCCCTGACGACGACGAAGTCGATCTGCGGGTCACCGGCCAGTGGGCTGCCGGCCCCGGCGAGGAGCCTGCTCGGGCGCAGGTTGACGTAGTGGTCGAAGGCGAACCGCAGTTTCAGCAGCAGGCCGCGCTCCAGTACGCCGCTGGGGACCGACGGGTGCCCGATGGCGCCGAGGAGGATGGCGTCGTGCCGCTTCAGGGCGTCGAGCTCGGCGTCCGGGAGCGTCTCGCCGGTGCGATGCCAGCGATCGGCGCCGAGGTCGTACTCCGTGGTCCTCAGCTCGACCTCCGGCGGCAGCACGGCCCTCAGCACCTTGAGTCCCTCGGCCACCACCTCGGGGCCGATGCCGTCGCCGGGGATCACGGCGAGGTCGATGACGCGGGAGGCGGGGGACAGGGTGCGCGGCTTGTGGGGCGGGCGGCGGGCCTCGTAGGCGGCGATGTCGGTCTCGTTGCGGAGGGTGATCGAGATGTCGTCGAGGCCGTTGAG
>NZ_JBEXTB010000042.1:0-47876 GCF_040613915.1 Streptomyces sp. NPDC006193
ATGACGATGCCGCCGGGGTCCTTGCCCGGCATCAGCGCCTTGGCGATGAAACCGGCGAGCAGGCCGATGAGTATCCACGCGATGATGCCCATGACATCTCTCCTACCTCGTCGTATAAAGCCAGTGTCAATGCTCCGTCTTTACCGCCGGGCCATTTGTAAACGCGGTGCGAAGCGACCATCTGCCGGACGGTGTTCCCGCCCGCCCGGAAGTCTTCGGCGTCGCGGCCGGAGCGGCGCAGCCGATCGGCTGCCGGGCGGGTGATTCATCTTGCGGCGGCCATGCCGTTCGGCCGCGGCGTCGTTGAAGCCGACGGACCAGTCGGAGAACGGCCGGGGCGACCGGTGGCCGGGCGGCACACGTCAGCACGGGCCCACCCGCAGCTCCCGGCGAGCGACGAGAAGGCAGGCAAGGGTGAACACGTCCCCGACACAGCTGACGATCGGCGTGGTGGCACCGCTGACGGGACGGCTGGCGCCGCTCGGCAGACCGCTGTCGTACGTCCTGCGGGCCGCGGCACCGCGGTTGGCCCGCGTCCGCAACGGCGGCGGCCACAAGGTGTCCGTCGTCGTGCGCGACAGCCGGTCCGACCCGGCGGCAGCCCGGCGGGCCGTCCACGACCTGGCCGCCACCGACCGTGCGCACATCGTCCTGACCATGGCCGGGACCCAGGTGCTGCCCGCCGTGGCGGACGCCTGCGAGGAACTGGGGGTCCCGTGCCTGTCGACGACCTTCCCCTGGCAGACGTACGTGCGCGCACGCGGCGCCGACCCGGGCCACCGCTTCCGGTGGACCTATCACTTCGCATGGGGCCTGGACGACATCGCCGCCGTCTTCGCCCAGCTGTGGGAAGAACTCGGCGGACCGCACACCGTCGGCTGCCTGTGGAACGACGACCTGCAGGGCAGCCTGCTGCGCCACGAGGAGTACGGCTTCGCGCCGGTGGCGTCCGCGCGGGGGCACCACCTGGTGGATCTCGGCCCCTACCGGGAACCCGCGCACGACTTCCGCGCCCAGGTCGGCCGGATGCGGGAGCACGGCGTCGACGTCGTCACCAGCGCGGCCACGGCCGGCGACCTGGCCCGCTTCCACCGCCAGGCCCGCCAGGCCGGGCTGCGGCCCCGGCTGATCACCTGCTCCAGGTGGCTGACCTACCCCCACACCCACACCGTCTCCGCCCCGGACGTCCACGCGGAGCTCGCCGACGCACGCGTGGCCACCCTGGTCTACTGGAGCCCCGGCCACCCCTACCGCTCCAGTCTGGACGGCACCACCTGCGCCGAGCTCGCCCACGCCTACCGGCGCGACACCGGTGAGGCCTGGCTGCAGCCGCTCGGCCTGGCCCACGCTCTCGTGGAGACCGCCCACCACGCCCTGAGCACGGCCGACGACCCCACCGACCGCGCCGCCGTCGCCCGGGCCCTCGCCGGCACCACCCTCGCCACCATCGCGGGACCCCTCGACTGGAACCACGGCCCGACCCCCAACATCGCGCTCATCCGCCTGGCCGGCGGGCAGTGGCACCCCGGCCCGGACGGCCCCCGTCTCGCCGTCGTCACCAACGCGCACATCCCCGAACTGCCGGTCACCGGCCGGCTCACCGCGACGTGACGGACCGACGCGCCCTGCCCGCGTCCTGCCCGTGCGGGGCGGGCACGGCACCGCGTCCTGCCCGTGCGGGCGGACACGGCACCGCGGTCCGGCCGCGGCCTTTCTCGGCGCCGTCCCGTCCGCGGCGGTGGGCGCCGGGACCGGCGCGGCGCCCGGTGCCGAGGTCAGCCCGTCCACGCGGCGGGCGCGGAGCCGTCCCGGGCCGGCGGTGCGACGGCGCAGGAGCGGGCCGGCGGTCCGGCGACGGCGCCGCGGACGTGCCGGGTCGCCGCCGGCGACCCGCTCGCGGCACGGCCCGGACGCCGCCGAAGACGCGGCAGTCCTCGCCGGCGCGGCCCGCCGCCGGTCGCCGGCGAGGGACGAGCGGTCACCTGCGGCTGCGGGCGGACCCCACCGCGTCGCGTGCCGCCGGTGCGCGGACCTGGGCCAGCGTCGTCGCCAGGGACTGCCAGACATGGGCGGCCAGGTCCATGTTCCGCGCCCCCGTCGCCTGGTGGCCGAGCCGCTCCAGGGCCGCTATGCCCTCCTCGATCCGGCCGTCCAGGATGGTCAGCCGGCCGTCGAGGACGGCCAGCCGCACCCGGTCCCGGTAGGGCAGCCGCAGTTCGTCGTCGGACAGCAGGGCACAGCACAGCGCCCGGGCCTCGTCCAGCCTTCCCTCGTGGAACGCCAGCTGGGCGCGCAGCGCGCGCAACGCCTGCCCCTGGACAGGGGTGCCGGTCAGTTCGACCAGCGCCTCGGCCTCGCCCAGCCAGCGGCGGGCCGCCTCCAGGCGGGGCGGGGACATCTCCAGCGCGGCGGCGGTCGCGGCGGTGCGCAGCCGCGTCCACAACTCCAGGTCGTCCCGGCCCCGGAGCAGCCCGAGAGCGGTCTCCAGGCGGTTCTGGGCGGCGGTGTGGTCCCCTTGGCGGTGGCTGACCAGGGAAGCGGTCCACAGCGCTTCCGCCGCCTGGGGTGCGGTGGCCGCGGGCAGCAGGTCCCGCTCCAGTTCGTTGACGTGCCGGCAGGCCGCGTCCAGCCGGCCCAGCTCGGTCTCGACGCCGATCAGCGTCACCAGCGCGGTCAAGGTGTCGGCGACCTCGAGGTCTTCCTCGCGCGCGATGGCCAGCGCGGTCACGGCCGCCGACTCCGCCGTCCCCAGGTCGCCCAGTGCGCGCAGGCACCGCGCGTACTGGACGTGCGCCCGCACCCGGAGTTCCGGCGCCCCCAACAGGTCGCTCAGCTCGATGAGTTCACCCAGCCGGGCGCGTTCCTGCTCGTAGTCGCCGTTGCGGTCGTCGATCCGGCTGAGCAGCCACAGCGCCTGCCAGCGGCTGGAGAGGTCCGCGCGTTCGTCGTCCTGCAGCGCGCGCAGCAGGGCGACGGTGCATTCCGTGCCGGGCGGCGCCGAGCACGCGGCCGCCAGCGCGTGGCCGAGTGATCCGGCGCCCAGCGGCTCGCTCAGCGCGGACACGTCGACGCCGAGCCGCTGGGCCAGGTAGGTGACGGCGCGCGGGGTGGGCCGGCGTTCACCGGACTCCAGTCGTGACAGGTATCCCGTCGACATGCCCTCGCCGACGACCGCCGCCTGGCTCAACCCTCGTTCGAGCCTCATCTTCCTCAGCCGTCGCCCGAAGTACGGCTGCTCGAGCATTCCCACCCTCTGATCCCCCGAGGTGTTCGTGAGTCCGCTTCCTTCCGCGGGTTCCGCTGGCAGCGTGCGGAAGTGGGTCCACACTCTACGAAGCGTCGACAGCACGGGCAACACAGTGGCAAACACGGCAGCCACCGGTCGTCCGCACATGGTTCCCCGTGCAGGGTTTTTCCGTCCCCGCGGAAACCGGAAGGCGGCCGAAAAGTGGCCTGGGTAAAAAGAGTTGACACAGCGTCGGTACCGTCAGGCAAACCCTTGCCAAGGGCGTTGCCCGGCCGTAGCCTCCGAAGTGCCGACCTGATGCGATCTCGCCCTCACTCCGGAGACTTCTGTGCCCCCTCGTGTTCCGTCGGGCCCGTTGCGGGAGCCGGCCGCGCAGACGGCCGCGGCAGCCGCTTCCAGGGCGTCCGGCAGGCGGTTGTGCGGCACGAACGCCCCGGCGGGGCGGGCGGGCGTAGCGGTGGTCCTCGAGGATCCTGAGCGGGCGACAAAGGGGAACACAGCCCCGACAACGTTGTCCGAAGGTCGTCACGCAAGCCAACCCCACGTGCACAGAAAGAGGGTACGTCTGTGGCCGCCATGAGCACCGCCTCCTCCCTCTCCCTTCCCTCCCACGATGGCGGAAAGACGACCGCCGACCCCGCCGCCCGGGCCGTGCCACGGGACGCCGACGGCAGCCGCCGGCGCCGCACCTACACCGCCCACGTGTCCGCCCTGGACACGACCGTCACCGCCGCGGAGACGGAATTCGCCGGGGCGTTCGGCCTGAGTCCGGGCGAGATATGCGGCCGCGACCTCTGCGACCTCCTCCTCGCGCGGTTCCCCGCGCTCCTGCAGCGCCGGTTCGCCGATCTCTCCGAAGGCCGGACCGACTGGTTCACGGAGCAGGTGACCGGCCAGGACGGCACCGGCCGCACCTTCTGCGCGGTCCTGACGGCCGTGGCGGTCGCCGGCCCGGACGGCCCGGCGGGACTCGTCATCCTGCTCAGCCACGCCGAGGACCGCGAACCGGCACAACCCCGTGGCGAGCAGACGCTCAGCGAACTCGACGCACGCGTCCTCGAGGGCGTGGCGAGCGGCGCGTCGACCGTGCAGCTCGCCAGCCGCCTCTACATGAGCCGTCAGGGAGTCGAGTACCGCGTGGGAAGACTGCTGCGCAGATTCGACGCACCCAACCGGCCGGCCCTCGTGGCACGCGCCCACGGGCTCGGGATGTTCGCCGCGGGACAGTGGCCGCCGCGCGTCCTGCCGGACTTCGTCGAGTGACCACCGGGCGGTCCCGCGCCCCCGCCGGGCCCGCCGCGCAGGGTGCGCGACCGCACGCGGCCGCCCCGGGGCCGGGGCGGCCGCGGGCGGTCTACGCCGCCGAGGGCAGCCATGCCTCCCGGAAGCGGCGGCGGGCCCGGTGCAGACGGGACCGGACCGTGCCCACCGGCAGGGACAGGACCTGCGCCATCTCCTCCTCGCTGAGGCCCCAGGCGCGCAGGGTGAGCACCTGCCGGTGGGAGGTGGACAGCCGGTCCAGGACGTCGCTGATGTGCACGGCGTCCAGCGGATTCGCCTCCTCGCCCGAGTCGACCTGCACATAGGCTCCTTCGTCGCCCGCCCGTTTCGCGGTGCGGACCGCCTCGCGCACCGTCACCGAGCGCACCCAGCCGTAGAACGCGGCCGGCTCGCGCAGGGTGCGCAGGCCGCGGTAGACGGCGAGGAGCGCCTCCTGGGTGGCGTCGGCGCCGTCGTCATGGGTGACGGACCGGCACAGTCGGGCGACGTACGGCGTGATCGCGGTCAGCAGGTGGTTCATCGCCTGCTCGTCGCCCGCCTGTGCGCGGGGCAGCAGCGCGAGAGGGGTGGGGAGGTGGCTGACGGTGCTCATGCGGGGGAGTGCTCCTTGTGGCAGCCGGTGCGGTCGGGCGCGGTGGGCCGGGGTGGCCGTCCTCACCGTGCGGGCGCGGGCAGGGGCTCGGCGGCGTCCGCGAAGGCCAGGAGCCCGGCGTGGACGTCGTCGCGGAACGCCTGCATGAAGGAGGGGCTGAAGCAGGCGGTGAAGTGCGGGAACTCGATGGCGAGCCGTCCCTCGAAGGAGACGACGCACGCCATGACGGGACTACGGCCCGCCTGCGGGAAGTACTGCTCGCGGGCGGGCACCAGCCGGACCTCGGCGGCCCGCAGTCCGGCCGGCAGCCGGGGACCGGGGACCACGCCCATGTTGGTGGCGATCACGGTGGCCAGCTGCAGCGCCGGGTTCCGGGGGATCTCCGGCGCGATGCGCATCTCGTGACAGTGGTCCCCGCGGGCGATGAAGTCGCGCAGCCGGGTGTGGACGGTGCGCGCCAGCTCCATCGGTTCGGTGTCCAAGGCGACGCCGAGCGTCTGCAGATGGGTGGTGACCGCCGGCACCATCACGAGGGCGGGCAGCGCAGGAGACAGCCGGGAGCGCAGGTCCACGGGGGACAGGCAGCCGAGTGTGCGGGGACCGTCGCCCTCCAGGCGGCGCCGCGCCGTCGACAGCAGCGCCGCCGCGACGAGGGAGTGCACGGACACGCCCGCCCGGCGAGCGGTCCGCCGCAGCCCGCTGGTGCGCTCCTCGTCGAGGGTCAGCCGGCACACCTCGATGCGGCCGTCCACGGCCGGCTCCGCACCCGGTCCGACGCCGGCGGCGGCCGGCCGGGGCACGTCGTAGGGAACCAGCTCGACGGGGTGCCGCCGGGTCTCCTCGATGCGCCGCTCCAGGTACGCGGCGGTGGCCGCCGGATCGGCGTCGGGCAGCGACCGGCTGACGGGTTGCGGCCAGTCGGGGGAGCCCTCGGCGTCCCCCGGGGCGGCGGCGGAGCCGGCCGCGGCCGGCTCGTCCCCGCCGCCTTCGACCAGGGCCCGGTAGTGGTCCCACAGGGCGTTGTGCACGGCGATGCTGCTGTGCCCGTCGGTGATCGTGTGGTCGATGACGAGGACGAACAGATGGCGGTCGCCCCCGGGCGCGCTCACCAGGACCGCGCGGCTGAGCGGGCCCCCGACCGGCAGCGCAGTGTTCAACTCCGTCGCATAGGCGTCCTCGCCGCCGGTGCGGGTGATCAGCCGGGGCCGTTCGTCCTCGGGGAGGAGGCGCAGCGCGAAGCCCTCGCCGTCGGGCGCGATCCGCGCCCGCAGCGTCGGGTGGGTCCGCGTGACGGCGTCGAACGCCGCGGACAGCGCCCCGGTGTCGACCTGCCCGTGCAGGGTGCAGGAGAGCACCGCTCTGCTTCGCTGCCCGACGTACAGCGTCTCGACCGGACACAACGCACGTTGCATGCCGCCAGCCTTCTTTCCCTCTGTCTCTTCATTGCTTTCACGGCTCGATGACGAGGCGTCACCCATGCGGGCCGAATGCCCGGCGCCCGTCCGAGAGTGCAACGCCCGGGGCGGGCGAATCCACCGGGAACAGGGGGCCGGACGAAAGTTGCGGGAAATCCTGAATGCCGGCCGGAAGCGGCGCTATCCCGGCCGGCGCCTTCTCCAGGGAAAAACCTGAATTCGCGCGGCGGGTCCGGTCCGGGCTTGATCGGTTACGCCGCCGCGTCGCACGCTGGGGGCACTTGCAGGACCAGCGGCGGGCCGATGCCGGCCCCCGCTTCGGCGTGCGACCGTTGCTTCCCCGCTCCGTGGGCCGAGGCCGCACCCCCGTCCGCCCGGCCGGGCCGTTCCGGCCGGGACATCGCGACTTGCCACGTGAGGGTTGTGCCATGTCACTCCGTGAGGGGTCATTCCGTGCCAACGAGCACCGGCCGCTGTCCGGAGCCCAGGAGGGACTCTGGTACGCCGGACGGCTCGCGTCCGACAGCGCCGCGTACAACACCGCAGAGGCGGTGGAGATCCACGGCGCCCTCGACACCGGCCTGTTCGAGACCGCCCTGCGCCGGACCGTGGGAGAGGCCGACACCTTCGCCCTGCGCTTCCACGAGACGGACGACGGCCCCCGCTGCCACCGGGCGCCGGACGCGGACGACTGGACGCTGCGGCGGATCGACGTCAGCGACGCCGGCGACCCGGAGGCCGCCGCCTGGGAACTGGTCCGCACGGAACTCGCGACGCCGGTGGACCTGGACAAGGGGCCGCTGTTCTCGCACACCCTGCTCACCCTCGCCCCCGACCGGCATCTGTGGCTGCTGAGGGCCCATCACATCCTGCTCGACGGCTACAGCTACAAGCTCCTCGGCCGCCGCCTCGCCGACACCTACAACGCGCTGGCCGAGGGGCGCGAACCCGCCCCGAGCGTCTTCGCGCCCGTGAGCCGGCTCCAGACCGAGGAGGCGGCCTACCTCGCCTCCGAGCGCCGCGCCCGCGACCGGGAGCACTGGTCGCGGCGGCTGGCCGGACTGCCGGAGCCCGCACGGCTCACCCGCCGTACCGCCGCGCCCGTCGCCCCCTTCCTGCGCCGCACCGCGGAACTCGAGGGCGCCGACGCGCGGGCCCTGTCGGACGCGGCCGCCCGGCTCGACGTGACGCGCACCGACCTGCTCACCGCCGCCGTCGCCGTCTACCTGCACCGCATGACCGGCGCCGACGACCTCGTGCTGGGCATGGCCACGATGAGCCGGCTGGGCAGCGCCGCCCTGCGCACCCCGGGCACCGCCTCCGACGTCCTGCCGCTGCGCGTCGCCGCCGACCCCGGTACGGCCGTCGCCGACCTGGTCCGGGCGGTCGCCCATGAGGTGCGGCAGCTGCGCCGGCACCAGCAGTACCGCGGCGAGTCCATCCGCCGGGACCTGAACCTGCTGGGAACCGGACGCCGGCTGTACGGGCCGGTGCTGAACATCGTCCCGTTCACCGAGTCCCTCGACTTCGGCGGTCACCCGGCCACCTGGCACCACCTCTCCGGCGGCGCCGTCGACGACCTCCAGATCTCCGTGCGGCCCGGCGCCCGGCCCGACGGCCTGTGGCTGGCCTTCGACGCCAACCCCGCCCTGTACGACGAGGACGAACTCGCCCTGCACCGCGACCGGTTCCTCGTCCTGCTGCGGCGGCTCGCGGACGCCCCGCCCACGACACCGGTGGGGGACCTCGACCTGCTGCTGCCCGGCGAGCACCCCGGCGACGCCCCCGTGCGGGACTTCCCGGTCGACGCGACCCTCACCGACCTGTTCGAACGGCAGGCGCGGACCCGGCCGCAGCGCGTCGCCGTGTCGTACGAGGGCGAACAGCTCACCTACGCGGAACTCGACGCCCGCGCCGACCGCCTGGCCCGGCTGCTGGCCGAGCGCGGCGCGGGTCCCGGCCGGGTGGTGGCGCTGGCCCTGCCCCGGGGCCCGCGGCTGCTGCCCGCCCTGCTGGCCGTCCTCAAGACCGGCGCCGCCTACCTCCCCCTGGACCCCGGCCACCCGGCACCGCGGCTGCGGCTCGTCATGGACGACGCCGCCCCCGTCCTCCTCGTCACCGAGACCGCTCTCGCCGCCCGCTTCACCGGCGGCGTCCCCGCCGTCGTCCTGGACGACCCCGCCGTCGAGGCGGACCTCGCCGCCCGCCCGGCCGGCGGGCTGACCGACAGCGACCGCCGGGGCGCGACGAGCCCCTCGGACATCGCGTACATCATCCACACCTCCGGCTCCACCGGCCGCCCCAAGGGCGTGCCCGTCACCCACGCCCACGTCGTCCGCCTCTTCGCCGCCGCGTCCGAGCACTTCGACTTCGGCGAGGACGACGTGTGGACGCTGTTCCACTCCTACGCCTTCGACTTCTCGGTGTGGGAGATCTGGGGCGCCCTGCTGCACGGCGGCCGGCTCGTCGTCGTCCCGTACGCCGTCAGCCGCTCGCCCCGTGACTTCCTGCGGCTGCTGCACCGCGAGGGCGTGACCGTGCTCAGCCAGACGCCCTCCGCCTTCGAGCAGCTCATGGACGCCGACGGCGAACAGACGCCGGCCGACGGCCCGGAACCGGCGGGCGCGCTGCGCTACGTCGTCTTCGGCGGCGAGGCCCTGCGTCCCGAGCGGCTGCGGCCGTGGGCCGACCGGCACGGACTGCAGCACCCGGCCCTGGTGAACATGTACGGCATCACCGAGACCACCGTGCACGTCACCCACCACCGCATCACCCCGGACGACCTGACCGACCCCCGCCGGACGAGCGTCATCGGCACACCGCTGGCGGACCTGCGGGTGCACCTGCTCGACCCCGCCGGCCGGCCGGTGCCGCCGGGCGCCGTCGGCGAGATGCACGTGGCCGGCGCGGGCGTGACCGGCGGATACCTCGGCCGGCCCGAACTGACCGCCGAACGGTTCCTCGACGACCCCTTCGGCCCGCCCGGCAGCCGCATGTACCGCTCCGGCGACCTGGCACGGCGCCGCGCCGACGGCGCCCTCGAATACCTGGGCCGCGCCGACCAGCAGGTCCAGCTGCGCGGCTTCCGCGTCGAACCCGGCGAGATCGAAGCCGTCCTCGCCGCCCACCCGGGTGTCGCCCGGGCCGCCGTCGTCGTGCGCCGCTCCGGCAACGGCGCCCAGCAGCTCGTCGCCTACACGGTGCCCACCGGACAGGAGCCGCCGAGCCCGGCGGAGCTGCGCGCCCACGCCGCCGCGCACCTGCCCGACCACATGGTCCCCGCGGCCTGCGTGAACGTCGACGCGCTCCCGCTGACCGCCAACGGCAAGCTCGACACCGACGCCCTGCCAGCCCCCGACTTCACCGCCGCCGCGGCCGGAGCCCGCCCGCAGACCCCCCGGCAGGCCCTGCTGTGCCACCTGTTCGAGGACGTGCTGCGGCTGCCGCGCGACTCCGTGAGCGCCGACGCCAACTTCTTCGACCTGGGCGGCGACTCCTTGCTCGCCACCCGCCTCCTGGCCCGGCTGCGGCACGAGAGCGGCGCCGAGGTGCCCATCACCGCCCTGTTCGACGGCCCGACACCGGCCGCGCTCGCACAGCGCCTCCCCTCCCGGCCCGGCACCGCTCCCGCCCGCCCCGCGCTCGGCGGCGTCCGGCGCCCGGAGCGCCTCCCGCTGTCCTACGCCCAGGAACGCATGTGGTTCCTCAACCGGCTCGACGGCTCGGCGGCCACGTACAACATCCCGCTGGTGGCGCCGCTCGGCCCCGCCGTCGACGCCGAGGCGCTGCACAAGGCGCTCGGCGACCTCGCCGACCGGCACGAGAGCCTGCGGACGGTGTTCGCCGAACAGGACGGCGCACCCCACCAGCGGATCCTGCCGCCGGGACAGCTGCGCCCACGGCTGCGAAGGGTGGACTGCCCGGCCGACGAGGTCGCCGCGCACGTCCTGACGGCCTCCCGGCACCGCTTCGACCTGAGCCGCGAAAGCCCCCTCGCCGCCTGGCTGTTCGGCCCCGCCGAGAACCCGACGCTGCTGCTGGTGCTGCACCACAGCGCGGCCGACGGCTGGTCGCTGCGCCCCCTCGCCGACGACCTGACCGCCGCCTACGCGGCCCGCCGGGCGGGCCGCGCCCCGGCATGGGCCCCGCTGCCGGCGCAGTACGCCGACTACGCCGTCTGGCAGCGCGCCCTGCTCGCCCCGGAACCGGACGGCCCGGGACGGCTGGAGCGGCTGACCGCGCACTGGCGCGAGGCGCTCTCGGGACTGCCCGAGGAGTGCACGCTCCCCGGCGACCGGCCCCGCCCCGCGGCGCCGAGCGGCGACGGCGCCCACGTCACCGAGACCCTGGACGCCGCACTCCACCGGGGCCTGCTGGACCTGGCCGACCGGGAGGGCGGCAGCCTGTTCATGGTGCTGCACGCCGCGGTGAGCGCCCTGCTCACCCGCAGCGGAGCCGGCGAGGACATCGTCGTCGGCACCCCCGTCGCGGGACGCTCCGAACCCGCCCTGGACGACCTGATCGGCCTGTTCACCAACACCCTCGTCCTGCGCGCCGACACCTCGGGCGACCCCGCGTTCCGGGAACTGCTCGCCCGGCTGCGCCCGCACGACCTGGCGGCCCTGGACCACCAGGACCTGCCCTTCGACCAGCTCGTGGACGAGCTGGGCCCGCCCCGCCGCCCCGGCCGCCATCCGCTGTTCCAGGTCATGCTGGCCCTGCAGAACAACGAGCCCGCCGTCCTCCGGCTGGACGACCGCGAGGCGCCGCTGCGGCCCACCGCCACCGGCACCGCCAAGTTCGACCTCTTCGTCGACGTCCTCGAACGGCACCGCGCGGACGGCGCCCCCGACGGGCTCGACCTGCACGTCGAGTACGCCACGGACCTGTACGACACCGCCACCGCCGAGGAGTTCGCCCGCGCCCTGGGCGAGACGCTGCGCGCGGTGAGCGCGGACCCGGACCTCAGGATCGGCGACCTCCCCGCACCGCCGGCGCGCACCCCGGCCGCCCCCCGCACGGCCGACGCCGCCGAGGTGGCGGACGCGGCCCTGTCCGTGCCCGGCATCCGCGACGTGCTCGCCCTGCCCGGCGCCGACGGCGCGCCGCCGCACCTGTACGTGGTGCCGGGCCGCGCGGACGCCGCCGAACGCGTCGAACAGGTCCTCGACGAAGCCGGACACGGCGTCGTCCGGGTCACGGCGGTCAACGCCCTGCCCCGCACCGCCGACGGCGCCCCCGACACCGGCGCGCTGCGCGACCTGCCCCTGGCCGACCGCACCGCCGCCGAGACCTGGCGGCAGCAGCTGGCCCGCCTCGCCGGCGTGCGCACGGCCGAGGCCGTGGTGGAGGCCGTCCCCGAGGAACTGGGCCGCCGGCACGCCGGCCCCCCGCGCCGCACCACCCCGCCGGCGCCCGCGGCCGGCCCCCGCACGGCGGCCGGCGCCGTGCCGGCGCTGAGCGAGGGACCGGAGCAGGCCGAGCCGACCGTGCCCGGCTGGGCGCAGGCCCTGGTCCGCGCCGCCGAGCGGGACCACGGCGACATCGTGCACGTGCACGCCGACGGCAGTGAGACCCGGCGCGGCTACGCCTCGCTGCTCACGGAAGCCTCCCATGTCCTCGCCGGGCTCCGGCGGGCCGGGCTGCGCCCCGGTGACCAGGTGATCCTCCAGTGCGACGCCACCGAGGACTTCCTCGCCGTGCTCTGGGGCTGCGTCCTCGGCGGATTTGTCGCCGTCCCGCTCACCGTCCCCGCCTCCTACGCCGCCCCCTCGGCGGCGCTGACCAAACTGGAGGGCATCTGGCGGATGCTCGGCCGGCCCTGGATGGTGTGCTCCGCGGGCCTGGAAGCCGGCCTGCGCGACCTGGCCGACCGCCAGAACTGGCCCGGGCTGCGGCTGACGACGGCCGACGCGCTGCGGGACGCGCCCGAGGACCGGGACTGGTACGCCGCCCGGCCCGACGACCTGATGCTGATGCTGATGACGTCCGGCAGCACCGGCCTGCCCAAGGCCGTGCGCCTGACCCACCGCAACGTGCTGGCCCGGTCCGCCGCCACCGAGCAGATGAACGCGCTCGGCGAGCGGGACGTCTCCCTGAACTGGATCCCCCTCGACCACGTCACCGGCGTGGTGATGTTCCACCTGCGCGACGTGTACCTGGGGTGCCGGCAGATCCACGCGCCGACCTCCTGGATCCTCCAGGACCCGCTGCGCTGGATGGACCTCGCCCACCGGCACCGGGTCACCGTCACCTGGGCGCCCAACTTCGCCTTCGGGCTGCTGGCCGAACAGGCCGACCGCTTCCGCGACCGGGAGTGGGACCTGACGCCGATGCGGCTGGTGATGAACGCCGGCGAGGTCGTGGTCGCGGCAGCCGCCCGCCGGTTCCTGCACACGCTGAAGCCGTTCGGGCTGCCGCAGGACGTGATGCACCCCGGCTGGGGGATGTCGGAGACCTGCTCGGTGGTCACGGACGCCGTGCTGCCCGCCGAACCGCCGGGCGCCGACGAGACGTTCGTCAGCTGCGGCCTGCCCTACCCCGGGTTCGCCATGCGGATCGTGGACGAGCAGCGCGCCGTGCTCGCCGAGGGCGACGTCGGCCGCCTCCAGGTCCGCGGCACCTCCGTCACCGGCGGCTACCACGACAACCCGGCGGCCAACGCGGAGGCGTTCACCGACGACGGCTGGTTCGACACCGGCGACCTGGCCTTCCTGCGCGACGGCGAGCTGTACATCACCGGCCGCGCCAAGGACGTCATCATCGTCAACGGCGTCAACCACTACAGCCACGAGATCGAGGCCTGCGTCGAGGAACTCCCGCACGTCGTCCGCAGCTTCAACGCCGCGGTCGCGGTGCGCTCCGACCCGTCGGCGGCCACCGACGAACTCGCCCTGTTCGTCCACCTCGCCCCCGGACACGACCCCGCCACCGCGCTGCGGGAGATCGCCGGCAAGGTGACCCGGGAGACCGGCGTCAGCCCCGCCTTCCTCGTGCCGGTCGACGCCGCCGCCGTCCCGAAGACCGAGATCGGCAAGATCCAGCGGACCAAGCTGCGCAAGAGCTTCGAGGCGGGCGCCTTCGACGACGCGGTCCGCGAGGCCCAGCTGCTGCTGGGCACCGCCGCCACCCTGCCCGACTGGTTCCTGCGGCCGGTGTGGCAGCGGGCCGGGCGCCACCGGCCGCCCGCCGCGGCGGCCGGCCGGCACACCCTCGTCCTCACCGGCGGCGACCCGCGCGCCCAGGACCTCGCCGGACGCCTCGCCCGGGCGCTGCGCGCCGCCGGCGGACTGTGCACCCTGGCCGCCGACGGAACGTCGTACGCCCGGCTCGACGCCGCCCACCACCGGATCCGCCCCGCCGAAGAGGCCGACCACACGGCACTGCTGCGCAGCCTCGCCGCCGACGGGCGGCCCGTCGACGCCGTCGTGCACCTCGGCGCACTGCACCACGGCGAGGCCGCCGACCCGGCAGCCGCCGAAGCCGCAACCGCGGCCCTGCTCGCGCTCGCCCGCGCCCTCGCCGGCCGGTCCGGCGCGCCCCGCCCGGTCGACCTGCTGTACGTGACGGCGGGCGCCCAGGCGGTCACCGCCGAGGACCGCCCCTCCCCGGCGCACGCCATGGCCGGCGCCCTGCTGAAGTCGCTGCGGGAGGAGTCCGCCGGGCTGCGGTGCGTCCACCTCGACCTCGACCCGCACGGCGACGAGGACCCCGTACCCCTGCTGCTCGCCGAGGTGTCCGGCACCCCCGCCGACACCGAGGTCGCCCACCGCGGCGGCCGGCGCCTCGTCCGCCGGCTCGCCCCCCTGCCCGACCCGGCCCCCCGCGCCGAACCGCCCGCCGCCGACGGCTTCCACCTGGTCAGCGGGGGACTCGGCGGTGTCGGCGCCGAACTCGCCGCCCACCTGCTGCGGACCCCCGGAACCCGGCTGCTCGTCCTCGGCCGCACCCCGCTGCCCGCGGAGGACACCTGGCCGCGGCACCTGGCCGCCGGCGGGCCCGCTGCCGCCCGCATCGAGGCGTACCGGCGGCTGCGGGAACTCGGGGAGGTCCGCTACGCGTGCGCCGACGTCACCGACGAGCGACAGGTGCGGGACGCCGTCCGCGCGGCCGCCGGGCACTGGGGCGCGCCCCTGGTGTCGGTGCTGCACCTGGCCGGGACCCTCGTCGAACGCCCCGTCGGCGAACTGGACGCCGGAGCCTGGCGCGAGGCCCTGGACGCGAAGGTGCGCGGCGCCTGGACCCTGCACCGCGTGAGCGAGGACCACCCGGTCGGCTCCTTCGTCACCTTCTCGTCGGTGAACGGCTGGTTCGGCGGTGCCCTGAACACCGCCTACGCCGCCGCCAACGCCTACCTCGACGCGCTCGCCGTGCACCGCCGCGCCCTCGGCCTGCCCGCGCAGAGCCTGGCCTGGAGCATGTGGCGCGAGCGCGGCATGAGCAGCGGCTACCGGCTCGCCCCGCTGACCGAGGCCCGCGGCTACCGGCTGCTGGACACCGCCGCCGCGCTGCGCTCCTTCGACCTGGCCCGCACCCTGGACGAACCCCACCTGCTGATCGGCGCCGACCGCACCGCCCCCTGGGTCCGCAGCCACGTCGTCCAGCCCGCCCGGCAGGTGCGGCGGCTGGCCGGACGCGTCGCCCTGGAGGAGGGCGCCGACATCGGCGCGCTGTACCGGGCCGCCGCCGAAGCCGCCGGCGGCGACCACTGGGTGCTGCGCGCGGCCGGCGGCGCCGAGCAGCCGGCGACCGCCTCCGGCACCGGGGAGGAGCGGCTGCGCGACCTGGAGGACCGGCTCGCCGGCCTGTGGTGCGAGGTCCTCGGCCGCGACCGGGTCGGCCGGGACGAGAACTTCTTCGACCTGGGCGGCAACTCGTTGCTGCTGGTCGCCGCCCAGACCGCCGTCAACCGGGCCTTCGGATGCGAGCTGCCGGTCGTCGACCTGTTCGCCCACCCCACCGTGCGCGACCTGGCCCGCCACCTGGCGGCCCGGACGGGACCGGAGACGGGCGCCGCCCCCGCGGCGGATCCGCAGGCGCCGCCGCAGCCGGACGGGACCGGGCCGAGCGCCCTGGACCGCGCCAAGGAACGAGCCCAGCGGCAGCGTGCGGCCCGTGCCCGCCGCTCCGCACGGCACGGAAAGGACCAGAGCCATGCCTGAGACCACCCCGGAGCAGGACGAGCCGGCGCCGGCCGTCGCCGTGATCGGCATGGCGGCACGCCTGCCCGGCGCGGACGACGTGGACGCGTTCTGGGACAACCTCGCCGCCGGACGCGAGTCGGTGCGGCCCATCACCGACGAGGAGTTCCTGGCCGCGGGCGGCACCGAACGCGACCTGAAGGACCCCGCGCTGGTGCGCATGGTGTCGGTCGTCGAGGGGATCGACCGCTTCGACTCCGGGTTCTTCGGCTACAGTCCCGCCGAGGCCGCCGTCGTCGACCCCCAGCAGCGGCTGCTGCTGGAGACGGCCTACCACGCCCTGGAGGACGCCGGGTGCCTCGGCCCCGGCGCCGTGAACGGCGCGTTCGGCGTGTACGCGGGCAGCGGTGACAGCCGCTACTACCCGGCCCACGTGTACCCGCGGTACGCCGGGCAGCCCGGATCGGTGGAACTCGTGCACGCGGCCACCGCCAACTCCCTGGGCACGCTCGCCACCCGCGTCTCCTACGAACTCGGCCTGACCGGTCCGAGCGTGTCCCTGCAGACCGCCTGCTCCACCGCGCTCGTCGCGGTGCACACCGCCTGCCAGGACCTGCTCGACCACCGGTGCGACACCGCGCTGGCCGCCGCGGTGTCCCTCAACCCCTCCGCGTTCCTCGGCTACCGGCACGTGCCCGGCGGCCCCTTCTCGCCCGACGGCCACTGCCGCGCGTTCGACGCGGACGCGTCCGGCACCTCCTCCGGCGACGGCGTCGGCGCCGTCGTCCTCAAACGGCTGGAGGACGCCCTCGCCGACGGCGACCGCATCCGCGCCGTCATCCGGGGCAGCGCCGTCAACAACGACGGACGCCGCAAGGTCGGCTTCAGCGCGCCCAGCGCCGCCGGACAGACCGAGGTCATCCTCGCCGCGCAGGCCCAGGCGATGACCGACGCCGGCACCATCGGCCTGGTCGAGGCGCACGGCACCGCCACCCGCCTGGGCGACCCCATCGAGGTGGCCGCGCTCACCGAGGCGTTCCGGCAGTCCACGCGCCGCCGCGGCTACTGCGCCCTCGGGTCGGTGAAGACGAACATCGGCCACCTCGGAGCGGCCGCCGGCATCGCCGGGCTCATCAAGGCCGTCCTGGCCCTGGAACACCGGCAGATCCCGCCCAGCCTGCACTTCGAACGGCCCAACCCCCACATCGACTTCGCCTCAGGGCCGTTCCGGGTGCCCACCACCCTGGAGGACTGGCCCGCCGGCGAGCACCCCCGCAGGGCCGCCGTCAGCGCCTTCGGCATCGGCGGCACCAACGCCCACGTCATCCTGGAGGAGGCCCCGGCCGCCCCGCCCGCCCCGCCCCGCGGACCCGCGGACGGCCACCGCCTGGTGCTGCCGCTGTCCGCGCGCACGGCCGACGCCCTGCGCGGCCAGGCCGAGGCACTCGCCCGCCACCTGGAGAGGCGGCCGGACCAGCGCCTGGACGACACCGCGCACTCCCTGCGCGCCCACCGGCCCGCGCAGCGCCACCGCCTGGCCGTGACCGCCGCCTCCCGCGAGGAGGCCCTGTCCGCGCTGCGCGCCGCCGTGCCCGGCACACCGCCCCTGGCGGACGAGCCCCCGCAGGTGGCGTTCCTGCTGCCGGGCGGCGGCACCCAGTACCCGGGCATGGGCGCGGAGCTCTACCGCGGACACGACGTCTACCGCGACACCGTCGACGAGTGCGCGCGCGTCCTGCGCCCCGCCCTCGGCGGCGACATCCGCGACGCCCTGTTCGCGGGCCGCGACGCCGACAGCACCAGCACCTCCCTCCTCGCCCTGGTGGTCACCGAGTACGCCCTCGCCCGCACCCTCATGGCGGCGGGAGTCCGCCCGGACGCGCTCATCGG
The DNA here is from genome assembly GCF_040613915.1 of Streptomyces sp. NPDC006193. Lineage (NCBI taxonomy): Bacteria > Bacillati > Actinomycetota > Actinomycetes > Kitasatosporales > Streptomycetaceae > Streptomyces > Streptomyces sp. NPDC006193. The sequence goes on from NZ_JBEXTB010000042.1 coordinate 17,566, forward strand.
CCACTCCCTGGGCGAGTACACGGCCGCCTGCCTCGCCGGAGTGATCGACCTCGACGAGATGCTGCCCCTGGTCACCGAACGCGTCCGGCTCATCAGCTCCGCGGGCGGTGCCACCCTCGGGGTCGCGGCGCCCGCCGGGGACGTGCTGCCGCTGCTCGGCGAGGAGCTGTCCCTCACCGCCGTGAACGGCCCCGCCGCCTGCACCGTCGCCGGGCACGAGGACGCCGTCGCCCGGTTCGAGACCGAACTCGCCCGCCGCGGCGTGCCGTTCCGGCGGCTGCGCATACCGGTCGCCGCCCACTCCCACGTCCTGGACCCGGTGCTTCCCGCCTACGAGGAGCACCTGCGCGGCGTCACCCTGCGCCCGCCGCGGATCCCGTTCGTCACCAACGTCACCGGCGCCTGGATCACCGACGAGCAGGCGACCTCGGTCCGGCACTGGATCGCGCACACCCGTGACACCGTGCGCTTCGCCGACGGCGTCACCACCCTGTGGGAACGCCGGCCCGTCCTGGTGGAGGTCGGCCCCGGGGACACCCTGACCAAGCTGGCCGCCGCCCAGCTCGCCGAGCACGCGCCGGTGACGGTCACCACCATGCGGCACGCCAAGGCCGCCGCCGACGACGCCTTCGTCCTCGCCGAGGCGCTGGGCCGGCTGTGGAGCGCGGGCGTGGACACCGCCCTCCCCGCGGTGCCGGGCAGCCCGCGGCGGGCCCCGCTGCCCCCGTACGCCTTCGCACGGCACCGTCACTGGATCGACGCCCCCGGCGCCCGCACGGACCCCGGCGCCCGCACGGACCCCGGCGCCCCGGACACCGGGGCCGCGCGGCCCGCCGCGGCGCCGGCCCTCGATCCGCGGCCCCGCCTGACGACCGAGCACGTGCCCCCGCGCACCGAGCGGGAGCGGACGGTGACCCGCGTGTGGGAGGACACCCTCGGCATCGGCGGCATCGGCGTCCACGACAACTTCTTCGACCTGGGCGGCGACTCGATGCGCGCCGTCCTGCTGGTGGGTCGGCTGCGCCAGGCCGACGTGCTCGACGTGCCCGCCGCGACCCTGCTGGCCGCGCCCACCGTGGCCGGTCTCCTCGCGGCGGCCGACGACACCTCGGCACAGGCGCCCGGCGCGGGCTCGAACGCGCTCGCCCCGCTGCTGCCGCTGCGGGCGCAGGGCGGCGCCGTCCCGCTGTTCTGCGTCCACCCCGGAGCGGGCGTGTCCTGGCGCTACACCGGTCTGCTGCCCCACCTCGGCGGCGACCAGCCGGTCTACGGCATCCAGGCCGCCGGCCTCGACGGCGCCCGGCCGCCCGCACCGGACGCGGCGTCCATGGTCGCCTCCTACGTCGACCTGGTCCGCGAGGTGCAGCCGCACGGCCCCTACCGGCTCCTGGGCTGGTCCTACGGCGGTTTCGTGGCACACGCGATGGCCTGCGCCCTGCAGGAGCGGGGCGAACGGGTGGAACTGCTGGCCATGCTGGACGCCCCCCAGCCGCACGGCATGCGGTACGACACGGCGGCGGTCGAACGGCAGGTGGCGTCGCTGCTGCTGAGGGTGGCCGGTCTGCCCGCCGGACCGGAAGCGGCCGGAGTGCCGGACGTGGCGGCGGTCCTCGCCCGCATCGACGCCGCCGTGGCGGCCGATCCGACGCGTTCGCCGGTCACCCGCGCCGAGGCCGGGGCCATCGCCGCGGTCATGCGCAACAACCTGCGGATCGCCCACCAGTTCACGCCCGGTGTCTTCCGCGGGGACGTGCTGTTCTTCAGCGCCGCCCGGGAGGAGGCCACCGGCTTCCCCGGCGACCTGGCCGTGCTGCCCGACAAGGCCGAGAGCTGGCGGCCCCACGTCGAGGGGACCCTGCACGACCACCGGGTGCCGTGCGGCCACTACGAGATGACCGAACCCGAGCCGATCGCGCTGATCGGAGCCGCGGTCGCCAAGGCGCTGCGCGAGCCGTCCGCCTGACCGGCCGGGCTCCGGCCCCTGTCCGCCGCCCCGTCCCGTTCGGACGCGGCGGCGGACAGGGGCCCACGCGCTGCTCGACGCGGTCGCTCGACGCGGTGGCGCCGCCCGGCGGCGTGCGGCCGGTGCCCGACCGCCGGGTCCGACGGGCGGACGCCTCGGACCCGACGCCGACGGGGCGCCGTCCGAGGGCGCAGGCGCGGAACCGAACCGCGGAGCGGGTCCCTCCCGGCTGCGCGCGCAGGCAGCGAACTGCGCTGCTCGGCGGAGCGGGTTCGGCTCGCGCTCGCCGCTCCCGCGACGAGCCGCTGCGCAGCCAGGATCCGGCCCCGCCCGCACGGCGGGGCCTGCGCTGCGCTCCGGCCCCGCGGCCCGCCGAGCAGGTGCGGATACGTCCGGTCGGATCACACACGGAACGACCGGTGCCCTGACCGGCCTCCGGCCGGTGTCCGGCGCCGGGTGCGAAGGGCGGGCGCCTGGACTCGACGCCGACGGCGCGGCGCCCGAGGGCGCACGCGCGGAACCGAACCGCGGAGCGGGTCCCTCCGGCGCTGCGGCGGGGCGGTCGGGGGCGCGGACCGTGGTTCGGCTCCCGCTCGCCGCTTCCGCTCGCCGCTCCCGCGACGAGCCGCTGCGCAGCCAGGATCGGGCCCCGCCCGCACGGCGGGGCCTGCGCTGCGCTCCGGCCCCGCGGCCCGGCGACCGGCCGCGCTCACGCCACGGCCCCCGCCCCGCGCGTCGAGCGGCGGGACGGGGGCGGAGTGCCCGGGACGGGGGCCTGCCGAAGGAGGGGAAGCGCAGGCGGTCGGCGGTCAGGTGTCAGCGGCCGGCCCAGCCGAGGACCGTGCTGAAGACGCCCGCGCCGACCGGCATCACCTCGACGTGCACGGCGAGCGCCGGCTCCTGCCGCGTCCCGATCCGCAGCCCGCCGCCGAGCGGGCGCGCCCGCAGGTCCCGCAGGCTCACCAGCGCGTCGGCGGGAAGGGCGGCAGGCCCGGTGTGCAGGGCCTTCCACGCGGCTTCCTTCGCCGAGAACAGCGCGGTCACCGACCACGGCACCGCACCCGGTCCGGGAGCGTGCAGCAGTTCCCCCTCGTCCTCGCCCAGCACCAGCCGTGCCGCTCCGTCGGGCAGGGGGCGCAGTTCCAGATCGCAGCCGAGGGGGAGGTCCCGCCCCGGCATCCGGGCCACGGCCACCGCGACCCCCGCACTGTGCGTGATCGACGCCGCCCGTCCCGGCGGGAAGTCCGGCAGGCGGCCGGCCCGCGGGATCTCGCCGCAGTCCAGCCCCACCGCGCGCAGCGCGCGCCGCGCCGCGAGCCGGCCGGCCAGGAACTCCAGCCGGCGCCGCGGCGGCATTCCCTCGGCCGCGGCCTCCTCGGCGGGCCCGGCGGGGACGGCCCGCGGGTCCGTGACGACGGCGACGCCCAGCCCGAGCCCGGCCGCCGCCCAGGCAGGCCGCAGCCGGCGGAGCCGGGCGGCCGCCCCGGCGCCCGGACCGGCCCGCGCGACGGGCAGCGTGCCCGCGCGGCCGGCCACCGGCGCCGGGCAGGGACGCGAGCGCACCCGTCAGGCCCGCAGCAGCTTCTTGACGATCTTCCCGGCGGGGTTGCGGGGCACCTGCTCGATGAACTCCACCCGCCGGGGCCGCTTGTAGGGCGCCAGCCGCTCGCCGACGTGGGCGAGCAGGTCCGCGGGCCGGGTGCCCGGCTCGGCGACGACGTACGCCAGCGGCACCTCGCCGTAGTCCTCGTCGGGCATGCCGACGACCGCCGCGTCCCGGACCGCCGGGTGGGACATCAGCGCCCGCTCGATCTCCGAGGGGTACACGTTCTGCCCGGCCCGGATGATGACGTCCTTGCTGCGGTCCACGAGGTGGATGCGGCCCGCGTCGTCGACGAAGCCCAGGTCGCCGGTCCTGGTCCAGCCGTCGAGGGTGATCTCTCGGGTGGCGTCCGGGTCGTTCCAGTAGCCCTGCATGACGCCCGGCCCGCGCACGACGATCTCGCCGATGTCGCCGCGGGGCAGCTCCCGTCCGGCCCCGTCGACCGCGCGCGCGGACATGCCCGGCACGACCCGCCCGCAGGGGATGCGGGCGGTGACGTCGCCGGGCGCCGGGTGCTCGTCGGGGCCGAGCGTGACGAACGGCCCGCCGACCTCCGTCATGCCGTAGACCTGCCGGAACCCGCAGTCCAGGCGCTCCACCGCCGCGGCGTACACGTCCAGCGGCATGGGGGCGGCGCCGTACAGGATCTCCCGCAGCGAGGACAGGTCGGCGCGCTCGGCGCCCTTGGCCTGGAGCATGAAGCGGAGCATCTGCGGGACCAGCCACATGTGGGTGGCTCGGTGCTCCTCCACCGCGGCCAGCGCCCGCTGCGGGGTGAAGCCGGGCATCAGCACGACGGTGGCGCCGGCGGCCAGGTAGGTGAGGGACACCACCATGCTGCCGTGGTAGAGGGGGCAGCAGTTGACCATCACGATGTCGTCGGTGGGCCGGGCCATGACCAGCCAGCCCAGGGCGATGGCGCGGAACGACGCGCTGTCGACCGTGACGCCCTTGGCCTGTCCGGTGGTCGCCGAGGTGTGCAGCACGGCGACCGGATCGGTGTCGGCCACCTCGGGCAGGTCGCGCTCGGCGGCCACGGCGCCCAGGGCCTCGAAGGCCGGCTTGTCCAGGGCCATCCTGATCCGCACCGACGCCGGCAGCTCCGGGTGCCGGTCCAGCAGCTCCGACTCGCCGAGGACGGCCACCGCGCCGACGCGTTCGACGATGCCGGCGACCTCGGGCACCGCCAGACTGTGGTTCAGCGGGACGAACAGCGCGCCCAGCCGGGCGAGCGCGAAGTAGGCCTCCAGCACCTCGATGCGATCCTTGGACAGCACCGCGACCCGGTCACCGCGTTCGATGCCCAGGTCGGCCAGTCCCCGCGCCAGTTCCAGCGTGCGGTCGTGCAACTGCGCCCAGGTGACCCGGCGCCGCTCGTCCACCAGCGCCGGCCGGTCGGGCCAGCACTGGCGGTTGCGTTCCAGCAGTTGCGTCAGCCACATCAGGCACCGCCGGCGCCGGCGGCGGCACGCTCGGCGGTGAACCGCTCGTAGTCGGCGATGGTGCGCAGCTGCTCCATGTCGTCGGCGGTGATCTCCACGCCGAGCCGCTGTTCGACGAGCAGGACGAGACGCACCAGGTCGCCGGAGTCGATGCCGCTCGCGGCGAGGTCGACGTCGTCACCGACCCGCTCGGCGTCGGCGAACTCCGCGGTACCGGTGAGTTCGACCAGCAACTCCCTGATGGTGCTCATGCTCTCCCCTTTCGCCGCGGCGCGTGGCCGCCGGGCGGATCTCGTGGGTCCGGTGTCACCCGAACAAGAGGCCCCCGCGGCGCACGGCGATCCCCGCCGCCCCGCGTGACCTTTGTCACGCGCACGCAACGGCAGGCGCGGGGATAGCGGGGCCCGGTGCGCGGCCTCTTTCCGAGACGAGACCCGCAGCCCCGCCCGCCCGTGGAGCGGGCAGTGCGACGCGCCGGGCGTTGCCGAAGCCCGAGGAATGCCGAAGGAGTGATGCCAGTGCCCAGGCCCTGCGTCCGGCCCCACGGCCGGTACGTGCCCGCCGGGGCGGTAACCGGCCGCGGAGGCACCGCATGAGCGCACAGCCGGCCGCCGCCGCGCCCGCCGAGCCCGACGAGCTGCTCGCGCACTTCGACGGCCTCGTCGCCGCGGGGGAGACCGTCGAACCCCGTGACTGGATGCCCGACGGCTACCGCCGCATGGTGATCCGGCAGATCGCGCAGCACGCCCACTCCGAGATCATCGGCATGCAGCCGGAGGGCGCCTGGCTCACCCGGGCGCCCTCCCTGCACCGCAAGTCGGTGCTCATCGCCAAGGTCCAGGACGAGGCCGGGCACGGGCTGTACCTGTACTCCGCCGCCGAGACCCTCGGCGTGGACCGGGCCGACCTGCTCGACGCCCTGCACCGGGGCCAGCAGCGGGCCTCGGCGACGTTCAACCACCCCGCGCTGACGTGGGCGGACACCGGCGCCATCGCCTGGCTGACGGACGGGGCCGCCGTCATCAACCAGGCGCCGCTGTGCCGCACGTCCTACGGGCCGTACGCCCGGGCGATGCGCCGCGTCTGCCAGGAGGAGGCCTTCCACGTGCGGCAGGGCTACGACCTCCTGCGCGCCCTGTGCGAAGGCACCCCGGAGCAGAAGGCGATGGCCCAGGACGCGGTGAACCGCTGGTGGCTGCCGGCCGTGGCGCTGATGTTCGGCCCGCCCGACACCGAGGCGGGCGGCGCCGACGCCCGCACCGCGGCACTCGGCGCCGCGGTCTCCCGCCGCGCCCTGGCCTGGGGCATCAAACGGCACACCAACGACGAGCTGCGCCAGCGCTTCGTCGACAGCTGCGTCCCCCAGGCCGAACGCCTCGGGCTCACCCTCCCGGACCCGGCGATCCGCTGGAACGAGGAACGCGGCCACTACGACTTCACGCCGGTCGACTGGGACGTCTACCGCGCGGCGCTCGGCGACGACACCCACTGGTCCCGGCAGCGCGTCGCCCACCGGCGTGCGGCGCACGAGGACGGCGCCTGGGTACGGGAGGCGTCCGCCGCGTACGCGGCACGCGCGCGGGCCGGCGGGCCGCCCTCCGGCACGTACACGGACGCGGGCACGGGCACGGACGCGGACGCGGACGCGGGCACGGCAGCGGCTGCGGCGCGGGCCGCGCGGAGCGGGGCGGGGGAGCGCGTATGAGCCGGGAGCGGGAGGGCGCCCCGGCGTCCTGGGAGGTGTTCCTCAGGCCCCGCCGGGGACTGGCCCACCAGCACGTGGGGTCGGTGCGCGCCGCCGACGCCGACACGGCGCTGCTGCGGGCCCGCGACCTGTACACCCGGCGCGGCGACCCGCTGTCGCTGTGGGTGGTCCGCTCGGACGCCGTGCACGCGGCCTCCCCGGACGAACGCGACCCGTTCTTCGCGGGCGCCCGGCACAAGCCCTACCGGTATCCGGAGCAGTTCGCGCCGCTGACCGAGAAAGGCCCCGACGGTGACCACCTCGACTGACCCGGCCGCGGCCGCGGAAGCCGACCGCGCCGACGCCCACCTCGCGGTGCTCCTGCTGCGCCTGGGCGACGACGCCCTCGTCCTCGGGCAGCGGCTGTGCCAGTGGATCACGCGGGCGCCGACCATCGAGGAGGACATGGCCCTGTCCAACATCGCCCTCGACCTGATCGGCCACGCCCGCGTGCTGCTCACCCTGAGCGGACAGGCCGACGGAACCGGACGCACCGAGGACGAGCTGGCCTTCACCCGCCGCGACCGCGACTTCACCAACGCCCTGCTGACCGAACTGCCCAACGGGGACTTCGCGGTCACCGTCGCCCGGCAGCTCGTCTACACCCACTACGCGGTCCTGTACTACGAGGCCCTGGCCGGCTGCGCGGACACCCGGCTGGCCGGGTTCGGGCAGCGGGCCGCGAGGGAGGTGGCCTTCCACCGGATGCACGCCGACAACTGGACGCTTCAGCTGGGACTCGGCACCCCCGAGAGCTCCCGCCGCATGCAGCGGGCCCTGGAGCGGGTGTGGCCGTACACCGCCGAGCTGTTCGACGAGGACGACGTTTCGCGCCACCTCGCGGCGGCGGGCACGGCACCCTCACCGGCCCCGCTGCGTCCGGTGTGGGAGGAGCGGGTCGGCGAGGTCGTGAGCCGTGCCGGCCTCGCCGTGCCGGCCCCGGGCTGGCAGGCGCGGGGCGGCCGGGCGGGCCTGCACACCGAGGAGTTCGGGCCGCTGATCGCCGAGATGCAGTCCGTGCACCGGCAGTTCCCGGGAGGCCGCTGGTGAACGGCCGCACCCCTGCAGTGGCGCCCCCGGCGCCGCGACCCGCCCGGCCCGGGCGGGTCGCCCGCCCGGCGGCGGAGGTCCGCGCCCTGGTCGAGGCGCTGCCCGACCCCGAGCTGCCGATGGTGAGTCTCGGCGACCTCGGCGTGATCCGCTCGGTCGCCCCGGCCGCCGACGGCGTGCTCGAAGTGGAGATCACCCCGACCTACCTGGGCTGCCCGGCGCTGCCCGCCATCGTCTCCGCGATCCGGGACGTGTGCGCCGAGAACGGCCACCCCGAGGGGCGGGTACGGCAGGTCCTGTCCCCGCCGTGGACCGCGGACCGCATCTCGGCGGCCGGCCGGGGCAAACTCGCCGCGCACGGCATCGCCCCGCCCGTCCCCGCCGCGGCGAACGGTCCCGTCCCCGTCGCACTGGCCCATGTGCCCTGCCCGCACTGCGGCTCCCGGGCCACCCGGCCGCACAGCCCGTTCGGGCCGGCCCGCTGCCAGTCCGTGCTGCGGTGCACGGCATGCCACGAGCTGTTCCCCCACCTGAGCGCGCTGTGAGGCGGACCGTGAACCCCATCGACACCTCCCGGGCGACCCCCGCCCCCGCGCACACAGCGACCGCGGGCCCGCCTCCCACCCCCGCACCGGGCGCCGGCGCCGGCGTGCCCCCGGCAGCCGGTGCCGCCTCGGCGCAGGGCGCCGACGCGTCCGCAGCGACCGGCCCCGCCACCGCCCCCGCCCCCGACGTCACCGCCCCCGCCCCCGACGTCCCACCCCCGTCCGCCTCCCGTCCCGGATCCTCCGCCCGGCCCCGGCGCACCGGCTGGTACCGGCTCGTGGCCGCCGAGATCCAGCACCTGGCCGGGGACGCGGTCGCGGTCACGTTGGAGGTGCCCGGGGCCCTGCGCGAGGTCTTCGCCCACCGGCCCGGCGAGCACGTCGTGGTCCGGCACCGCCGCGCCGGCACGGAACTGCGCCGCAGCTACTCGGTGTGCCCCCCGCCGGGCGACCCGGACGCGCTGCGCCTGGTGATCCGGCGCGGCGCTCCCGACGGCTTCGGCGCTCACGCCGCCACCGCCCTGGCACCGGGCGACGTCCTCGAACTCTCCCCGCCGATGGGCGCCTTCGCCCTGCCCGAGCTGCCCGGCGGCCATCACGTCCTGATCGCGGGCGGCTCCGGCATCACCCCGCTCGCCGCCATGGCCGCCGCCGCGCTGCGCGAGGACCCCGCCTGCCGCGTCTCCCTGATCCACTCGGTCCCGACGACCGCCGACGCCCTGCTCGCCGACGAACTGGCCGAACTCAAGGACACGTTCGTCGACCGCTTCACCGCCCTGTACGTCCTCACCCGCGAGGAGCACCACAGCGGGCTGGCGGGCGGGCGGATCGACGGCGTGACGCTGCCGCGCCTGCTCGCCGCGGTCGACGCCCGCCCCGGCCCCGGCGCCACGTTCGCCCTGTGCGGCCCGTCCGGCCTGGTCGTCGCGGTGCGCCGGGCGCTCACGGCCTGGGGCGCCGACCCCGCCCTGATCCGTTCCGAGACGTTCACCCCCGCCGGCACCCCGCAGCCGGGCGCACCGCGGAACCGGCCGCCGGCCGCCTCGCACCGGATCCGCGTCACCGCGCTGCTCGGCGGCCGCCGCCGCCTCGCAGCCGCCGGCCCCGAGGACGCGACGCTCCTCGACGCGCTGCTGCGCGCCCACCCCGACGTGCCCTACGCCTGCCGCGAGGGCGTGTGCGGCACCTGCCGGGCCCGGGTCCTGTCCGGCCGTGTGACGGCAGCACCGCAGCACGCCCTCGACGCCGAGGAGGTCGCCGCGGGCTACACGCTGGTGTGCCGGGCCGGACCGGCCGGCACCGACCTCACCCTCGACTTCGACGCATGACCCGGCGCACCTGTCGTGCGCCCACGATCACAGCCGACCCGCCCAAGGAGAAGACGTTGACCACCACCCTGCGGCACGAGGGCAGAACCGCCCTGGTCACCGGAGGAAGCCGCGGCATCGGCCGGGCCGTCAGCCGGCGCCTGGCCCGGGAGGGCGCCCTCGTGGCGGTCCACTACGGGCACGACCGGGAGGCGGCCGAGCGCACGGTCGGGGAGATCCGGGCCGACGGCGGCCGGGCCTTCCCCGTCCACGCCGAACTGGGCGTGCCCGGCGACGCCGACACGCTCTGGGAGGCGTTCGACCGTGCCCTGGCCGACCAGGGCGCGGACCCGGGCGTGGACATCCTCGTCAACAACGCCGGCATCACCCTCCCGCGCCGGATCGCGGACGTCACCGAAGCGGACTGGGACCGGGTGTTCGCCATCAACACCAAGGCGCCGTTCTTCATCCTCCAGCGCGCACTGGACCGGCTGCGCGACGGCGGCAGGATCGTGAACGTCTCCTCGGTGGCCACCCGCGTCGCCTTCCCCGCGATCGTCGCCTACACCATGACCAAGGCCGCCCTGGACTACCTCACCCTGTCCCTCGCGCAGGAGCTCGGCCCACGGGGTATCACCGTGAACAGCGTCGCGCCCGGCTACACCGAGACGGAGATCAACCCCACGCTGAGCATCCCGGAGATCCGCCGGAGGTACTCGGACGCCTCCGTGTTCGGCCGGCTGGGCGACCCCGCGGACATCGCCGACGTCGTGTCGTTCGTGGCGAGCGACGACGCCCGCTGGGTGACCGGCCAGTGGATCGACGCCTCCGGCGGCGTCCACCTCGGCGTGTGAGACACCCGCTCGCGGCCCCGCTTCTTCCGCACCGCACGACCGGTGGCCCCGCCCCGGCCGCACGGCCGCCCTCCCGGCCTGCGGCAGCAACAGGAGATGCCATGAACGACCGCACGTCCGCCCCGCCCGCCGCGGACGACCTCGATCCGCTGACCCGGCCCTTCCCCGGCCCGAGCCCCTACGACGCCTACGTGCACGCGTCCGTCCTCAACACCCTCCAGCACCCGCTCACCGAAGCCCCGGACGAGATGGGCTTCCTCGTCACCACCCAGGTGATGGAGCTGTGGTTCACCCTGATCGTCCACGAGTGGCGCACCGCCAGGACCGCCTTCGCCAAGGACGACCTGGACGCGGCGACGGACGCGCTGGTGCGCAGCCGCCGCGCCCTGACCGCCCTCAACGCCGCCTGGGCGCCCATCGCGGCCCTGACACCCGCCCAGTTCAACGGGTTCCGCGACGCGTTCGGCAGGGCGTCCGGCTTCCAGTCGGCGATGTACCGGCACATGGAGTTCCTCCTGGGCGACAAGTCCGCCGGGATGCTCCGCCTGCACCGGGGCGACCCGGCGGTCCACGAGGCGCTCGGCGAGACCTACCGCGAACCGTCCCTCTACGACGAGGTGCTGCACTTCCTGCACCGGCAGGGCCTGCCCGTCCCCGAGCACGTCCGCGACCGGGACGTGACCGCCCCGCACACCTCGGACCCGGGCGTGGTCGAAGTGTGGCGGCAGGTCTACACCGGCCCGCAGCACCACCCGCTGCTCGCCCTCGGCGAACTCCTCACCGACATCGCCGAACTCGTCACGCGCTGGCGCTTCGACCACGTCATGGTCGTACGCCGTGCCATGGGCGCCAAGACCGGCAGCGCCGGCTCCACCGGGCTCGCCTGGCTGGAGCGGCGCGCGTCCCTCCCGGTCTTCCCCGAGCTGTGGGAGGTGCGCGGTGACGTCTAGGACCGTCTCCGCCTTCGCGGCCGAGGAGGAGAAGCGGGTGCTGAGCCTGAAACCGGTGCTGGCACCGGTGCACGGCTCCTACGGGGACCACCCCCACCAGGTCTACGACGCCTGGCCCGCCGAGGACCCCGCCGCCCCGCTGGTCGTCCTGCTGCACGGCGGCTACTGGCGCTACGACCGGATGCACCTGACCCCCTTCGCGGCCTACCTCTCCCAGCAGGGCTTCGACGTGTTGCTGCCGGGCTTCCGCCGCTCCGGCGGCGCCGGCGGCTACCCCGAGACGTTCGACGACGTCGCGCGGATCGTCGACACGCTGCCCCAGGGACGGCCGTACGTCCTGGCCGGGCACTGCTCCGGCGGCCACCTCGCCCTGTGGTGCGCGGCCCGCGGCCTGCTGCCCGCCGGCTCGCGCTGGCACACCGCCGAGCTGCCGACCGCCGTGCTGGCGCTCGCCCCGCTCACCGACCTCGCCGCCACCCGCCGCGACGGCCTCAGCAACGACGCCGCCCTGCAACTCCTCGGCGGCGAGGACGTGTTCGAGGAGCGGCTGCCCTCGGTGGACCCCGTCACCCTGCTGCGCGAGGCGGGCACGACCGGCGTCCCCACCGTGCTGCTGCACGGAGCCGCCGACGAGGAGGTCCCGCTCACCCAGTTCGCCGACTACGCGGCCGTGCACCGTGATCTGAGGACCGTCGTGCTGCCCGGCACGGGCCACTACACGCTCATCGAACCGGGCGCGCCCGGCGCCCGCGCGGTCGCCGACACGCTCGGGGAGCTGTCGGCCGCCTTCGGCGCACCGCGCCCGGACGGGCACCGGCGGAAGGCCCCGCACCCGTGACGACCGCCCCCACCGAACCACGACAGCCGGAAGGCCGACAGACGTGACGACGACCCTCAGCGCACTGGACGAACAGGCCGTACGACTCGACGCCGACGACGTCCTGGCACCCCTCCGCGAGCGGTTCCTGCTCCCGGACGGCGTCGTCTACCTCGACGGCAACTCCCTGGGCCCCCTGCCCGCCGCCGTCCCCGAGGCCCTCACCGACGTCGTGTCCCGGCAGTGGGGCACCGACCTCATCCGCTCCTGGAACACCAACGGCTGGTGGGACGCGCCCCTGCGGGTGGGCGACGCCGTCGGCCGCCTGCTGGGCGCGGCGCCGGGGCAGACGGTGGCGGGGGACTCCACCAGCGTGCAGTTGTTCACCGCGCTCAGCGCCGCCGCCGCACTCCGCCCCGGCCGGACGCTGCTGGTCACCGACCCCGGCCATTTCCCCACCGACCGCTACCTGGCACAGGCGGTGGCCGACCGCCAGGGGCTGGAAGTACGGCGGATCCCCCCGGCCGGCCTGGCGTCGTTCCTCGCGGCCGAGGGCGATCGCGTCGCCGTGGTCAGCTACTCGCCCGTCGACTTCCGCACGGGGGAGCTGTACGACATGCGGGCGCTGACCGGCGCCGCGCACCGCGTCGGCGCGCTGGTCCTGTGGGACCTGTGCCACGCGGCCGGCGCGCTCCCGCTGCGGCTCGACGATCTCGACGTGGACCTCGCCGTCGGCTGCGGCTACAAGTTCCTCAACGGCGGCCCCGGCGCCCCCGCGTACCTGTACGTGGCCCGACGCCACCACGAGGCACTCGACACCCCCCTGCCCGGCTGGACCGGGCACGCCGACCCCTTCGGCCTGAACCGCGACTACACCCCCGCGCCGGGCATCGCCCGCGCCCGCATCGGCACCCCGCCCGTTCTGTCCCTGCTGGCCCTCGAAGCCGCGCTGACCGTCTTCGACGACGTGGACCTCGCCCAGGTCCGCGCCAAGAGCCTCTCCCTGACGGAGTTCTTCCTCCGCTGCGCCACCGAACTGCTCACCCCCCTCGGCTTCGCCTCCGTCACCCCGTCCGACCCCGCACGCCGCGGCAGCCACGTCGCCCTGCGCCACCCCCACGCCCACGGCCTGACCCGGGCACTGGCCGACCGCGGCGTGATCATCGACATGCGAGCCCCGGACCTCCTGCGCTTCGGTGTGAACGCCCTCTACACCACGCACCGGGACCTGCTGACCGCCGCCCGCCACCTGCGCACCCTCGTCCGGGAAGCCGCCTACGACCCGACGCCCCAGCCGTCGGGCCCGGTCACCTGAGCCCCGCCACCCGGCCGCCGTCCACGCCGGCGAGGACGATCGTCACCGCGTCACGGGCAGGCACTCGGCGAGCACGTCGAGGACGTCGCGCCAGGCCCGCTGCGCGTGCCGCGGGTGGTAGCCGACGCCGGGGCGCACGGTGTGGCCGACCGGCGGGTGGTGGAAGGCGTGCAGGGCGCCGCCGTAGACCACGAGGCGCCAGTCGACGCCGGCCGCCTGCAGCTCCGCGGTGAACGCCTCCCGTTGCGCGGGCGGCATGATCGGGTCCTCGGAGCCGACCCCGGCCCACACCGGGCAGCGGATGCGCGCCGCCTCGCCCGGCCGGCCCGTGGTGGTCGCGTTGACCGTGGCGATCGCCCGCAGATCGACGCCGTCGCGCCCGAGCTCCAGCGCGATCGCGCCCCCGGTGCCGTAGCCGACGGCGGCGATCCGGCCGGGGTCGGTCCGCGGCTCGGCGCGCAGCACGTCGAGCGCCGCGTGACCGATGCCCCGCATCCGGTCGGGGTCGGCGAGCAGCGGCAGGCAACGGGCCAGCATCTCCTCGGGGTCGCCCAGGTAGCGCCCGCCGTGGAGGTCGAAGGCCAGCGCCACGTATCCCAGCTCGGCGAGAGCGTCGGCCCGGCGGCGCTCGACGTCGCTGAGCCCCACGCCCTCGGGCCCGACCAGGACCGCGGGCCGGCGGTCGGTGCCGGCGGGCAGCGCGAGGTGCCCGACCATCGTCAGCCCGTCGGCCGGGTACTCGACCGAGCGCGTCGTAACCGTCGTCATGGACGGGACTGTAGGGATCGCCGAGCCCGGACGGACCGGTGTTCACCGGCGGCTGAACCCCCGCGGACGCCTCCGCGACGCGCCTCCGCGACGGCCTCCGCGACGCGCCGACGGCTCGGCGGCGCCGCGGCAGCCGACCGGAGCTGACCAGTCGTCATCGCGCAGCCGGAGCATAGGATCGCGGGCATGGCACTGCGACCTGTCCAGGTGAACATCAAGGCCGTCGACGCGTGGGCGGTCGGCCGGTTCTGGGCGGCGGCGCTCGGCTGGAGCGCCCACCGTCCCGGCGTGACCACCTACGTGGGACCCGCCGACGACTTCGTCTGGCCGGAACCGGTCGGCCTCGGCATCGACGTGGTTCCCGTCCCGGAACCCAAGACAGCGGCGAAGAACCGAGTGCACCTCGATCTGGCCACCACCTCGGCGGCCCAGCAGGCGGAGCTGGTCGCGCGCCTGGAGGCGCTCGGTGCGACGCCCGCCCACGTGGGCCAGGGCGAAGTGCCGTGGACGGTCCTCGCCGACCCCGAGGGCAACGAGTTCTGTGTGCTGCAGCCGCGGGACACCTACCGGGACACCGGGCCGATCGCCGCCGTGGTGGTCGACTGCGCGGACCCGCGGGCCATGGCCCGGTTCTGGGGCGAGGCGGTGGACTGGACCCTGCACGAGGTGAGCGACGATCACGCGGTGCTGCGCTCCGCCGAAGGCGCCGGCCCCTGGCTCGAGTTCCTCCGCACCCCCGGTGCGAAGACCGCGCCGGACCGCGTCCACCTCGACCTGCTGCCGCGCCCCGGTGACGATCAGGAGTCCGAAGCGGCCCGGCTGCGGGCCCTCGGCGCCACCGACCTGGACCTCGGCCAGGGCGACGTCCCGTGGACGTGCCTGTCCGACCCGGAGGGTCACGAGTTCTGCGTCCTCGCGCCGCCCGGCGCGTAGCCGGCGCTTGACCTCCAGCGCGCTTGAGCTTCTACGGTCGGATCGACCCAGCCACCTCGAGCGACGACGGAGGAACCGGCCGTGGAGTACTCGCACGACGACGCCGAACTGATCAAGCAGCCCATCGGCTACTGGAGCTGGGCCGCCTACAAGGCCGTCGTCACCCGCACCCGTGCCGCTCTCGCCGGGATCGGCACCACCCAGCCCCAGTGGTGGGTTCTCGCGCAGGTGGCACGAGCCGGCACCGCGAAGACGCGGGACGAGGTGTCCCGCCTCCTGCGGAACTACCTCGACACGGGCGAGGAAACCATGGAGCGGGAGATCGACATGACCATCGCCCAGGGCTGGATCACCGAGGACGCGGAGGGACGACTCGGCATCACGGCCGAGGGCAGGGCGTTCCACGACAGAGCCGCGGCGCTCCAGAAGGAGCTGTGGGCGGAACGGCACGCGGGCATCTCCGACGAGGAGTACCTGACCACCCTCAAGGTGCTGCAGCGGTTCATCCACAACACGGGCGGGAATGCCTGGCACCACTGAAGCGCACCGCCGCCGTCCGCCCGGCAACGGTCACCGCACAAGTGCCCGCGCACACAGGGGACGGCCGCCCGCTGCGCCGGGTCCCGGGCGCCCTTCCGCGGGCGTCGCCCGGCCGGCGTCAGCCGGATCAGCGCCGCTGTTCCTGCACATCGCCCAGCGTCGAAGCCGCCACCAGGTTGCCATGGGGCAGGTCGCCCGGCGGGATGCCCGGATGATGGCCGCCGCCGGGCTCGGCGGGCGCGGTGTCCGCACCGAGCGTCAGGCGGGAGACGATGCGGTACCGGTCCCCGCGGTACACCGAGTGGACGTGCTCCACCGGCTGTCCAGCGGTGTCGGTGGTCAGCCGTTCGAAGAGCAGGGCGGGGGAGAGCTCCGGTACGCCCAGCAGTCCGGCCTCGTCACGGGTCACCACGGTGGGTTCGATCGCCTGCGTCGCCTCGCGCACGTGGACGCCATGGTGCGTGTGCAAATGCTCGTACAGGTCGCCGTGCTCCAGTTCGCTGCGGGTGAGGCCGGGCACCAGGGCGGCCGGGATGTGCAGATGCTCGATGGCCATGGGCGAGCCGTCGACCAGTCGCAGCCGGGCCACGTAGACGATCGGGGCGGCGGGGGAGAGGTGCAGCCTGCGGCCTGTCCGGGCGCCGGCCGGCACGGTGGTGAACTCCAGCAGCCGGCTCGTCCAGGCGCCCGACGCGCGCGGCACGCCGAGCGAGTGGCGTCCCGGCACCAGTTCCTGGGTGATCTTCTCCGGGGCGACGAACACGCCCCGGCCGTGTTCACGGACGAGAATGCCCGCGATGACCAGTTCGTCGACGGCGGCTCGCAGCGTCGGCCGGGACACCCCGAGCTGCGCGCACAGGACGCGCTCCGAGGGGATGGCGTCCCCCGGCCTGCGCTCCTCGGCCATCTCCAGCACCGCGTCCCGGACCCGCTCGCGTTTGAGCACGCCGCCCGGCCGGCTCACGTCCCGCCCGTCGCCCCGGGTGGGCGCGAGGGCCGGCTCCGCGCCGGCGCCGGTCCTGCGGGCCGTGCCCGCGTTCCTGTCGCCCATCTGCGTTCTTCCCCTTCCAGCGCCGGGACGGCGTGCCGCAGGGTGACCGGCTTTCGTCACACCGTCCTCCATACTGCTCTGGTCAGGACCAGTTCAGGGAGGGGATGGCGGTTGAGGAACATGGGAACGAGAACCCGCGCTGAGGATTCCTGACAGAACGGTTCCGGAGGCCGGTGCCCTTGCCCGCCGGTGCTACGACGTCGGGCTGCTGCTGCGGCGGACCCCGCGGAGTATGCCCGTCTCTGCGAGCATGCCGAACCGGCGGTGCAGACCGGCGACCGGCGCCGGGCACCGTCCCCGGCTCAACGAACGCGCGTGGTTCACGCCGACGCCGGCGGCCTTTCTTGGCTGACGGCGTCGAGCAGCAGCTTCGCGGCCACCGTCGCCCCGTCGGCGCGGATCGTGCCGGCCACGGCGGTTGCCCGTGCGCGGGTCTCGGGGATCAGGACCGTCCTGAGCGCGACCGACAGCGACTCGGCAGTCGGTGTCGGACCGTCGTGTGCCGCGCCGATGCCCAGGTCGGCCACCCGGCCGGCCCAGTACGGCTGGTCCGCCCCCTGGGGTACCACCACCTGAGGCGCACCGACCCAGGCGGCCGTCGTCGTGGTGCCCGCACCGCCGTGGTGCACGACAGCGGCCGCCCGCCGGAACAGTGCTTGATGGTTGACTTCGCCGACGGCGAAGCAGTCGTCCTGGTCGTCGATCAGGGCAAGGTCGGCCCAGCCGCGGGAGACGACCGCGCGGCGGCCCTGCGCGCGGATCGCCTCGATGGCCGCCCGGGCTACGTCCTCCGAATCGCGCATGGGCATGCTGCCGAAGCCCACGTACACCGGTGGGGCGCCGGCCTCCAGGAACGCCACCAGCCCGTCTGGGAGCGGGCGTTCATCGGTCAGGATCCACGCGCCGGTCTGCACCACGTCGAGATCCGTCGGCTGCCACGGAGACAGAACCGGGTCCGTGGCCAGCCACGGCTGGTCGGTGAAGGCGTAGTCGCGGACGTTGTCCACCGGCGGCAGGCCGATCGACGCCCGTTGGGTGTTGAGCTCCTCGCCGAACATCGCGTTCGCGATCTGGGCGTCCACGTCCCACAGCGCGCGGTTGTCGGTCACCTCCGGTGGCAACGGCCGGCCCCGCCGCGCGGGCGGCCGGCGGTACGGCGAGGGCAGGCTGACCGGCTGGTGGCTCACGTGCACGTAGCGGATGCCCAGTTTCTCGGCCACCGACCGCGCGCCGGCCGTGGCCGGCAACGGGCCGGTCGCCACCAGCGCATCACATCCCTCGGCCGCCGCGGCGACCGTGTCGAACTGCGCGGCCATCAACTCGGTCGCACGCTGCGCCAGTCCGGCCGCCGACCCCGGCGTCACCGTGGTCACCAGCGGGCGCACCGGCGCGCCGGTCGGCACCAGCGGCACACCGACCCCGGCCAACCGCTCCGCGAACTCCTCGTCCGGGGGCGCGCACACCCGGACCTCCGCGCCGAGTTCCCGCAAGCGCACCGCGAGTCCCGCTATCGGTTCGACGCTCCCACGCGACCCGTACGTTGAGAACAGCACACGCATGTCGAGACTCCCCTGTTTTCGTGATCTTCGGCATGGGTCGGCGATTCTGCGGCACGACCCGGGTCTTGCCGCAAGCCCCCCGGTGCGCTATAGGTTGATCACGGAAGGCGACGAGCCCCCTCTTCCCTATGTCCGTCCGCAGTGCACAGACAGCCTCCTCGCGAAGCCGCGGCGCGTCACATACGGCGGTAGGTCGGCACGGGAGGATCGCCCATGCACCGCGCGCCGTGGAGGCGATGCCGCCCCCGCGCCGACCTGCCGGAGGCCCTGCGGGTGGTGTTCTCCTGGACCGGTGCCGACCAGGCGTTCACCTCGGTCACCGGCGGCGAGGCGAGGTGCTGAAGGACCTGCACGCGACCATCGCCGCGCTCCTGGTCGCGCACAGCTGCAACGTCGGCAACCTGGCCCGCCTCTCGCCGTTCGCCAGGCGCCACTTCAACATGCTCGGCCGGTACTTTTTCCAGCTTCCCGACCTGCCCGGCGGCCTGCGCCCGCTGCGCGACCCGGATGCCACCGACGAGGAATGACCCGGGTCCTGGCCTGCGCCGCCGGATGGGAGGCCCCTGGAGTCATGTCCAGGAGGTACGTCCGGCGGTGCGGCCAGTGCGGCAAGGAGCTGCCCAAGGGCAGCAGGCGGTCGCGCCGGTACTGCGACTCAGCCTGTCGTACAAGAGCCCGAGGATTGACGGATCTCCAGGTGACGGATTCATGGGGTGCTGGGCGAGTGCGTGAGCTGCAGGCGTGGTGCCGGCGGCAGCGGCGTAGGCGCTCCCGTCGCTGGTGGGGCGCTGAACGCTTCGATCATGTAGGCGGCGAAGCGGCGGGAGGCCGTGATCCGGGCGGCACGCGGCGTGTCTTGGAGGCCCCGGTGGGCCATGAGCATGAGGACCAGGTCGTCGACGACGAAGCCGGGGCGCAGCTGGCCGGTCTTCTGGGCGCGGCGGGCCAGTTCGCGGACCGCGTGCAGGGTCCGCTCCCGGTCTGCGGCGAAGTCCATGGCCTCGGGGAAGGCCGTCATGAAGGCGTCGGCGAATCCCCTGCTGTGGGCGTGGAGTTCGCAGATCCGCTCGATCAGGCTCCGGAATCCGTGCCACGGGTTCGAGTCCGTGAGGGCGTCGCGGACGGCGGCATGGCAGGCTCGCCGCTGCTCGGCGAAGGTCTCCGCGAACAGTGCCTGCTTGGTCGGGAAGTGCCGGTACAGCGTGGCGGGGCTGACGCCTGCATGCCGGGCGACCTCGCGCATGGGCGCACTCAGGCCCTCTTCGCCGAACACCGCGCGGGCGGCGTCCAGGATGCGGGCCCGGTTGTCGCGGGCGTCGGAGCGCACGGTCTGAGGCAAGTGGCTGGTCATCGTCTCTCATTTCAGCGTAACGGACGGGGGCGTCCGTTACGGTCCGATGGCGGTGCTGCCGCCGCGTCCCGGCACGTCACCGGTGATGCCCTGGCGGCGGGGGCCGACTCGGCGCCCACAGCCGCGGCAGCTGCGATCCGTCCCTCAACCGGCCCGAGGAGCAGTGATGAAAGCCGTTGTGATCAGGACGTTCGGAGACCCCGATGGCCTGGAGGTCGTCGATGTGCCCGTGCCCGTTCCTGCCCCGGGGCAGGTGCGGATCGCCACGGAGGCGATCGGGGCAGGCGGCGTGGACGCGGTGATCCGCCGGGGAACGCTTGCCGCCTACGGCTTCCGGGAGGGCCACCTCCTCGGCAGCGAGGTCGCGGGAAGGGTCACCGCGGTGGGAGAGGGCGTGGACGCCTCGTGGCTCGGGCGGCGGGTGTGGGCGTTCACCGGCCTGTCCGGAGGGTATGCCGAGCAGGCCGTCGCCTCGGTCGAGGATGTCCTTGCGCTGCCCGACGGCCTGACCGGCGCCGACGCGGTGACCCTCGGAGGCTCCGGCGTGGTCGCCCACTTCGCCCTGGACCGGGCCCGTTTCACGCCCGGCGAGACGGTGCTCGTGCGCGGTGCGGCGGGCAGCATCGGGATCACCGCGGTCCAGCTCGCAGCCAGGGACGGCGCGGGCGCGGTGGCGGTCACCACCTCGTCGGCGGAGCGTGGCGCCCGCCTGCGGGACCTGGGCGCGACCCATGTCCTTGACCGCTCCGGGGAGAACGGCCCGGACACACCGGCGGGCTTCGACGTGGTGATCGATGTCGTGGGAGGTCCCCAGCTGCCCCTTTTCCTGGACAGGCTGAACACCAACGGGCGGTATGTGGCTGTCGGTGTGGTTGGCGGGCAGCCGCCGGCGGACTTCGGCATGCGGCTGATGGACGCCTTCCGCAGGTCGTTGTCGTTCGCTACTTTCAGCTCCGACACCGTGACCGGCCCCGACCGGCAGGCCGTGCGGTCGTCCCAGTTCGCCGATGCCGCGCACGGGGACCTGCGCACGGTCGTGCACGAGGTGTTGCCGCTGGACCAGGCGGTGCGGGCCCACCGCGCGATGGACGCGGGGGAGGTGTTCGGCAGGGTTGTGCTGGCGCCCTGAGCGGGGCAGGGACGGCGTTCGCGGCCCCGGGGAACGAAAGGGGACCCGCTCAGGTGGTGGCTGACACCCGGCGCTGACGGTCACCATCAGCGGCGGGCGTTTCCGGGGGCGAGCAAGCTGGTCAGCTCTGCGATCGCGTCCCCGGGCGGCGGTGGGTGACGAACACCGGCCCGCGGGTACGGCCCTTGAGCAGTCCGGACAGGAGCCGGCGGTGCCGGCGTCCCAGCAGACGGTCTCCAGCACCAAGTCCTCGCGGGCCTGGCCCCGGCGGCGGGCCTTGCTCCGGGCGCCCTTGGCCTCGACCGGGCAGCGGCGCGCGGCGAGGTCCAGATCCTCGATGTTCACGCCGAGGATCTCCTCTGCCCGCCCGGCGGTCTCGTAGAGCATCCGCCACAGCGTCTTCTCCCGCAGGTGCACCTCGCGCCGCGCGATGAGCCGGTCCACGGCCGTCTTCGAGCGGGCCGGGGTCTCGGAGTCCGGCACCGCCAACCGCCTCGTCCAGGCCGGCACGGACGGCCTCGCTGTGCGGACGGTCAGCGCCTCGCCGGTCGGCAGCTGCATGACGGTGGGCACCGTTTCCCCCTTGCCGCGGACAACAGGGCCGCTTCACGTACGGCCCGGAGAACGTCACCACAGGTGACGTGAAGCCCGGGATGGGGAGGCGAAGCCTCGCGGTCCCCGTCCGGGGTGTGCAGAACCCCGGTGAGCCACAGGGGTTGACGACCCTATTGGTCTATGCCAGCTTCTCTCTCACCGACAGGTCACTTGTCCAGCGGACAAGTGGTCAGGTCTCTGGTGCGCAGCCCTGCTCCCCCCCGGCGCCATCCCTGAGCCTTCCCGAGGTGAACCGTGACGTCACGTTCGCTCACCGGTGTGTGTCTCCCGGCGCCGTCCGCCGCCCTCACGGCCCGCTCCCGAGGCTCCGACGACACCACCGGTCCCGGCGCGGACGGCGACACCGCGCCGGCGAGCGGCACCGCCCCGCGCATCGACCGTCCTCGTCCGCCCCCTCCGCCGGCGCGCCGCCACGTCCGGCACAGCCCCCGGCGCCCTGCGGAGCAGACGCACCACCCCGTGCCGCAGACCGCGGACATCTCACCGCGCACCCGCAACTTCCGCCCGCCCCGTACCGGAAGGCCGCCCCGTGCCCCCACCCCGCCGCGAACCGGCCCTGCTGCCCCGGCCGACCAGGCTCGTCCGCCGTTCCGGCCGGTTCTCCCTGGACACGACCACCGCCGTCCGGGCCACGGAAGGCGCCGAGGGCGCCGCCGACCTGCCGCGCCTCCTCCTCACACCCGCAACCGGGCTGCCGCTGGCCCCCTCCGCGGCCGGCGCCGTCACCCTCACCGTCGACCCGCACCTCGGCGGTCTGGGACAGGAGGGCTACGGGCTCACGGGCTCCCCGCCCCGCGTCCTGCTGCGCGCCGCCCGGCCCACGGGTCTGCTCCGCGGCGTCCAGACCATCCGTCAGCTCCTGCCGCCCGAGGCTCTCGCCCCGGCCCCGGGCACCGTCCGGCACGAGCACGGGGAGCTGCCCTGCGTCGAGATCACCGACGTACCTCGCCGTCCCTGGCGCGGCCTGATGATCGACGTCGCCCGTCACTTCCACGACGCGGCCACCCTGCGCCGCCACATCGACCTGCTCGCCCTGCACGAACTCAACGTCCTGCACCTTCATCTCACCGACGATCAGGGCTGGCGCATGCCGTTCCCCTCCCACCCCCGGCTCACCTCGGTCGGGGCCCACCGGGCCGGGACGATGACGGGACCGGACGGCACCACCGGCCTCGACGGCCGCCCGCACGGCGGCGCGTACACCGGCGCCGAACTCACCGACCCGGTCGACCACGCGGCTCGGCGCGGCGTGCGCGTCGTCCCGGAGATCGGGATGCCCGGACACGTCCGCGCCGCCCTCGCCGCCTACCCCCGCCTCGGCAACCGACCCGACCGCACTCTCGACGTGTGGACCCGGTGGGGAGTGTGCGACACCGTCCTCGGCGTCCACGACGAGGTCCTCGACTTCGTCCGGGCCGTCCTCCACGAGGTGATGGAGGTCTTCCCCTCCCCCTACATCCACCTCGGCGGCGACGAGTGCCCCACCACCGAGTGGGAGCGAAGCCCGAGCGCCCGCGCCCGGGCCACCGCGGAGGACCTGCCCGGCCCCGCCGCGCTCCACGGCTGGCTCCTGGGCCGAGCCGGGGACTTTCTGACGGAGCACGGCCGCCGCCCCGTCGGCTGGGCCGAGGACGGCGCCCCGCTCCCGCCCGGCTTCACGGTGATGAGCTGGCGCGACCCCGCGCACGCCGCCGCGGCGGTGAACGGCGGCCACGACGTCGTCCTCGCCCACCACCGCACCACCCACCTCGACCACGCGCAGGACGACGCCCCCGACGGGCCGCCCTCGCAGCCCGGACCCGTCGTCGACCTGCGCACCGTCCACGCCGGAGACCCCGAACCGGAGACCCCCGCCGTCGGCGGTGGACGCGTCCTCGGCACCCAGGCACAGATCTGGACCGAGTTCGCCCCCGGCGCCGCCGACCTCGACCGCCTCGCCTACCCCCGACTGTGCGCGCTCGCCGACCGCGCCTGGACCGGGCCCACCGCCTGGGCCGACTTCACGTCCCGGCTCGGCGCGCACATGCCCCGGCTGGACGCCCTGGGCGTCCGCCACCATCGTCCGACCGCGCCGAGGACAGCCGCGGCGCCCGCGAGTGCAGCGCCCTCCGCCTGACGTCACCCCGCTCACATCCCCGATCACATCCCCCCGATCACCGTTCCGATCGCATCCTCGATCGCATCACGGAGAGGACCCCCACTGTGATCAGCAGCCAGAACCGGCCGGCCGGGCAGCGCCGCGGCCGCCTGCGGTCCGCCGCCGCGGCGGGCGTCGTCACGGCCCTCGCCGCCGCCGCCCTCGCCGCCCTGCCGGGCACCGCCCGCGCGGCGGGCGACCTGTCGGTGCAATACCGCACCAGCGCCACCGGCGCCACCGCCGACCAGAGCGAGCCGTGGTTCAAGGTGAAGAACACCGGCGCCACCGCCCTGCCACTGAACGAGGTCAGGATCCGCTACTACTTCAAGGCGGACTCGGCCGACGCCGCCTACCGCTTCGCCTGTTCCTGGGCCGCCAGGGGCTGCGCCTACATCACCGGCGTCTTCGGCACCCTCGCCCACCCCACCGACACCGCCGACCGCTACCTGGAGATCGGTTTCACCTCCGGCGCCGGCTCCCTCGCCCCGGGCGCCGACACCGGCGACATGCAGCTGCGCTTCTACCAGTCCGGCTGGCAGACCCTGCGGCAGAGCGACGACTACTCCTTCGGCGCCGGCCAGACCGCCTACGGGGACTGGAGCAAGGTCACCGCCACCCGCGCCGGCGATCTCGTCTGGGGCACCGCCCCCGCGGGCGACACCCCCACCGAACCGCCGCCCCAGCCCGGCGGTTCCGGCACCCTCTGGGACGACTTCAGCTACACCTCGCACACCGACGCCAGGATCAGCGCCCACGGCTGGTCCGTACGCGCCAACTCCGGCGGCCCCGGCGTCCCCGGCGCCACCTGGGACCCCTCCAACGTCACCTTCTCCACCGGCAACGGCAACACCGTCATGACGATGGAGACCTCGACCGCGGGCACGGCGGCCACCACCGAGCAGACGGAAGTCCTCACCAGGGCGACCAAGTTCAAGAACGGCACCTACGCCGCCCGCGTCAGGTTCAGCGACGCCCCCCGGTCCGGACCCGACGGCGACCACCTCGTCCAGACCTTCTTCACCATCAACGACCTCAAGGCCCCGATGGCCGACGACTACGCCGAGTACGACTTCGAGTACCTCCCCAACGGCGGGTGGGGCGAGCCGTCCGACATCCTCTACACCACCTCCTGGGAGACGTACAACCCGGACCCGTGGCAGGCGGTCAACCAGCACACCGAGAGCCGCCGGAGCTACGCCGGCTGGCACGACCTCGTCGTCACCATCGACAACGCCTCCATCAAGTACTACGTCGACGGGCAGCTCTTCGGCACCCACGACGCCGCCTACCTCCCCGAACGCCCCATGTCGATCAACTTCAACCAGTGGCTGATCGACCTCGGCGGGCAGACGTCCACCACCCCGCGCGCCTACGAGCAACAGGTCGACTACGTCCTCCACGTCAAGGACCAGGTCCTCACCCCCGCCCAGGTCGATGCCAAGGTGGCGGCATACCGGTCCGCCGGCACCGCCTTCGAGGACACCGTCCCCGCCAACTGAACCCCGCTGGAGGCGGTCTGCGCCGCCGCCCCGCCTCGCGCCCGCCGGTGGCACGCCCCGGCCGCCGGGCCGGGGGAGGGGCGGTGGCGCCTGTCAGGACGTCGTGACCTCCCGCTCCCGCGTCTCCGGCAGGAGCAGCAGGCACACCAGCGACAGCACGGCCATCAGGCTCACGTACCAGCCGACCGACGCCGAGCCGAACGCGGCCTGGAGGCGCGTCGCCACCAGGGGTGCCACGGCGCCTCCCGCCACGCCGCCGAGGCTGTAGGCGAGCCCGGCTCCGGAGTAGCGCAGCCGGACAGGGAACAGCTCGGGCAGGAACGCCCCCATCGGCCCGTAGATCACTCCCATGAGGAACAGCGCCCCGCCGAGCCCGAGGACGATCAGCGGCAGGTCACCGGTGTCCAGGAGGGGGAAGAGCAGCGGGCCCCACACCGCCGCCGCGACCGTGCCGTACAGCGCCATCGGCCGCCGCCCGAGCCGGTCGGACCTGGTCGCGGCGGCCCATGTGCCGGCGGCGAGGAAGACGACGGCGGCCATGGAGGCCAGCAACATGGGGGTACGGCCGATGCCGAGCGTCTTGGTCCCGTACGACAGGCAGTAGGTGGTGGCGGTGTAGAACAGGCCGTACGCCACGATCATCGCGCCCGACCCGAGGAGCAGTGCCCGCGGATGAACGCGCACGACCTCGGCGAACGGGGCCCGGACGGCACGGTGGTCCGCCGTCGCCTTCCGGAAGGCCGGGGTCTCGCTGATCTGCAGCCGGACGAAGAGGCCCACCGCCACCAGGACGAGGGACAGCAGGAACGGGACACGCCAGGCCCACCCCTGGAAGGTCGCGTCGCTCACCTGGGTGGACAGCAGCAGGAACACACCGGTCGCGGCGAAGAACCCGACGGACGGACCGAGTTGGGGGAAGGCCGCGTACCGCCCCCGGTGGCCGTCCGGTGCGTGCTCCACCGCCAGCAGGGCCGCGCCGCCCCACTCCCCGCCGAGCCCGAGGCCCTGCAGGAAGCGCAGCAGCACCAGCAGCGCCGGCGCCCAGGCGCCCCACGTGCCGTACGTGGGAAGAAGTCCGACCGCCGCGGTCGACAGGCCCATGAGGAGGAGGGAGACCACCAGCACGGACTTGCGCCCCAGCCGGTCGCCGAAGTGACCGAACAGGACGGAGCCCAGCGGGCGGGCCAGGAAGGCCACGGCATAGGTGGAGAAGGAGGCGAGCACCGCGTTGACGGGGGAGAGGTTGGGGAAGAACGCCTCGTCGATGACGAGCGCGGCGGCGGTGCCGTAGATGTAGAAGTCGTAGAACTCGATCGCCGTGCCGATGAAGCTCGCCACGGCGACGCGGCGCAGCGGCCCGCCGTCGCTCGGCTGCTCCGGGGGGACGGGGAGCGCTGAGTCCGCCCGCTGATCCGGCGTTCCGTGTCTGTGCGGCATGGTTGACCCCTTGGTGTGTCACAGCTGCGGACCGTTTCGCCGCGGCGCGTCCCTGGACTCGGCGTCCACGCCCCCGTGCCCGGGGGCGGCGGTGTCACAGGGAGTGCAGGAGGGCGAGCGTCTGCCTGAGTTCGTTCCGCAGCGCGTTCCCGGCGGCCTCGGCGTCGCCCTCCGTCACCGCGGTCACCAGGGCGGTGTGGCCCTCCTCGCCGTGGTGCGGGTCGTCGGAGCGCAGGTTCAGCAACTCGACGAGATCCAGGAGCCGTTGCTTCAGGATGGGTATGAACTCGGTGAACAGCCCGGTCAGCACCGGGTTGTGCGCCGCGGCGACCACGGCCTCGTGCAGCGCGATGTCGGCCTCGACGAACGCGGCGTCGCCGGCACGTCCGGCGGTCCGGCGTGTGTCCAGAGCCGCCCGGAGCGCGGCGATGTCCTCGTCGGTGCGCCGCCGGGCCGCCAACTGCGCGGCCTCGACCTCGACGAGCATGCGGACCTCGTAGACGTCGGTGATGGCCGCCTGCCGGAGCTGGGTGGACCAGTCCTCCTTGGGGCGGTTCGCGATGACGAAGACACCGGAGCCCTGACGCGCTTGCACCAACCCGGCGCCGGCGAGGGCCCGCAGGGCCTCGCGGACGGTCGAGCGCCCCACGCCGAGCGACTTGGCCAGGGCGGTCTCGCCGGGGAGCTTCGTCCCCACCGACCACTCTCCGCTGGTGATCTGCTCACGCAGATGCGTGGTGGCCTGTTCGACCAAGGGGGACGGACGCAGGGCGCCTAGTGACATGTGAGGTCCACCTTCCCATACCTCTCGGGTTGTCTGAGGAGCTGAGTTGTCGTTACTGTACCCGCATGCTGCTGCACGAGCTTCTTCTCCTCGGCTGCCGCTGCGGGGCCTGACACGACCGGCACCTCCGCAGCGGGGTCTCGGGCTGTGCCGGTCTCCGGATGGCTGACTGAAAGAAGTTCCGCACCGATGGCTTCCTCTCCCCGCCCGCAGAGCACGGCGTTTCCCACCCTGCGCACCCCTTCCGGTGACGTCCCGGCGGACGCACCGCGGTGGAACCCCCAGCGCCCGAGCGCGATGCCGCACCACCGCTACCGGCCCGCGCACGAGCGGGTCCCGCTGCCCCTGACGGACCGCACCTGGCCGTCGCGCCGGCTGGAACGGGCTCCGCTGTGGGTGCCCGTCGACCTGCGGGACGGCAACCAGGCGCTGGCCGAACCGATGGACACCGAGCGCAAGCGCCGGATGTTCGACCTCCTGGTCACCATGGGATTCAAGGAGATCGAGGTCGGCTACCCCTCCGCGAGCCAGACCGACTTCGACTTCGTACGGCACCTGGCCGAGAGCGGCGCCGTCCCCGACGACGTGACCGTCTCCGTGTTCACCGCGGCCCGCCAGGACCTGATCGACCGGACCGTCGACTCCGTCGAAGGACTGCCGCGCACCCTCGTCCACCTCTACACCGCGACCGCGCCCACCTGGCGGGACGTCGTGCTGGGCCGCTCCCGCGCGGAGGTCCACGCCCTGATCCACGAGGCCGCCACCCATCTGCTGCGCCGCGCCGAGGAACGGCCGCACGCCGACATCCGGTTCGAGTTCTCCCCGGAGGTCTTCAACCTCACCGAGCCGGACTTCGTCCTTCAGGTGTGCAACAGCCTGACCGAGCTGTGGGACGCCAGCCCCGACCGGCCGGTGGTGCACAACCTGCCGGCGACGGTGGAGATCGCCACCCCCAACGTCTACGCGGACCAGATCGAGTACATGGACCGCCACCTGGCACGCCGCGACTCGGTGATCCTCTCGGTCCATCCGCACAACGACCGCGGGACCGGCGTCGCCTGCGCCGAGCTCGCCGTCCTGGCGGGCGCGCAGCGCGTCGAGGGATGCCTGTTCGGCAACGGCGAGCGCACCGGCAACGTCGACCTGGTGACCCTGGCGCTGAACCTGTACGCGCAGGGCGTGAACCCGATGATCGACTTCTCCGACATCGACGCGGTGCGCGAGGTCGTGGAGCACTGCAACCGGCTGCCCGTCCACCCGCGCCACCCCTACGGCGGCGACCTGGTGCACACCGCCTTCTCCGGCACCCACCAGGACGCCATCTCCAAGGGCATGGCCCACCACGCCAAGCAGGCCGCCGAACAGGGCGTTGCGCCCGAGCAGGCGCCGTGGGCGGTGCCGTACCTGCCGATCGACCCGGGCGACATCGGCCGCACGTACGAGGAGGTCATCCGGATCAACTCCCAGTCCGGCAAGGGTGGCATCGCCCACCTCCTGCAGACCCACTACGGCCTGGACCTGCCGCGGGCCATGCGGCCGGACTTCTCCCGCGCGGTGCAGCACGTCACCGACACCACCGGCGAGGAGCTGTCGCACAAGCAGCTGTGGGAACTGTTCCGCGCGACCTACCTCACCCCCGCCCTGGAGGGACCGGTCGCGCTCGAGTCCTGGAACACCGCCGAACCCGCGCCGGGCGAGCACCGGTTCACCTGCACCCTGCGCACCGGCGGGCGGGAACACGTCTGCCAGGGCACCGGCAACGGCCCCCTGTCCGCCTTCGCCGACGCCCTGCGCGGCATCGGCGTCACCGTCGACATCCTCGGCTACACCGAGCACTCCACCACCACCGGGCCGGGCAGCCCCGCCGTCGCCTACGCCGAGTGCCGCGTCGACGACGTCGTCTGCTGGGGCGCGGGCTGGGACACCTCGGTCCTCACCGCCTCCGTGCACGCGGTCATGGCCGCCGTCAACCGCTCCGGGCGGGTCCCCTCGTGAGCACACCCCCGGTACTGCGCGTGCGGGACGTGGACGTCGTACGCGACGGCACCCCGATCCTGAGCGAGGTGTCGCTGACCGTCCGGGCCGGCGAGCACTGGGCCCTGCTCGGCGCCAACGGGGCGGGCAAGAGCACACTGCTCGGTCTCCTCGGGGCGCTCACCCACCCCACCCGGGGCTCCGTCGAGGTGCTCGGCCACCGGCTGGGCCGCGTCGACATGCGTCAGCTGCGCTCCTACGTCGGCCACGTCAACCCGCGGCACGACCTGCGCTCACCCCTGAAGGTGCACGACGTCGTCCTGACCGGGCTGACCAACACCCTCGAACGCGTGCCCCGCTGGCAGCCCACCCCCGAGCAGACCGCCACGGCGGACCGTCTCATCGAACTGCTCGGCCTCGGCGACCGCCGCGACGCCCGGTGGCCCACCCTGTCCCAGGGGGAACGGGGCCGCGCCCTCATCGCCCGTGCGCTCATGCCCAGCCCCCGGCTGCTGCTCCTCGACGAGCCCGCCACCGGTCTGGACGTGGCCGGCCGGGAGCAACTGATCGAGCGGATCGACACGTTGCAGCACACCTACCCCGAGCTGGCGTCGGTGCTGGTCACCCACCACCTCGAGGAACTCCCCCCGGGGACGACCCATGTGATGCTGCTGCGCGAGGGGCGCTGTCTCGCCTCCGGCCCCGCCGACGAGGTGCTGACCGGTGACCAGGTCAGCAAGTGCTTCGACCATCCCGTCCGCCTCACCCGGGTCGACGGACGCTGGAGCGTGCGGGCCGGCCGCCCGGCCGGCGCGCCGGGCTGACGGAGAGACGGTCGTGGTGGCGCCCGCCGTCGGCGCCACCACCACCCGCCGGCACGCCGACGCGGGGCCCGCCAGCGCGACCGCCCCCCCGGCCCGGGGCCCGTCCCCCCCCGAAAGGTG
>NZ_JBEXTB010000043.1:0-47366 GCF_040613915.1 Streptomyces sp. NPDC006193
CCAGCCGCCCGGCGGAGCCGTTACGCTTTAGGCGTGGCAGTCGTCGATGTATCCGAAGAGCTGAAGTCCCTCTCCTCGACCATGGAGTCGATCGAGGCCGTCCTGGACCTCGACAAGATGAGGGCAGATATCGCCGTGCTCGAGGAGCAGGCGGCGGCCCCGTCCCTGTGGGACAACCCGGACGAGGCGCAGAAGATCACCAGCAAGCTGTCCCACCTCCAGGCCGAGGTCAGGAAGGCCGAGGCGCTGCGCGGCCGGATCGACGACCTCGCGGTCCTCTTCGAGATGGCCGAGGAGGAGAACGACCCGGACACCCGCGCCGAGGCCGAGTTCGAGCTGGCCGCGGTGAAGAAGGCGCTGGACGAGATGGAGGTCCGCACCCTCCTGTCCGGCGAGTACGACTCCCGCGAGGCGCTGGTCAACATCCGCGCCGAGGCCGGTGGCGTCGACGCCGCCGACTTCGCCGAGAAGCTCCAGCGCATGTACCTGCGCTGGGCCGAGCAGCGCGGTTACAAGACCGAACTCATCGAGACGTCGTACGCCGAAGAGGCCGGCATCAAGTCGACCACCTTCGCCGTGCAGGCGCCCTACGCCTACGGCACGCTCTCCGTCGAGCAGGGCACGCACCGCCTCGTGCGCATCTCCCCCTTCGACAACCAGGGGCGCCGCCAGACCTCGTTCGCGGGCGTCGAGGTGCTGCCCGTGGTCGAGCAGTCCGACCACGTCGAGATCGACGAGTCCGACCTGCGGATCGACGTCTACCGCTCCTCCGGCCCCGGCGGCCAGGGCGTCAACACGACCGACTCCGCGGTCCGCATCACGCACCTCCCCACCGGCATCGTGGTCTCCTGCCAGAACGAGCGGTCGCAGATCCAGAACAAGGCCACCGCGATGAACGTCCTCCAGGCCAAGCTGCTGGAGCGGCGGCGGCAGGAGGAGCAGGCCAAGATGGACGCCCTCAAGGGCGACGGCGGCAACTCCTGGGGCAACCAGATGCGTTCGTACGTGCTGCACCCGTACCAGATGGTCAAGGACCTGCGCACCGAGTACGAGGTGGGCAACCCCGAGGCCGTGTTCAACGGCGAGATCGACGGGTTCCTGGAGGCCGGTATTCGCTGGCGCAAGCAGCAGGAGAAGTAACTCCGGAAGTGACTTTGTCGACATGCCAACTGCCGCCCGTGAGGCGGCAGTTGTCTTTTGTCTAGGTTTTACGTCACACTCACAGCTTCCATCTCCCCGCAAAGGTCGCCCTGTCGGACATTGCCCCCGCAACGCCCTTGACGTTGCTTTGAAAACTCGGAAGGGTGAGGCGGCGGCATGCGTACTCGCGGGGCGCATGTGAACCGGGGGGATGAGATGACGCGGACTTCGTCACCGGCTGCCTCCGTCGATCACGGCCTGCCCCACACGCCGCCTCAATGACGATCAGCTACTGGGGGTAGCAACCACATGACGAAGAAGACGCGGGTCCGGGTCGCGCGGATAGCCGCCGGCGCCGTGATCGCGGCCGGTGCTTCGCTGACGGCCGCCGGCGCTGCTTCCGCCCTCGACCTGAAGGTCCAGGCGGGCCCGATCGGTATCGGTGTGAGCACGGACAGCGGCAACGCCCCGGGCTCGACCGAGGGGACGACCCAGGGCACCACGGGCACCACGACGGAGGGCGCCGATCAGGGTGCCACTGTCGGCGTGACCGAGGGCAACACCCAGGGCACGACCCAGGGCACCACTCAGGGCACGACCCAGGGCACCACTCAGGGCACGACTCAGGGGACGACCCAGGGCACCACTCAGGGGACGACCCAGGGCACCACTCAGGGGACGACCCAGGGCACCACCCAGGGCACCACTCAGGGCACCACTCAGGGCACGACCCAGGGCACGACTCAGGGGACGACCCAGGGCACCACCCAGGGGACGACCCAGGGCACCACCAACGGCGGCGGCAACGGCAACGGCGGCGGCAACGGCA
This sequence comes from Streptomyces sp. NPDC006193, assembly GCF_040613915.1. Taxonomy (NCBI): domain Bacteria; kingdom Bacillati; phylum Actinomycetota; class Actinomycetes; order Kitasatosporales; family Streptomycetaceae; genus Streptomyces; species Streptomyces sp. NPDC006193. The sequence continues at coordinate 1,970 of NZ_JBEXTB010000043.1, forward strand.
ACGGTGGTGGCAACGGCAACGGTGGTGGCAACGGCACCACGGGCGGCAACGGCGGCGGCAACGGCACCACCGGTGGCGGCGGCAACGGCAACGGCGGCGGTGACAGCACCACCGGCGGCAACGGCGGCGATGACAGCACCACCGGCGGATCCACCACCGGCGGTTCCGTCGACGGCGGCGGCACCACCGGCGGCAACAACACCACCCCCGAGGGCGGCAACGACAACCTGCCCCAGGCCGAGGGCGCCTCGGCGCTGACGGACACCGGCTCCGACACCACGGTGCAGGGCGGTGACAAGCAGCTCGCCGAGACCGGCGCGGGCCAGACCGCGTTCCTGCTCGTCGGCGCCGCGACGATGATCGCCGGCGGTATCGGCTTCCGTGTCCTGCCGCGCCTGGTGAGCGGCCGGGGCGGCGCCACCGCCTGACCGTAGCGTCACGGTCACGCAGCGCACGCGCGGCAGACGAGAAAGGGCCCGGAGCTCGGCGCTCCGGGCCCTTATGCTGCTCGGGCGGGCTTCCTCACCCGGTCACGCGGTCTGGTGCGCCAGCAGCGCCACCGCGGCGATCAGCACCGCCAGCAGCGCGATCAGCGCCATCGGGCTCAGCCCGTTCAGGCCCCCGAAGAAGCCCTCCTGCTGCAGTCGCTCGCGGTTGGCACGGCACACCGGGCACCGGCCCTCGCTCACGGGCGCCGCGCAGTTCGCGCACACCAACCGGTCGTACGTCATGCGCTCGCCCTCCTTGCACCGGCCATCACACGTACAACGCACACGGGAACGCGAACGTTCCCCTTCCGTTCCCCTCCACTGTGCCAGGTTCCCGCGGGGCGTGCGCGCGCCCTCCCGGAAGGCGCCGCCGGCAGGGAGCGGTACAAAAACGCACAAGTCTTGCCCAACCTCAACCCGCGACTGCACTTGCACACCCGGTTCGCGTATGGTCACGCTCATCTACCCCCGGCGACCCGTGGTGCATCCGTGATCCGATTCGACAACGTCTCCAAGGTCTACCCCAAGCAGACCCGCCCCGCGCTCAGGGATGTCTCCCTGGAGGTGGAGAAGGGCGAGTTCGTCTTCCTCGTGGGGTCTTCCGGCTCCGGAAAGTCCACCTTCCTGCGGCTCATCCTGCGCGAGGAGCGGTGCAGCCACGGCCAGGTGCACGTGCTGGGCAAGGACCTCGCGCGCCTGTCCAACTGGAAGGTGCCGCAGATGCGCCGCCAGCTGGGCACGGTGTTCCAGGACTTCCGGCTGCTGCCGAACAAGACGGTCGCGGAGAACGTGGCCTTCGCGCAGGAGGTCATCGGCAAGTCCCGCGGCGAGATCCGCAAGTCCGTGCCGCAGGTGCTCGACCTCGTCGGGCTCGGCGGCAAGGAGGACCGGATGCCCGGCGAGCTGTCCGGCGGCGAGCAGCAGCGCGTCGCCATCGCGCGCGCGTTCGTCAACCGGCCCAAGCTGCTCATCGCCGACGAGCCCACCGGCAACCTCGACCCGCAGACCTCCGTCGGCATCATGAAGCTGCTCGACCGCATCAACCGCACGGGCACCACCGTCATCATGGCGACGCACGACCAGAACATCGTGGACCAGATGCGCAAGCGCGTCATCGAGCTGGAGAAGGGCCGCCTCGTCCGCGACCAGGCCCGCGGCGTCTACGGCTACCAGCACTGACCGCACCCAGTTCCCGAAAGGCCTGAAGAACCCGCCATGCGCGCCCAGTTCGTCCTGTCGGAGATCGGTGTCGGTCTCCGCCGCAATCTGACGATGACCTTCGCCGTCATCGTCTCCGTCGCCCTGTCCCTGGCCCTGTTCGGCGGCTCGCTGCTGATGAACGACCAGGTCAGCACCATGAAGGGCTACTGGTACGACAAGGTCAACGTCTCGATCTTCCTCTGCAACAAGCACGACGCGGAGAACGACGTGCACTGCGCCAAGGGCGCGGTCACCGAGGACCAGAAGAAGCAGATCCGCGCGGACCTGCAGAAGCTCGCGGTCGTCGAGAAGGTCACCCACGAGTCGCAGGACGAGGCCTACAAGCACTACAAGGAGCAGTTCGGCAACTCCCCGCTGGCCGGTTCGCTGACGCCGGACCAGATGCAGGAGTCGTACCGGATCAAGCTCAAGGACCCGCAGAAGTACCAGGTGATCGCGACCGCGTTCAGCGGGCGGGACGGCGTGCAGTCCGTGCAGGACCAGAAGGGCATCCTGGACAACCTCTTCCAGTTGCTCAACCTGATGAACCGGGCCGCGCTCGGCGTGATGGCGCTGATGCTGCTCGTCGCGCTGCTGCTGATCGTCAACACGGTGCGGGTGTCGGCGTTCAGCCGCCGGCGCGAGACCGGCATCATGCGCCTGGTCGGCGCCTCGGGCTTCTACATCCAGGCGCCGTTCATCGCCGAGGCCGCCGTCGCGGGTCTCATCGGCGGCAGCCTCGCCTGTGTCTTCCTCGTGGTCGGCCGGTACTTCACCATCGACCACGGCATGGCCCTGTCCGACAAGCTGACGCTCATCAACTTCGTCGGCTGGGACGCGGTGTTGACCAAGCTGCCGCTCATCCTCGCCACCAGCGTCCTGATGCCGTCGCTTGCGGCGTTCTTCGCGTTGCGCAAGTACCTGAAGGTGTGACGCATGCCAAGGGGGCCGTACGGACTTCCGGCCGTACGGCCCCTTCGCGTTGTCCTAGACTCACCGCCATGTCCGGCCGTGACCTGTTCTGTCAGCCCCCCCGCCGCATGCGGCGGGGGGCAGCCCTGACCCTGGTCTTCGCCGGCGTGCTGATGACCGGCGCCGCCACCGGCTCCTTCCCGGAGCCCGAGGGGCCGCCGCGCCGGGCCGCCGCCGGCCCGGTGGGCCCCGCCGCCCGGCACTCGGCCGTGGAGCGGGCCGCCGCCGAGGCGCTGGCCGCCGGCAAGTCCCCGACGGAGGCCGCCGAACGGGCCGTCAGCCGCAGCGGGGACCGGTGGGCCGCGATCTACTCCGAGGGCGAGTACGAGGAGTTCCGGGAGGCCCTCGCCGGGCGCTACACCGGCGTCGGACTGTGGGCGCGGCGGGACCCGGACGGCCGGATCGCGGTGACGAGGGTGCAGCCCGGCTCGCCCGCCGCCGACGCCGGGATCCGCGCCGGGGACCGGCTGCGCAGCGTCGACGGCAGCGCCGTCGACGGGCGTCCGGTGACCGAGGTGGTCTCCCTGCTGCGCGGGGACGCCGAGGGCGCCACGGCCGGTACGACGGTCACCCTCGGCCTGCGGCGCGGCGGGCGCGAGTGGACCGAGACCCTGCACCGGGCCCGGCTGTCCACCGACTCCGTCACCGTGCGGCGGCTGCGCGGCGGGGTCACCGTCCTCAGGATCGCCGCGTTCACCGAGGGTTCCGCCCGCACGGTCCGCAAGGCCCTGCGGACCGCCCCCCGCGACGGCAGGACGGTCCTCGACCTGCGGGGCAACTCCGGCGGCCTGGTCGGCGAGGCGGTCGACACCGCCTCCGCGTTCCTGGACGGCGGGCTGGTCGCCACCTACGACGTCGACGGCGCCCAGCGCGTCCTGCACGCCGACCCGGGCGGCGACACCACCCGGCCGCTGGTCGTCCTCGTCGACGGCGGCACCATGAGCGCGGCCGAGCTCCTCGCCGGCGCCCTGCAGGACCGGGGCCGCGCGGTCGTGATCGGCTCCCGCACCTTCGGCAAGGGATCCGTCCAGATGCCGACCGAGCTGCCCGACGGCTCGGTGGCCGAGCTGACCGTCGGCCACTACCGCACCCCCTCCGGGCACGCGGTCGACGGCCGCGGCATCACCCCCGACCTGGAAGCGGGGCCCGAGGCCCTGCAGCGGGCCGAGACGGTCCTCACCGGTGTGGGCGCCCCCTCCCGGCAGCGGTAAACGGCTGTACGGGCACCCCCTGCCTGGTGCGAAAATGGTCGGCACTATGGCTAAGGAAAAAGGGCGCAAGCTGATCGCGCAGAACAAGAAGGCGCGGCACGACTACCACATCCTCGACACCTACGAGGCCGGCCTGGTCCTCATGGGCACCGAGGTGAAGTCACTGCGTCAGGGGCGTGCCTCGCTGGTCGACGGCTTCGTGCAGCTCGACGGCCACGAGGCGTGGCTGCACAACGTGCACGTGCCCGAGTACAGCCAGGGCACCTGGACCAACCACAGCGCGCGGCGCAAGCGGAAGCTGCTGCTGCACCGCGCGGAGATCGACAAGCTGGAGTCCAAGTCCCAGGAGACGGGACACACCATCGTGCCCCTCGCCCTGTACTTCAAGGACGGCCGGGCCAAGATCGAGATCGCGCTGGCGAAGGGCAAGAAGGAGTACGACAAGCGCCAGACCCTGCGCGAGAAGCAGGACCGGCGCGAGGCGGACCGCGCGATGGCCGCGGCGCGCCGGCGGCAGCGGGGCTGAGCCGCAATACGCTGGCACGGGCCCGCGTGGCTCCCGTATGATGGCACCTGCACCTCACAGCGGGTGCGCACCTTGAGAACACAACATGGGGATGATCGGTTTCGACAGCGGCTGTCGAAGCAGGGGAAGCGTGTCGAGGAAGCGGCCATGATCTCGTAAACCACAGGCCGAAAAAAATAATCGCCAACACCAAGCGCGATTCCTTCGCCCTCGCTGCCTAAGTAGCGACTCGCGAAGTGTCAGCCCGGGGCTGTTCCCGACCCGGATCCTGGCATCAGCTAGGGAACTAAACCTCGATCCCGGTCACGGGGTGAAGAGGGAAATCACACAGTGACTGAGCCCGTCGGAGACTTGTCCGCGTGATCTCCGGGGCCGAGAAAAGCGAAGCGGACTGCACACGGAGAAGCCCTGATTCCGCACCGTTGGACGCGGGTTCGATTCCCGCCATCTCCACCACGCCCCGCCGAGGGCGCCCCATGTGGGCGAAGGCCCCGTCGCTTCGTGCGACGGGGCCTTCGTCGTCCCGGCGGCCCGCCGCCCCGCCCCCGCCCCCGCCCACCGTCGCGCCCGGCCGCAGCCCGGCCGGGCGGCCCGGGGGCGGTCACTCCGGGTGGGCCGCCGCCTCCTTCTGCAACTGGACCGCCGCGAGCAGGCTCAGCGTCGGCTCCGCCCGGCGCAGCTCCCGCACCGCGGCGACCGAGGTGATGTCCCCGGTGAAGCCGGCGTCGGCCAGCCGGGAGCGCACCCAGCGGGCACGGAGCGCGCTACTCGTGGCGGCGGCGGTGGAGGCGACGAGCGCGGCGGCGCGTTCCAGCCCCGGGCGCTCCTCGGCCGACGCCTCGGCCAGCGCCCGGCGCAGAGCCGCCGCGACCACGTCCGAGTCCCGGATGACCAGCACGGCGTCGTGCCTGCTGTTGCGTTGCCAGAAAGTCCACATGCGGATCATGGTCGGGGCCGCGCGCCGCGCACCGCAGCCCGTTTGAGGGTTTCCAGAGCCTCGGCCGTCCGTCCGCGCCGCCGCCTCACCGGCCGCGCCGCTCCCGAGTGAGAGCAACGTTCCCTTCCGGTCACCCGCAGTCACAGGGCGGAAACCCGGCCTCCCTACCTTCGGGCGCAGTCAGTGGCAGCCGGACCGAGCAGCCGGAGCACCGTGGAGGCGCGATGACACCCCCAGCCCCAACCCGTCGCAGTGGCCGCTGGATCGAGCGCTGGGACCCGGAGGACGAGGCGTTCTGGCGGGCGACCGGGGAGCGGATCGCCCGCCGGAACCTGTGGTTCTCCGTGCTCTGCGAACACATCGGGTTCTCCGTCTGGACCATGTGGTCGGTGCTGGTGCTGTTCATGGGCCCGGAGTACGGCCTCACCCCCGCCGACAAGTTCCTGCTGACCTCGGTGGTCACGCTGGTCGGCGCGGTCGTCCGGGTGCCGTACACCTTCGCCGTCGCCGTGTTCGGCGGACGGAACTGGACGGTCGTCTCGGCCGGTCTGCTGCTCGTCCCGGCCGTCGCCGCGTTCCTGGTGATGGAGCCGGGCACCTCCTTCTCCACCTTCCTCCTGGTGGGGCTGCTGGCCGGCGTCGGCGGCGGCAACTTCGCCTCCTCCATGACCAACATCAACGCCTTCTTCCCGCTGCGCCGCAAGGGCTGGGCGCTCGGTCTCAACGCCGGCGGCGGCAACATCGGCGTGCCCGTCATCCAGCTCGCCGCGCTCGCCGTGATCGGCGCGGGCGGCGGCCCCCGCCTGCTGCTCGGCGTCTACATCCCGCTGATCGTCGTGGCCGCCGCCTGCGCCGCGCTGTTCATGGACAACCTGGCCACCGTCAGGAACGACACCGGCGCGGCCAGGGACGCCGCCAGGCAGGCCCACACCTGGATCATGGCGCTCCTCTACATCGGCACCTTCGGCTCCTTCATCGGCTACAGCTTCGCCTTCGGCCAGGTGCTGACGAACCAGTTCGGCCGGACCCCGCTGCAGGCGGCGTACCTCACCTTCATCGGCCCCCTGCTCGGCTCCCTGGTCCGCCCCGTCGGCGGCCGGCTCGCCGACCGCTACGGCGGCGCCCGCATCACCCTGTGGAACTACGTCGCCATGGCCGCCGCCACCGCCGTCCTGGCCGCGGCCAGCATGCGGAAGTCGCTGCCGCTGTTCGTGTGCGTCTTCGTCGTCCTGTTCGTGCTCAGCGGTCTCGGCAACGGGTCGGCGTTCAAGATGATCCCCGGCATCTTCCAGGCCCGGGCCCTGGCCCAGGGGCTGACGGGCGAGGCGGCCGTCGCCCAGGGACGGCGGCTGTCCGGTGCGTCCATGGGCCTGATCGGGGCGGTCGGCGCGCTCGGCGGCGTCGGCATCAACCTCGCCTTCCGCCAGTCCTTCCTCTCCTACGGCTCCGGCACCGGCGCGTTCGTCGCCTTCCTCGCCTACTACGGTGTCTGCTTCGCGGTCACCTGGGCCGTGTACCTCCGCCGGCCCGCCGGGCGGGTTCCGGCCGCGGCCGCCGCCTCGGAGGCGGAGGCCCGGCTCGGTTACGCGGAGGTGTGACGTAACACCGGTGACATCGAGCCGAACCGAGCCTGTCACGCACCGTTGGCAGGCTCGACCGGCGTGCCGGTCAGCTAGGAGAGCCATGTACGACGAAGAGCAGCCATCCGAGCACGGGCCCCTCGCCGGGTTCACCGTGGGCGTCACCGCCGCGCGCCGGGCCGAGGAACTGGGGGTCCTGCTCCAGCGGCGCGGCGCCACCGTCCTGCACGCCCCCGCCCTGCGGATCGTGCCGCTCGCCGACGACGGCGAACTCCTCGCCGCCACCCGGCAGATCGTCGAGCAGGTGCCGGACACGGTCGTGGCCACCACCGCCATCGGCTTCCGCGGCTGGGTGGAGGCCGCCGACGGCTGGGGCCTGGGCGAGCAGCTCCTCGGCCGGCTGCGCGGCGCCCGGCTGCTGGCGCGCGGCCCGAAGGTCAAGGGCGCCATCCGGGCGGCCGGCCTCACCGAGGAGTGGTCCCCCTCCTCGGAATCCCTCGCGGAGGTCCTCGACCGCCTGCTGGCGGAGGGCGTCGAGGGCCGGCGCGTCGCCGTGCAGCTCCACGGCGAACCCCTGCCCGGGTTCGTGGAGTCGCTGCGCGCCGCCGGGGCGGAGGTGGTCCCGGTCCCGGTGTACCGCTGGGAGCCCCCCGAGGACATCGGCCCCCTCGACCGGCTCCTGGACGCCGCCGTCACCCGCGGCGTGGACGCGCTCACCTTCACCAGCGCCCCCGCCGCGGCGTCCCTCCTCTCCCGCGCGGAGGACCGCGGCCTGCTGGACGAGCTGCTGTCGGCGCTGGCCCACGACGTCCTCCCGGCCTGCGTGGGCCCGGTCACCGCCCTGCCCCTCCAGGCCCGCGGCGTGGACACGGTCCAGCCCGAACGCTTCCGCCTCGGCCCGCTGGTGCAGCTGCTGTGCCGGGAACTCCCGGCCCGTGCCCGCGTGTTGCCGGTCGCCGGGCACCGGGTGGAGATCCGCGGCCACGCCGTCCTCGTCGACGGCGAGCTCAAGCCGGTGCCGCCCGCCGGCATGTCCCTCCTGCGGGCCCTGTCCCGCCGCCCCGGCTGGGTGGTGGCCCGCGCCGACCTGCTGCGGGCCCTGCCCGGCGCGGGCCGCGACGAACACGCCGTCGAGACGGCGATGGCCCGCCTGCGTACGGCCCTCGGCGCGCCCAAGCTGATCCAGACGGTGGTGAAGCGCGGCTACCGGCTGGCGCTGGACCCGGCGGCGGACGCGAAGTACGCGGACGCGTAGTCGTCCGGGGCGCCGCACCGCACCGCGGTGCGTCCTCCTCCGGCGACGGCGACGACGGCGACGCCGGCGGCTGCGGCTGCGGGCCTGCGCGCGTGGCGGACGCGTGGGTACGGGGGGTTCCGGCGCACCTCCCGGGCGGGCACTGTGGGGGAGGGACGAACGGCCCCCCCGCACGCTTCCGCACGGTTCCTGCCCAGGCGGTGACTGGCAATGGCACGTGGCGCACCCCCGTACGAGCCGCGGTTCGTCGCCGGGCGGGCGTGCCTGGACCTGCTCGCCACCGCGCATCCGGCCGAACGGCTGGACGGGCCGGGGGCGTTGTGCGCGTGGATCGCGGCAGCGGGGATCGTGCCCGCCGGCACCCGCCTCGCCCACGCCGACGCCTCCTGGCCGCCCCGGTTCCGGGAACTGCGGCGGGACGTCGGGGTGCTGGTGCGCGGCACGCCCACCGGTTCCCCGGCGTACGAGCGGGCGTACGAGCGGGCGCTCGGGCGGGTCAACGACGCCGCCCGGGCCGCGCCCCCGGCCCCGCACGCCGTGCGCACGGCGGACGGCGGCCTGGCACGGGAGCTGGCCGCGCCGCCCACCTGCGCCGCGCTGCTCGCCCTGCTCGCCCGGGACGCCGTGGAACTGCTCACCGACCCGGTGGCGCGAGCCGCCGTGCGGGAGTGCGAGGGGGAGGACTGCCCCCTCGTGTACCTCGACACCTCCCGCGGGCGGCGCCGGCGCTGGTGCTCCAGCGAGGTGTGCGGGAACCGGGAGCGGGTGGCCCGGCACCGGCGGCGGACCGCGCTCCCGAGGGCCTGAAGGGTGCTCAGAGGCCCTGTCCGCGACGTGATTTCCGTAACACGGAGTTTGGTTGGCCCCTACACGGGTAACGCGCGGCGCTCCCGGCGATGTGTCGGGAATGTAAAGATCACGCGGGGGGAATGCGCACCCATGTCCCTCTCGTCACGTCACTCCCGAGAAATCTGTCACTCCGGTTTGAACGCCGGGCCGCCCCTGTCCGTACGGGTGGGCGAGCGACCGACTGGGGGAACCCCCGGACACCGGAGGTGGGCGTGCGCAAGGATGCGGCCGTGGCCAATGAACGTGGAACGAGGGCCCGACATCGCATGTCTTCACAGCCCTCGGAGCCGGATGAGGAGCTGATGCGTGCGCTGTATCGAGAGCACGCAGGACCCCTGCTCGCGTATGTCCTGAGGCTGGTGGCCGGTGACCGGCAACGCGCCGAGGACGTCGTGCAGGAGACGCTCATCCGTGCCTGGAAGAACGCCGGTCAGCTCAATCGGGCGACCGGTTCGGTACGCCCCTGGCTGGTGACGGTCGCACGCCGCATCGTCATCGACGGCCACCGCAGCCGGCAGGCCCGGCCGCAGGAGGTCGATCCGTCGCCGCTGGAGGTCATCCCCGCGGAGGACGAGATCGACAAGGCGCTGTGGCTGATGACGCTGTCGGACGCGCTCGACGACCTGACCCCGGCCCACCGGGAGGTGCTCGTCGAGACGTACTTCAAGGGGCGTACGGTCAACGAGGCCGCCCAGACGCTGGGCATACCGAGCGGCACGGTCCGTTCCCGGGTGTTCTACGCCCTGCGGTCGATGAAGCTGGCGCTGGAGGAGCGGGGGGTGACGGCGTGATGAGCAACGGATACGGGGGAATTCAAGGATTCGGACCGGATGGTCCGGGTATGTCTGGGCCCATGAACCCCAGTCAGGGATCCACGGTGCCGAGCGAGCACGAGACCGTCGGCGCCTACGCCCTCGGCATCCTCGACGACGCCGAGGCGACCGCCTTCGAGGCCCATCTCGCCGGCTGCGAGTGGTGCGCCCAGCAACTGGACGACCTGGCCGGGATGGAGCCGATGCTGGCCGCGCTCGCGGACCTGCCGGGCTCCGGCAGCACCCCGGCGATCGGCGAGTCGCTGTCCGCCAGGCCCGGTCCGCGGCTGGTGGAGAAGCTGGTCGACGAGGTCGCCGAGCGGCGTGCCCTGAAGCGCCGGCGCAGCTTCTACATGATCGCGGCGGCGGCCGCGCTGATCATCGCCGGGCCGCTGGCCGCGGTGGCGGTGAACGGCGGCTCGGACGGCGGCAGGCAGGTCACGGCGACGCCGGCGCAGACGACGTTCGAGACGATGACCGACAAGAAGTCGGCCACCGATCCGTCGTCCGACGTCAGCGCCACCGTCGGCATGGCGCAGAAGGACTGGGGCACCCAGGCCGTCCTGGAGCTGAAGAACGTCAAGGGGCCGCTGAAGTGCTCCCTGGTGCTCGTCGCGAAGAACGGCCAGCGCGTGACCATGTCCTCGTGGTCCGTGCCCGACTGGGGGTACGGCATCCCGGGCGCGAAGACCGAGCGGGCGAAGAAGCCGCTGTACATCGGGGGCGCCGCGGCCTTCCAGCGCAACGAGATCGACCACTTCGAGATCGTGACGTTCGAGGGGAAGAAGCTGGTCCAGGTCGACGCGTGACCCCTGCGGCGGCCCTCGGCCGCGACCGGGCGCCGTGGGCGCGGCGGGCCCTCCCCGGGCGCCGCGTCCCCGGGCCCCGCGCGCACCCTCCGGCGGGCGCGGGGGCTTCGTGACCGGCCGCGCGGGTCCCCCCGCCGCCGGGCGAGCCGGCGCCCCCGTGGCTTTGCAGGTCCCCTTCGCGTACGGTTGACGGCTGCCCAGCACGTCAGAAGGGGGCCCGGTGGCCGTTCAGGTTCAGCAGTCCGCGGTCGGTCCGGTGCGCGACGCGCACGACTCCGTCCGCGACCGGGAGATCAGCGTCGAGCAGGAGCACCTGGACCGGGTGTACCGGCGGCTGGAGGAGAAGATCCACGAGGCCGAGTTCCTGATGCGGGACGCGGCCGAGCGCGGCCAGGTCGGCACCCCGGGCGCGCTCGCCGAGCGGGACGCCCAGGTCTTCCGGGCCGGCATCCACCTCAACCGGCTGAACAACGAGTTCGAGGACTTCCTCTTCGGGCGGATCGACCTGCTGCCCGGCAAGGACGGCAAGAAGGGGCCCGACGGGGCCTACACGGCGGTGGAGCCCGCGGACGGCGCGGTGCGGCCCGACAACACCGCCGACATCGCCGAGACGCTGCACATCGGCCGGATCGGCGTCCTGGACGCGGACTACGCGCCGCTGGTCATCGACTGGCGCGCGCCCGCCGCCGCGCCGTTCTACCGGGCCACCCCCGTGGAGCCGGGACGGGTGGTGCGGCGCCGGGTCATCCGGTCCAGGGGACGCCGGGTGCTGGGCGTCGAGGACGACCTGATGCGTCCGGAGCTGACCGCCCGCCTCGACGGCCGTGAGCTGCCCGTCGTCGGCGACGGCGCCCTCATGGCCGCCCTCGGCCAGGCCCGCGGCCACACCATGCGGGACATCGTCTCCTCCATCCAGGCCGAACAGGACCTCGTCATCCGCGCGCCCGCCGCCTCCGTCACCTACGTGGAGGGCGGACCCGGCACCGGCAAGACCGCCGTCGCCCTGCACCGGGCGGCGTACCTGCTCTACCAGGACCGGCGCCGGTACGCGGGCGGCATCCTGATCGTCTCCCCGACCCCGCTGCTCGTCGCCTACACCGAGGGTGTGCTGCCCTCCCTGGGCGAGGAGGGCCAGGTCGCGATCCGGGCGATCGGCTCGCTGGTCGACGGCGTGGAGGCCACGCTGTACGACTCCCCGGCCGTGGCCCGCGCCAAGGGCTCGTACCGGATGCTGAAGGTGCTGCGGAAGGCCGCCCGGGGCGCCCTGGAGCTGGGGCCCGCCGCCCCGGCCGGCGAGGACGCCGGCCGGGAGAGCACCCAGGGGCCGCCGTCCCGCCTCCGCGTCGTCGCCTTCGGGCGCCGGCTCGAACTGGAGGCCGACGAGCTGGAACGCGTCCGCCGGGCCGCCCTCGGCGGCACCGCGCCCGTCAACCTGCTGCGCCCGCGCGCCCGCAGGCTGCTCCTGGACGCCCTGTGGGCCCGGTCCGGCGCCGGCGCCCGGCACACCGACCCCCAGCTGGCCGCGGAACTGCGGGCCTCCTTCGACGAGGACGTCAGCGGCGAGGACGGCTTCCTCGCGTTCCTCGACGCCTGGTGGCCCGAACTGACCCCGAAGGCCGTGCTCGCCGCCATGGCCGACGAGAAGCGCCTCGGCCGCTGGGCCCGGCGCATCCTCACCCCCGGCGAGGTCCGCAAGGTCGCCCGCTCGCTCAGACGCGACGGCTTCTCCGTGCACGACATCGCCCTGCTCGACGAGCTCCAGGCGATCCTCGGCGCCCCCGCCCGGCCGCGCAGGAAGCGCGAGCTGGACCCGCTGGACCAGCTCACCGGCCTGGAGGAACTGATGCCGGTGCGCGAGGAGTCCCAGCGGGAGCGCGCCGAGCGCCTCGCGCAGGAGCGCACCGAGTACGCGCACGTCATCGTGGACGAGGCGCAGGACCTCACGCCGATGCAGTGGCGCATGGTCGGCCGCCGCGGCCGGCACGCCACCTGGACGGTCGTCGGCGATCCGGCGCAGTCCTCGTGGTCCGACCCGGACGAGGCGGCCGAGGCCCGCGACGAGGCCCTCGGCACCCGGCCCCGGCGCCGCTTCCGGCTCACCGTGAACTACCGCAACCCGGCCGAGATCGCCGAACTGGCCGCGAAGGTGCTGGCGCTCGCCATGCCCGGCTCCGAGGCGCCCAGCGCCGTGCGGTCCACCGGCGTCGAACCGCGTTTCACGGTCGTGGGGGAGTCGATGGCGCGGACCGTGCGGGCCGAGGCCGAGCGGCTGCTGGACCTGGTGGACGGCACGGTCGGCGTCGTGGTCGCCATGAACCGGCGCGAGGAGGCCCGGCGCTGGCTGGCCGGTCTCGGCGACCGGGTGGTGGCGCTGGGCAGCCTGGAGGCCAAGGGCCTGGAGTACGACGCGACGGTCGTCGTCTCGCCCGCGGAGATCGCCGACGAGTCCCCGGCCGGCCTGCGGGTGCTGTACGTGGCGCTGACCCGGGCCACCCAGCAGCTCACGGTGGTGTCCGGGGAGCGCGACGAGCCGGACGGGGCGGGCGTGCCGGACCTGCTCAGGGACTGACCCGCGCACGGACTGACCCGCGCACGATCGGCCGAAACCCGGCGCAGCGGGAATGGTCCCCGGCAGGCGTTTGTTAGCCTTGACGTGGCACCGGCCCGATCCAAGCCCCCGGGCCCAACCTTCGTCGCTACGAGCGACCACTTGCCGCGAGGCGAGCATGGCGGGTCGGTGTCATGAACGTGCGGGAGGCCCACGTCACGGGGTGACGTGGGCCTCCTTCTTTGCCCGAACAGCACGTCCGTCGCCCACGGCGACTACCACGTACTGAGTGGTAGGTGCGACGATCGGACGGCACGATCCCGCGACACGGTGAAAGCAGAGGAAGTCGGCCATGGCAACGGCGCCCAGCGTCTCCTACTCGATGACGATCCGGCTGGAGGTGCCCGCGAGCGGAACCGCCGTCTCGCAGCTCACCACCGCCGTGGAGTCCTCCGGAGGCTCGGTGACCGGCCTCGACGTCACCGCGTCCGGTCACGAGAAGCTCCGCATCGACGTCACCATCGCGGCCACCTCAACGGCCCACGCCGAGGAGATCGTCGAGAAGCTGCGCGGCATCGAGGGCGTCACGCTGGGCAAGGTCTCGGACCGTACGTTCCTCATGCACCTCGGCGGCAAGATCGAGATGGCGTCGAAGCACCCCATCCGCAACCGTGACGACCTGTCCATGGTCTACACGCCGGGTGTCGCCCGCGTCTGCATGGCCATCGCCGAGAACCCCGAGGACGCCCGCCGCCTCACCATCAAGCGCAACTCCGTTGCGGTCGTGACGGACGGCTCCGCCGTGCTCGGCCTCGGCAACATCGGCCCGAAGGCCGCGCTGCCCGTCATGGAGGGCAAGGCGGCCCTCTTCAAGCGCTTCGCCGGCATCGACGCCTGGCCGATCTGCCTGGACACCCAGGACACCGACGCGATCGTGGAGATCGTCAAGGCGATCGCCCCCGGCTTCGCCGGCATCAACCTCGAGGACATCTCCGCGCCGCGCTGCTTCGAGATCGAGGCCCGCCTGCGCGAGGCCCTCGACATCCCCGTCTTCCACGACGACCAGCACGGCACCGCGATCGTCGTCCTGGCCGCCCTGACCAACGCCCTGCGCGTCACGGGCAAGGCCATCGAGAACATCCGGGTCGTCATGTCCGGCGCCGGCGCGGCCGGCACGGCCATCCTGAAGCTGCTGATCGCCGCGGGCCTGAAGAACGCCGTCGTCGCCGACATCCACGGCGTGGTGCACGCCGGCCGCGAGGACCTCGTGGACGCCCCGGCCGGCTCGGCGCTGCGCTGGATCGCCGACAACACCAACCCCGAGAACCTCACCGGCACCCTGAAGGAGGCCGTGCGCGGCGCCGACGTCTTCATCGGCGTCTCCGCCCCGAACGTCCTCGACGGCGCCGACGTGGCCGCCATGGCCGACGACGCCATCGTGTTCGCGCTCGCGAACCCCGACCCCGAGGTGGACCCCGCGGTCGCCCGCCAGACGGCGGCCGTCGTCGCCACCGGCCGCTCCGACTTCCCCAACCAGATCAACAACGTGCTGGTCTTCCCGGGTGTCTTCCGCGGCCTGCTGGACGCCCAGTCCCGCACCGTCAACACCGAGATGATGCTCGCCGCCGCGAAGGCCCTCGCCGACGTGGTGACCGAGGACGAGCTGAACCCGAACTACATCGTCCCCAGCGTCTTCAACGACAAGGTCGCGGGCGCGGTCGCCGGGGCGGTCCGCGAGGCCGCCAGGGCGGCCGGCGCGACGGCCTGAGGCGCGGCGCGCCGCACGGTGCGAGGGGGCTGTGAGCATCGCCACGGCGGCCCCCGCACCGGCGCGTCGTGAAACCACCGGATGCCGGGGGCGCTCTAGGGTGACGGCCGAGCAGGCGCTTCTCGTGTGACTCCCCAGGGTGTTCTCACGACTCCTACGGGTGCTGGATTGGCTTTCCCGCCGCAGGTAGGGGCAGGATGCTCCCCCAGGGACCACGTCCAGGGGGCACCCCCAGGGGCGCGAGCGCATCGGCATCGCAGTGCCTCGGGCGGCTTTCCGCCGCGTGGCACACCCCAACGGCAAGAAAGACACGGGAGTAACAACATGAACCGCAGTGAGCTGGTGGCCGCGCTGGCCGACCGCGCCGAGGTGACCCGCAAGGACGCCGACGCCGTGCTGGCCGCGTTCGCCGAGACCGTCGGCGAGATCGTCGCCAAGGGCGACGAGAAGGTCACCATCCCCGGCTTCCTCACCTTCGAGCGCACCCACCGTGCCGCTCGCACCGCGCGCAACCCGCAGACCGGCGAGCCCATCAGCATCCCCGCCGGCTACAGCGTGAAGGTCACCGCGGGCTCCAAGCTCAAGGAAGCCGCCAAGGGCAAGTAAGCGGCAGGCGCTCGGCTTCGAGCGCCGTCCCCTGCGAGCGCCGCGGGTGGCTGCCGGCCCGCTGTGGCCGGCCGCGCAGTTCCCCGCGCCGCTCGCGGGACGAGTCCCAGCCGGAGACGCCGAAAAGGGCGGCCCCCCTCCAGTCGAGGGGGGCCGCCCTTTCGCCGTGTGCGGCCCGCCGTGCGGGGGCCCGCCGCGCGTGTCTAGCCGAGCGCCTTGCCCGGCAGTTCGACCTTGGCGCCGAGCTCCACGAGCTTCTCCATGAAGTTCTCGTAGCCGCGGTTGATGAGGTCGATGCCGTGGACGCGCGAGGTGCCCTCGGCCGCCAGGGCCGCGATGAGGTACGAGAAGCCGCCGCGCAGGTCGGGGATGACCAGGTCGGCGCCCTGCAGCCGGGTCGGGCCCGACACCACCGCGGAGTGCAGGAAGTTGCGCTGGCCGAACCGGCAGTCGGAGCCGCCGAGGCACTCGCGGTAGAGCTGGATGTGCGCGCCCATCTGGTTCAGCGCGGAGGTGAAGCCGAGGCGGGACTCGTACACCGTCTCGTGGATGATGGACAGGCCGGTGGCCTGCGTGAGGGCCACCACCAGCGGCTGCTGCCAGTCCGTCTGGAAGCCGGGGTGCACGTCCGTCTCCAGGGCGATGGACTTCAACTGGCCGCCGGGGTGCCAGAAACGGATGCCCTCGTCGCCGATCTCGAAGGCGCCGCCCACCTTCCGGTAGGTGTTCAGGAACGTCATCATCGAGCGCTGCTGGGCGCCGCGGACGAGGATGTTGCCGTTGGTCGCCAGCGCCGCCGACGCCCACGACGCGGCCTCCAGGCGGTCGGGGAGGGCCGCGTGGGTGTAGCCGCCGAGCTTGTCCACACCGGTGATGCGGATCGTCCGGTCGGTGTCCATCGCGATGATCGCGCCCATCTTCTGCAGCACGCAGATGAGGTCCTCGATCTCCGGCTCGACGGCCGCGTTGGACAACTCCGTGACGCCCTCGGCGAGCACGGCCGTCAGCAGCACCTGCTCGGTCGCGCCGACGGACGGGTACGGCAGCCGGATCTTCGTGCCCCGCAGGCCCTTCGGGGCCTCCAGGTACTGTCCGTCCGCCCGCTTCTCGATGGTCGCGCCGAACTGCCGCAGCACGTCGAAGTGGAAGTCGATGGGCCGGCCGCCGATGTCGCAGCCGCCCAGGCCCGGGATGAACGCGTGGCCGAGACGGTGCAGCAGCGGGCCGCAGAAGAGGATCGGGATGCGGCTGGAACCCGCGTGGGCGTCGATGTCGGCCACGTTGGCGCTCTCGACGCGGGTGGGGTCGAGGACCAGTTCGCCGGGCTCCTCGCCCGGACGGACCGTCACCCCGTGCAGTTGGAGCAGGCCGCGTACGACCCGCACGTCACGGATGTCCGGAACATTGCGCAGTCGGCTCGGCTCGCCGCCCAGCAGGGCGGCGACCATGGCCTTCGGCACGAGGTTCTTCGCACCGCGGACACGGATCTCGCCCTCCAGCGGGGTTCCGCCGTGGACAAGCAGGACATCGTCGTTGACGGTCATGAATCTCGCGTTCCGATGAAGTTGGTCAGGGGCCGGCCGATCACTGTGCGCAGGGGCCGGGAAGACAGGGTAATCGCCGATCACCCCCCGCCCGTAAGCCCGAGGACCGCCCAGTCGGGTCATAGCTGTGTCACAACACGAACCGTTCCCCACCGGGCACGCGCGGTCACCGGCCCGGAGCGTGCGCCGGGGGCGCGTCCGTACGCCCTGAGCTGCGTCCCGGCGATCGGCTCCCCACACCGGGGCAAAGTGCGGGATCATGTCTGGCATGACCGAGGTGTCCTCGCTCACAGGGCGGCTGCTCGTGGCCACCCCCGCCCTGGCGGACCCGAACTTCGACCGTGCGGTGGTGCTCCTCCTCGACCACGACGAGGAGGGCTCCCTCGGCGTCGTCCTCAACCGTCCCACCCCGGTGGACGTGGGCGACATCCTGGAGGGCTGGGCCGACCTCGCCGGCGAGCCCGGCGTCGTCTTCCAGGGCGGCCCCGTCTCGCTGGACTCGGCGCTCGGCGTCGCGGTCATCCCCGGCGGTGCGAACGGCGACGGCGCCCCCCTCGGCTGGCGGCGGGTGCACGGCGCGATCGGGCTGGTCGACCTGGAGGCGCCGCCGGAGCTCCTCGCCTCCGCCGTCGGCTCGCTGAGGATCTTCGCCGGGTACGCCGGATGGGGCCCGGGCCAGCTGGAGGACGAGCTGGCGGAGGGCGCCTGGTACGTCGTCGAGTCCGAGCCCGGCGACGTGTCGTCCCCGGCCCCGGAGAGACTCTGGCGCGAGGTGCTGCGCCGGCAGCGCAACGAGCTGGCGATGGTGGCCACGTATCCGGACGACCCGTCGCTCAACTGATGCGTGTGAGCTTCAGTACCCTGGGCGTATGAGCACTCTTGAGCCCGAGCGCGGGACTGGGACGGGGACCCTCGTAGAGCCGACACCGCAGGTGTCCCACGGCGACGGCGACCACGAGCGCTTCGCCCACTACGTCCAGAAGGACAAGATCATGGCGAGCGCCCTCGACGGCACCCCCGTCGTGGCGCTGTGCGGCAAGGTCTGGGTGCCGGGCCGTGACCCGAAGAAGTACCCCGTGTGCCCGATGTGCAAGGAGATCTACGAGTCCATGGGCAGCGGCGGCGACGACAAGGGCGGCGACAAGAAGTAGGCCCCGCCCCCCCCATGAGCGGTGAGGTCCCCGGGAGGTGCGCCAGGCGCCTCCCGGGGATTTGCGCGTTCTCCGGCCGCCATATGGTCCAGACCTCTTGTCGTGGTGTCGGGCGGTCCCTAGCCTGCGAGGCGTTCTGCACGTCGAGACCGCCGCCGCGGGCCGCGCGGCGCACTGCTGGGTGAGGGGCTGAACGTGGTGGAACTGATTCCGGCGCCGCGCGCCGTCGAGGGACCGGCGGGCGCCGCCGTGCCGCTCGGCCGCGGCACCACCCTGTGGGCCGGCCCGGGCACGGACCGCACCGAACGCTGGCTGCGCGCGACGCTCGGCGCGGCCCTGGGGCTGCCGCTGCGCCCCGGACCGCGGGACGCCCGCGACGGGGTGCGGCTGCTGGTCGACGACGCCCTGGAGCCGGAGGGGTACCGGCTGGACGCGGCCGCCGGACGGGGCGTGGAGATCCGCGGCGGCGGACCCGCCGGCGTGTTCTGGGGCGCGCAGACCCTGCGCCAACTGCTCGGCCCGGACGCCTTCCGCCGCGCCCCCGTACGGCCCGACGCCGCGCCCGAGGTCCCCGGGCAGGTCGTCGAGGACGCCCCCCGGTTCGCCTGGCGCGGCCTCCTCCTCGACGTGGCACGGCACTTCATGCCCAAGGACGGCGTGCTGCGCTACCTGGACCTGATGGCCGCGCACAAACTCAACGTGCTCCACCTGCACCTGACGGACGACCAGGGCTGGCGCATCGAGATCGAGCGGTATCCCGGGCTGACCGAGGTCGCCTCCTGGCGGGCACGGACGAAAATCGGACACCGGGCCTCCCCGCTGTGGGACGACAGGCCGCACGGGGGCCACTACACCCGGGACGACATCCGGGAGATCGTCGCCTACGCCGCCGAACGGCACATCAGCGTCGTCCCGGAGATCGACGTGCCGGGCCACTCGCAGGCCGCCATCGCCGCGTACCCCGAACTCGGCAACACCGACGTCGTGGACACCGCCGCCCTCTCCGTCTGGGACACCTGGGGCGTCTCCGCCAACGTGCTGGCCCCCACCGACACCACCCTGCGCTTCTACGAAGGGGTCCTGGAGGAGGTTCTGGAGCTGTTCCCCGCGGACGCCGCCGCGTTCTCGCGGTTCGTGCACATCGGCGGCGACGAGTGCCCCAAGGAGCAGTGGGCCGCTTCCCCGGCCGCCCAGAGCCGCATCGCCGAACTGGGCCTCGCCGGCGAGGACGGGCTCCAGGCGTGGTTCATCGGCCACTTCGACGCCTGGCTCGCCGCGCGCGGACGCCGGCTCATCGGCTGGGACGAGATCCTGGAGGGCGGACTCGCCCCGGGCGCGGCGGTCTCCTCCTGGCGCGGCTACGCGGGCGGGGCCGCCGCCGCGCGGGCCGGCCACGACGTGGTCATGTGCCCGGAGCAGTACGTGTACCTGGACCACCGGCAGGCCCCCGGCGAGGACGAGCCGGTGCCGATCGGCTTCGTCCGCACGCTGGAGGACGTCTACCGGTTCGAGCCGGTGCCGGCCGGACTCACCGAGCAGGAGGCCCGGCACGTGCTCGGCACTCAGGCCAACATCTGGACCGAAGTGCTGGAGGACGCCGCCCGCGTCGACTACCAGGCCTTCCCCCGGCTCGCGGCCTTCGCCGAGGTGGCCTGGAGCCGGCTGCCCGCCCCCGCGGAACGGGACTTCGCGGACTTCGAGCGCCGGATGACCGCCCACTACCGGCGACTTGACGCCCTCGGCGTCGGCTACCGGCCGCCCACCGGGCCCCGGCCCTGGCAGCGGCGCCCCGGCGTGCTCGGCCGCCCGATCGAGGGGCCGCCCCCGATCAGGTAACGGAGCAATACCGGCGGCGCCACCGAAGAGTGGCAATCCGCGCGCACCGGTGAAGCCGTGCCGAACCGGGTCATCTCCCCGATGGAGTGGGCGAATGCCTCCTGGCCGACCCGTGCGTCCGGGCGCTGCGAAGATGTGCCAGAGTTGCCTCGTCCGCCCTGTCAGCACGTACCGTACGGCAGCACAGGCGGGACCAGGTGGGGCAGCGGGAAGGGGCAGCCGGTTTGACCACGCACGCACCGCAGGCGGCGCAGGCCGTCACGCTGCCCACGACGCTGGACGAGGCCGTGGCGGCCCTCACCGCCATGCCCGCCGCCGTGCCCGTGGCCGGCGGCACCGACCTGATGGCCGCCGTCAACTCCGGCCAGCTCAGGCCCGCCGCCCTGGTGGGCCTCGGCCGCATCAGCGAGATCCGCGGCTGGCAGTACCAGGACGGCCACGCGCTGCTCGGCGCGGGCCTCACGCACGCGCGCATGGGCCGCCCCGACTTCGCGGCCCTGATCCCCGCGCTCGCCGCCGCCGCGCGCGCCGCGGGCCCGCCGCACATCCGCAACGCGGGCACCCTGGGCGGCAACATCGCCACGGCCGCCCCCACCGGGGACGCCCTGCCGGTGCTGGCCGCCCTGGAAGCGACGCTGATCATCGCGGGCCCGGGCGGAGCCCGCCGGGAGATCCCGGTGTCGCACCTGCTGGCCGGCGTGGAGATGCTGCGCGGCGGGGAACTCATCGGCTACGTGCGCGTGCCGCTGCTGCACGCCCCGCAGGTCTTCCTGAAGGCGACCGGCCGCACCGGCCCGGGCCGCGCGACGGCGTCCGTCGCCCTGGTCCTGGACCCCGCACGGCGCGGGGTGCGCTGCGCCGTCGGCGCCATAGCGCCGATGCCGCTGCGCCCCCTGGACGCCGAGCAGTGGGTCGCCCGGCTCATCGACTGGGACAACGACCGCGCCCTCGTCCCGGAGGCCCTGCACGCCTTCGGCGAGTACGTCGCCGCGGCCTGCATCCCCGACCCGGTCCCCGAACCCGACGGCTCGGTGACCCCGCTTCCGCCCGCCGTACTGCACCTGCGGCGCACCGTCGCCGCGCTGGCCCGACGAGCACTGGGGAGGGCGCTGTCGTGACCGACGACCAGCACGGAGAGGGCACGGCCCAGGGCGGCGGCCGCTGGGACCCGCTGCCCCAGGGCGACTACGACGACGGAGCGACCGCGTTCGTCCAGCTGCCCGAGGGCGGCATCGACGCCCTGCTGGCCGGCGACAGCCCGCTGGCCGCGCCCGGCCACGGCTACGTGCCGCCGCGGATCACCGCCACGCACACCGACGGCGCCGCGGACGCCTGGTCCGCGCCCGACGGCGGCGGCCGGTGGCCCGACCCGAACACCGCGCCGGCGCCCGGCCAGTCCGCGGACGACCGGTACGCGTACCAGCCCGGCACCCAGCACTGGACGTTCCAGGAGCCCCCGGCCCCGGCCGCGCCGGGACACGACGTCACCGGGCAGTGGTCCATCCCGGTCGCCGGGGGCGAGATCCCGGAGGAGTCAGGGGAGTTCACCACGTCCTCCCTGGTCGAGCAGTGGGGCGGCACCCCGCCGGCCACCCTGCCCGGCGGTGCGCCCGCCCCCTGGGCGACCGACGGCGCCGGCGGCCCGTGGGGCGGGCCCCCGGCCCAGCCGGGCGCCCCCGCGCCCGAGGGGTACGTCCCGCAGGACGGATACGGGCAGGCCCCCGCCGGGCCCGCGGAGCACGACCGGACCGCATCCGGGTGGCCGGAGCCGGGCCACGGGGGCGAGTTCACACACGCCGGTCACCCGGGCGAGTTCACCGGGACCGGTCACGCGGGCGGGTTCCCGCAGGCCGGTCACCCGGGCGAGTTCACCGAGGCCGGTCACGCGGGCGGGTTCCCGCAGACCGGTCGTGCGGGCGAGTACGCCGACGCCGGTCACGCGGGCGAGTTCACCGGGGGCGGTCACACCGGGGGCGGCCACGGGGCCGCGCATCTGGACGCCGGGCACGCGGACGGTGTGCACGCGGACGGCGGGTATGCGGACGGCGGGCACGCGGACGCCGGGCACGCCGGGACCGGGCACGGCGACGCGGGGCACGCGGACGCCGGACAGGCCGCGCAGGCCGGCACCGGTCACGCAGGCGGTGCGGACGCGGAGGCCGCAGAGGCCGGACACGCAGAGGCCGGACACGCAGAGGCCGGACACGCAGAGGCCGGACACGCAGAGGCCGGACACGCAGAGGCCGGACACGCAGAGGCCGGACACGCCGAGGCCGGGCACACGGGGGCCGGGCAGGGCGACGCGGGGCACGCGGACGCCGGACAGGCCGCGCAGGCCGGCACCGGTCACGCCGAAGACGGGGACGCCGACGCCGGGCAGGCCGGGCACGCGGACGCGGACGCCGGGCACGCGGGAGCCGTTCACGCCGAGGGGGCCGGGTACGCCGACACCGGGTACTCCGGCGGCGGTGATGCGGACGCCGGGCGGGCCGGGACCGAGGACGCCGGGAGCGAGCCCGGAGCCGTCCACGCCGACGCCGGGCACGCCCGGAGCGAGGACCGTGCCGGTGCGGAGCCGGCCGGGGACGCACACGACCCCGGAGGGGCCGCCGAGCGGGCCGCTGACGGCCCGGCAGGCCAGGAGCAGGCCGGGGAGCCGGGCGCCGCGCCGCAGGCCGCGACGGAGGCCGCCACGGCCCCTGCGGAGGCGTCCGCCGGGCCGGGCGAGGCGGACGAGGCGTCGGCGGTGCCCGAAAGCCCCGCCGACGCGCCCACGGCCGACACGCCGACGGCCGACGCGCCCGCGTCCGGCACATCGGCGGCCGACGCGCCCGCGGCGGAGCACCCCTCCGCGCCCGACGGCGACGGCGCTCCCGAGGACTCCGCCGGGGAGACGGCCCCCGAGGGTGCGCCCGACGGGGCCGGGGACCCGGAGGCGGCCGTGCCCTCCGCGCCGTACGACGACCACCCCCTGGCCTCCTACGTCCTGCGCGTCAACGGCGCCGACCGTCCGGTCACCGACGCCTGGATCGGCGAGTCGCTGCTGTACGTGCTGCGCGAGCGGCTGGGCCTCGCCGGCGCCAAGGACGGCTGCTCGCAGGGCGAGTGCGGCGCCTGCAACGTGCAGGTCGACGGCCGCCTGGTGGCCTCCTGCCTGGTTCCGGCGGCCACCACGGCCGGCAGCGAGGTGCGCACCGTCGAGGGCCTGGCCGCCGACGGGCGGCCCTCCGACGTCCAGCGGGCGCTCGCCCGGTGCGGCGCCGTGCAGTGC
Organism: Streptomyces sp. NPDC006193; assembly: GCF_040613915.1. Classification (NCBI taxonomy): domain Bacteria; kingdom Bacillati; phylum Actinomycetota; class Actinomycetes; order Kitasatosporales; family Streptomycetaceae; genus Streptomyces; species Streptomyces sp. NPDC006193. The sequence continues at coordinate 25,333 of NZ_JBEXTB010000043.1, forward strand.
GGCTTCTGCGTGCCCGGCATGGCGATGACCGTGCACGACCTGCTGGAGGGCAACCCGGCCCCGACCGAACTGGAGACCCGGCAGGCCCTGTGCGGCAACCTGTGCCGCTGCTCCGGCTACCGGGGCGTCCTGGACGCCGTCAAGGAGGTCGTCGCCGAGCGCGAGGCCTCCCGTGCCGGCCCGGAGACGGACGCGGACGAGGCCCGCATCCCGCACCAGGCGGGCCCCGGCGCCGGCGGCGTCCACCCGTCGGCGTTCGAGGCCCCGGGGGCGTTCGACACCCCCCGGACGCAGCAGGCGTTCCAGGCGGCCCCCGACGGTCACGACGGTTACGGGGACACCCCGAGCGGCCCCTACGGCGACGCCCCGGGCTCCTACCCGGACGCGCGGGACCCGTACGGCACACCGCCGGGAGCGCAGGACGGACAGCACTACGGCCAGGACGGAGGCCAGGCGTGAGCAACGAAGCCGGCACCGCGACCACCGCGGCGGAACCCGCCCCCGCGGCCGAGCCGTTGCCGCACGGGCTCGGCGCCTCGCTGCCGCACGCCGACGCCCGCGCCAAGACCGAGGGCACCTTCCCGTACGCGGCCGACCTGTGGGCGGAGGGCCTGCTGTGGGCGGCCGTGCTGCGCTCCCCGCACGCGCACGCGCGGATCGTGTCCATCGACACCACCCACGCGCGCGAGATGCCCGGAGTCCGCGCGGTCATCACCCACGAGGACGTGCCCGGCACCCCCCGCCACGGACGCGGGACGCCCGACCGGCCGGTGTTCGCCTCCGAGGTCGTACGGCATCACGGCGAGCCCATCGCCGCCGTCGCCGCCGACCACCCGGACACCGCGCGGATGGCCGCCGCGGCCGTGATCGTCGAGTACGAGCTGCTCGACCCCGTCACCGACCCCGAACAAGCCTTCGAGGCCGAGCCGTTGCACCCCGACGGCAACCTGATCCGGCACATCCCGCTGCACCACGGCGACCCCCAGGCGGTCGGCGAGGTGGTGGTCGAGGGCCTGTACCGCATCGGCCGCCAGGACCCGGCCCCCATCGGCGCCGAGGCCGGCCTCGCCGTGCCGCGGCCCGACGGCGGAGTGGAGCTGTACCTGGCCTCCACCGACCCGCACACCGACCGCAACACCGCAGCCGCCTGCTACGGCCTACCCCCCGAACGGGTGAAGATCGTCGTCACCGGGGTGCCCGGCGCCACGGCGGACCGCGAGGACCAGGGCTTCCAGCTCCCGCTCGGCCTGCTCGCGCTCAGGACCGGCTGCCCGGTGAAACTCACCGCCACGCGCGAGGAGTCCTTCCTCGGCCACGCCCACCGCCACCCCACCCTGCTGCGCTACCGCCACCACGCCGACGCGGAGGGCAAGCTGGTCAAGGTCGAGGCGCAGATCCTGCTGGACGCGGGCGCGTACGCCGACACCTCCTCCGACGCCCTCGCCGCCGCCGTCTCCTTCGCGTGCGGCCCGTACGTCGTCCCGAACGCCTTCATCGAGGGCTGGGCCGTCCGCACCAACAACCCGCCCTCCGGGCACGTGCGCGGCGAGGGCGCCATGCAGGTGTGCGCCGCCTACGAGGCCCAGATGGACAAGCTGGCCAAGAAGCTGGGCCTGGACCCGGCCGAGCTGCGGCTGCGCAACGTGCTCGCGACCGGCGACGTCCTCCCGATCGGCCAGACGGTGACCTGCCCGGCGCCGGTCGCCGAACTCCTGCAGGCGGTACGCGACCACCCGCTGCCCGCGCTGCCCAAGGACACCCCCGAGGAGGAGTGGCTGCTGCCCGGCGGCCCCGAGGGCGCGGGCGAGCCGGGCGCGGTGCGCCGGGGCGTCGGCTACGGCCTGGGCATGGTGCACATGCTCGGCGCGGAGGGCGCCGACGAGGTGTCCACGGCGACCGTCAAGGTCCACGACGGCATCGCGACCGTGCTGTGCGCGGCCGTGGAGACCGGCCAGGGCTTCACCACCCTCGCCCGGCAGATCGTCCAGGAGACCCTCGGCGTCGAGGAGGTCCACGTGGCCCCCGTGGACACCGACCAGCCCCCGGCCGGCGCGGGCTGCCGCGGCCGGCACACCTGGGTGTCGGGCGGCGCGGTGGAGCGGGCCGCGAAGATGGTCCGCACGCAGCTCCTGCAGCCCCTGGCCCACAAGTTCGGCATGTCCACCGAGCTGCTGCAGATCACCGACGGGAAGATCACGTCGTACGACGGCGTGCTGTCCACGACCGTCTCCGAGGCGCTGGAGGGCAAGGAGCTGTGGGCCACGGCCCAGTGCCGCCCGCACCCCACCGAGCCGCTGAACGCCGCCGGCCAGGGCGACGCCTTCGTCGGCCTCGCCTTCTGCGCGATCCGCGCGGTCGTGGACGTGGACATCGAGCTGGGCTCGGTGCGGGTGGTGGAGCTGGCGGTGGCCCAGGACGTGGGCCGGGTGCTGAACCCGGCCCAGCTGACGGCCCGGATCGAGGCGGGCGTGACGCAGGGCGTGGGGATCGCCCTCACCGAGAACCTCCGCACCCCGCGCGGCCTGGTCCGCCACCCCGACCTGACCGGCTACGCCCTCCCGACCGCCCTCGACGCCCCCGACATCCGGATCGTCAAACTGGTCGAGGAGCGTGACGTGGTGGCCCCCTTCGGCGCCAAGTCGGTCAGCGCGGTCCCGGTGGTGACGGCCCCGGCGGCGATCGCCTCCGCCGTCCGCGCCGCCACCGGCCGCCCGGTCAACCGCCTCCCGATCCGCCCGCAGGCGGCGGTGGTGACGGACCGGTGACCACGCCGGGCGCGACGCCGGGCCGGTGACCACGTGGGGCGCGGCGCCGGGCCGTTGACCGAGCCGGCCGTCGCGCCGGGCCGGCGACCGAGCCGGCGGCTGCGCCGGGCCGGTGAGCACGCCGGTCGCGGCGCCGGCCGGGATCCGCTGCGGCCGGGGCACGGCGTGGTCCCGCGCGCCGGGGCGACGGCCGGCGCCGGGCAGGGTCCGCAGCGGCCGCCGCCCGCCGCTGCCGTCCGGGCCTGTCCCGCCCCCCCCGGCCGACCGTGCCGGAAATATCGCGGACGCGGGCAACGCGCCCCGCCCGATCGACGTCCTTCCCGGTGCGGGCCGTTGTCAGTGGGGCGGCGTAGTGTGCCGGTCAGTGGGGGCACCTGCCCGAGGGGTGCGGACGACGGTGTGGGCACGCCGTCCCGCACGGGGAAGATCGCGGGGGAGCGATGAGCACGACCGACGCCGGAGCACCGGCGATCACGCTGACCGAGGCGGAAGTGGACCACTACGTCACGCACGCGCCGACGCGCGGCCTGCTCACCGGCCCCGGACTGCCCGCGGACACCGGTCTCCTCACCTTCTCGCCGCTGCGCGCGCACGGCCTGCGCACGCTTGCCGACGCCGCGGACGGGCCCCTCCACCTCGCGGAGGAGCTGCGCGGCCGTCTGGTGATCGGCGAACTGCTCACCCCGGCCGGCATGGACCGCGAGTCGATCCTGCTCGACGGCGGCACGGGCGAGCTGACGACGGCCCACCTCCTCGACCCGTCCGCCCCGCGCCCCTTCGCGCCCTCCCTGCACACGCTGCTGCGCTTCGCCGCAGTCACCGAGGAACTGGCGGGCCTGCGCGGCCGGTTCGCCTCCCTCGCCGGGCAGTACGGCCCCGGGACGGTGACCGAGGCCTCCCGCCGCCTCCTCGCCCTGTTCGAGGAGGGCACCGACGGCCGGGTCCCGCCGTACTGGAAGGCGGCCGCGTTGATCCGCCCGCTCTCCCTCGTCGCCGGTCCCGGCACCGCCTCGGGCCTCACCCTTGACCTCCCCGCGCGCGTCCTGGACCAGGAGTTCGGGCACGGCCGGGTGGCGCGTTTCGAGGAGGTCGACTTCCCGGGGACGCTCACCCACGAGCCGACCCGCCGCTTCCTGCGGGAGACGGGGCTGCCGGAGGAGGCGGTCTGCTTCCACGCCGACACGGACGTCTCCCTGCCGACGCTCCGGGAGTACGTCCTGGAGGAGCACCCCGACTACCCTGCCGAGGAACTCCCGGCCCACTGCGACCACTTGATCCGCCTCGGCCACCTGCTCCAGGACAACAGCCTGGTGGTGGACGGCAGAACGGGCGCGGTCCTCACCTTCAGCGAGCCGGAGGCGACGCTCTACCCGCTCAACACCGACGTCTCCACCCTGGCCTTCACCCTGTGGCTCATCCACCACGAGCGCACCATCGACGCCCACCTGGGCCGCGAACTGGCGACCCACGCCTACGACCAGCTGGTCGCCGCCATGGTCCACACCCTGAACACCCTCGACCCCACCGGCGCCCTGCCGAACACGACCTGGCACTACTGGACCGAACTCCTGCGGGACGAGTCGGGCGGGGTGCTCTGACGTCCCGACCGCCGGGCAGCGGGAGACCGGCGCGGATCCGGTCCGGGGCCGCGGGCAGCAGTGCGTCGGCCGCGGTCCTGCCGTCGGGTGACAGGGTCGGGTTTCGTCCGGACGACGAGGGCGACGTCGTCGTCCGCGTCATGGCCGATGGAGGAGCCGGAGCCGGGGAGTTCGCCCACGCCCGCCCGGCACGTGCCCCGGAGGCATCGCCGCGACCGGCCCCCGCGACAGGCAGGCGAGGGCGGCGCCCCCCCACCGGGGGCACCGCCCTCGCCCGTCCCGCACCCTGGAGGCCGTGGCGGGGATCGAACCCGCGTAACTCGCTTTGCAGGCGAGTCCCTGAACCACTCGGGCACACGGCCGTGTCGTCCGGACCGGCGGCCGCGCGGCCGGGTCCGTGTGGAGAACGTACGGGCCCGCGGGGGCGGGGCTCAAGGGCGACGGGGGTGCCGCAACGGGACTGCCACACGGCGTTCACGGGAGGGCCCGGGGCCTACGACCAAGGGCGGAGCCGAGGTCCGGCTCCTGACAGGGGCGTGACCGGGTCGCGGGCCTTACCCTGGCGGGCATGAGCGCCCTCGAATCCCGCGATCCCGCCGTCCTCGGTCCGCCCTCCGACGAGGACGGCGGCGTGCTGGGCCGGGCGCACCGGGCGCTCAGCGTCGGGATCGTGTCCGTCGTGGTCCTGATCGCCTTCGAGGCGACCGCGGTCGGCACCGCCATGCCGGTCGCCGCGCGGGACCTGGACGGCGTCGCGCTGTACGCGTTCGCCTTCTCCGGGTACTTCACCACCAGTCTCTTCGGCATGGTGCTCGCCGGGCAGTGGTCCGACCGGCGGGGACCGCTCGGCGCGCTGACGACCGGCATCGGCGCCTTCGCCGCGGGCCTGGTCGTCGCCGGCACCGCGCAGGCCATGTGGGTGTTCATCCTCGGGCGGGCGGTGCAGGGCCTGGGCGGCGGGCTGGTCATCGTCGCGCTGTACGTCGTCGTCGGCCGGGCCTACCCGGAGCGGCTGCGGCCCGCGATCATGGCCGCCTTCGCGGCCGGCTGGGTCGTCCCGTCCGTCGTCGGCCCCCTCGCCTCCGGCGCCGTCACCGAGCACCTCGGCTGGCGCTGGGTCTTCCTCGGCATCCCCGCCCTCGTCGTGTTCCCGCTCGCGCTGGCCCTGCCGCAGATACGGCGGCGGGCGGCCGGGCCGGTGGACGAGGAGACCGCCGCCGCCTCCTTCGACCGGCGCCGCATCCGGCTCGCCCTCGGCATCTCCCTGGGCGCCGGGCTCCTGCAGTACGCCGCCCAGGACCTGCGCCCCCTCTCCCTGGTCCCGGGGCTGGCCGGCGCCGCGCTGCTCGTGCCCGCCGTGCTCGGGCTGCTTCCCCGCGGCACCTGGCGGGCGGCCCGCGGCCTGCCGGCCGTCGTGCTGCTGCGCGGGCTGGCCGCCGGCTCGTTCGTCACCGCCGAGTCCTTCGTGCCGCTGATGCTGGTCACCCAGCGCGGGCTGTCGCCGACGCTGGCCGGGTTCTCGCTGGCGGCGGGCGGCGGGACCTGGGCGCTCGGGTCGTACGTGCAGTCCCGGGCGCGCGTGGAGCCGTACCGGGAGCGGCTGATGACCCTGGGGACGGCGCTGGTCGCCGCCGCGATCGTCACCGCGCCGAGCGTGCTCGTGCACTCCGTTCCCGTGTGGACCGTGGCCGTCGCCTGGGCCGTGGGCTGCTTCGGGATGGGGCTGGTGATCTCCTCCTCCAGCGTGCTGCTGCTGAAGCTGTCCGCCCCGGAGGAGGCCGGCGCCAACTCGGCCGCCCTGCAGATCTCCGACGCCCTGTCCAACGTCGTCCTCCTCGCGGCGACCGGCGCGGCCTTCGCGGCCCTCGGCGGCGGCAGCACGGAGGCCGCGGCGGCAGGCGCCTCTCGCCCCGCCGCCTTCGCCGCCGTCTTCCTGCCGATGGCGGCCGTGGCGCTGGCGGGGGCCTGGGTGACGACGCGGCTGAGCGAGCGGCAGCCGGACGGCACGCCGGCGGGCGGCGCGGCCTAGGCCAGGGCGTTCCGTCCGGACCAGGTCGGATCGGGCCGCGGTGTCCGGTGCGGTGCGCCGCAGGGCGGAGGAATCCGGGGCCGCCGGGCCGGCCGCCGGGACACCGGTTGCCGGTGCGGCCGGCGCGGCCGCTGTGACGTGGATCCCACCCGGGGGCGACCCGGCCTCGTCCGGCCGTGGGCGGCGGGGCGACGCCGGTAGGGTGGCCCGGTTGTCATACGTAGCCGCCCGACCTTGCATCCACGGAGACCGTGACCACCGCCAGCCCGTCACCCGCCACCGCCCTCAACGGAAGGCCCTCCGGGCCCACAGCCATGTCCGTTTCCTCCGCGCACTCCCACCACCTCTCGCCCGCCTTCCCGGGCCGGGCCCCCTGGGGCACCGCCAGCAAGCTGCGTGCCTGGCAGCAGGCGGCGATGGACAAGTACATCCAGGAGCAGCCGCGTGACTTCCTCGCCGTCGCGACCCCCGGCGCGGGCAAGACGACCTTCGCGCTGACGCTCGCCTCCTGGCTGCTGCACCACCACGTCGTGCAGCAGGTGACCGTGGTCGCGCCGACCGAGCACCTGAAGAAGCAGTGGGCGGAGGCGGCGGCCCGGGTCGGGATCAAGCTCGACCCCGAGTACAGCGCCGGTCCGCTCGGCAAGGAGTACGACGGGGTCGCCGTCACGTACGCCGGCGTCGGGGTGCGCCCCATGCTGCACCGCAACCGGGTGGAGCAGCGCAAGACGCTCGTCATCCTGGACGAGATCCACCACGCCGGCGACTCGAAGTCCTGGGGCGAGGCGTGCCTGGAGGCGTTCGAGCCCGCGACCCGGCGGCTGGCGCTCACCGGTACGCCGTTCCGGTCGGACACCAACCCCATCCCCTTCGTGACCTACGAGGAGGGCCCGGACGGCATCCGGCGGTCCGCCGCGGACTACACCTACGGGTACGGGTCCGCGCTCGCCGACGGCGTCGTCCGGCCGGTCATCTTCCTCTCCTACAGCGGCAACATGCGCTGGCGCACCAAGGCCGGGGACGAGGTCGCGGCGCGGCTCGGCGAGCCGATGACCAAGGACGCGGTCAGCCAGGCCTGGCGTACCGCCCTCGACCCGCGCGGCGACTGGATGCCGAGCGTGCTGCGCGCCGCCGACCAGCGGCTCACCGAGGTCCGCAAGGCCATCCCAGACGCGGGCGCGCTCGTCATCGCCTCCGACCAGGACTCCGCGCGCGCCTACGCCAAGCTGATCCGGGAGATCACCGGCACCAGGGCGACGCTGGTCCTCTCCGACGACGCCGGCGCCTCCAAGAAGATCGACGAGTTCAGCGCCGGCGACGACCGGTGGATGGTCGCCGTGCGCATGGTGTCCGAGGGCGTCGACGTGCCGCGCCTCGCGGTCGGCGTGTACGCCACGACGATCTCCACCCCGCTGTTCTTCGCCCAGGCCGTCGGGCGTTTCGTGCGGTCCCGGCGGCGCGGCGAGACCGCGTCCGTGTTCCTGCCGACCGTTCCCGACCTGCTGACCTTCGCCAACGAGATGGAGAAGGAGCGGGACCACGCCCTCGACAAGCCGAAGAAGGAGGGCGAGGAGGACCCGTACGCCGAGTCCGAGAAGGAGATGGAGGAGGCGAACAAGCAGCAGGACGAGGACACCGGCGAGCAGGACATGCTGCCCTTCGAGGCGCTGGAGTCCGACGCCGTCTTCGACCGGGTGCTGTACGACGGCGCCGAGTTCGGCATGCAGGCCCACCCGGGCAGCGAGGAGGAGCAGGACTACCTCGGGATCCCGGGGCTGCTGGAGCCCGAGCAGGTGCAGCTGCTGCTGCAGAAGCGGCAGGCCCGGCAGATCGCGCACAGCCGGAAGAAGCCGGACTCCGAGGCCGACCTGCTGGAGCTGCCGGCCGAGCGGCGGCCGGTGGTCACGCACAAGGAGCTGATGGAGCTGCGCAAGCAGCTCAACACGCTGGTGGGCGCGTACGTGCACCAGAGCGGCAAGCCGCACGGAGTGATCCACACCGAGCTGCGGCGGGTGTGCGGGGGGCCGCCGAGCGCGGAGGCCACGGCGGGGCAGCTGCAGCAGCGGATCGACAAGGTGCGGGAGTGGGCCACGCGGATGCGGTGACGCTCCGCTTCATCGCGCCGGGTGTTCCCGGGGTCCGGGCCCGCCCGGCCAAGCCGGGCGCCCGGGGGTCCGGGCCCGGCCGGGTGCGCGGGGGACGGCCGGGCCCGGTGGGCCCCGGACCCCGCCGCTTCCGGGCCGTGTGCGTTCCCGGACGGATGCCGGCAGGCCGGTCGCGGCCCTGCCCGGATTCTGGACGGAGACTTCCGCTCAGCGAACCGGCTTCGCTACTGTCCCGCTACGCACACGCCCCGTGGCAGCGCCGCCGCGGAGCGCAGCCGTGAAGCGACGAGGCCCGGAGCCGCCGGGCCTTCTGCCGATCGGCGGCTCTGAGGCGCGTCGCCGACGGGACTCGGCGCCGCACCCGCCGCCCGGGGCCGCCGACCTCACCACCGAAGGAGGGGGCGTCGTGACCGCGGAGACCTCTCAGACGCTCGACCGGGGACTGCGCGTCCTCAAACTGCTGGCCGACACGGACCACGGGCTGACCGTCACCGAGCTGTCCACGAAACTCGGGGTGAACCGGACCGTGGTGTACCGGTTGCTCGCCACGCTGGAGCAGCACGCGCTCGTACGGCGCGACCTGGGCGGGCGAGCCCGGGTGGGACTCGGGGTGCTGCGGCTCGGCCGGCAGGTGCATCCGCTGGTACGGGAGGCCGCGCTGCCCGCGCTGCGGTCGCTCGCCGAGGACATCGGGGCGACGGCCCACCTGACGCTGGTGGACGGGTCCGAGGCACTGGCCGTGGCGGTGGTGGAGCCGACCTGGACGGACTACCACGTGGCCTACCGCGCCGGGTTCCGGCACCCCCTGGACCGGGGTGCGGCCGGCCGGGCCATCCTCGCCGCCCGGCGGTCGCCGTCCGCCGACCCCGGCTACACCCTCACGCACGGCGAGCTGGAGGCCGGGGCGAGCGGGGCCGCGGCGCCGCTGCTCGGGGTCACCGGGGTCGAGGGCAGCGTGGGCGTGGTGATGCTGGCCGACGCCGTGCCGGAACGGGTGGGCCCACGGGTGGTGGAAGCGGCCCGAGAGGTCGCCGAAGCCCTCCGCTGACCACCCCGGGGTGACAGCCCGGGCGAGGAGCCCGCGGCGAGGGTCGCCCGAGTCGATGTGACGGCGGGCGTGAGGCCCCTGCTCCGGGCCGCCGCCCGGTGCCTCGCCTTGAGCGCGTGCCGGCCAGGCCGGGCTGTGCCCTCCCACGCGCCCGCGCCCGTCGGCCGTTCCCGTATCGCCGTTCCGCGGGCGGGGCGGGAGCGCAGGCCGCACGTGACGGCCGGACGGCCGCGGGTGGGGCGCGCGTTAGATTGACTTCGTGCTCTCACGTCTCACACGCCCCCAGGCCCTCGCCGTCTGCGCGCTGCCCGTGGCGGCCCTGATCGCCGCGTCCGCGCTCGCTCCGCTGCCGTTCTCGGTGGCGCAGCCCGGCATGACGGCGGACGTGCTCGGCGAGAACAGGGGCGCCCCGGTGATCACCGTCTCCGGCGCGGCGGCCCGGAGGACCAGCGGGCAGCTGAGGATGACCACGATCGAGGCGACCGGCCCGGACACCCCGGTCTCCCTCGCCGACGTTCTCGGCAACTGGTTCCGCACCGACCGGGCCGTCATGCCGCGCGACTCGGTCTACCCCAGCGGCGACACCGTCAAGGAGATCGAGAAGCACAACGCGGCGCAGATGCGGCAGTCCCAGGACGCAGCGACGCAGGCGGCGCTGCGCTACCTCGGGCTCGGCGCGGGCAAGGTCAAGGTCACGCTGAAGCTCGCCGACGTGGGCGGGCCCAGCGCGGGCCTGCTGTTCACCCTCGGCATCATCGACAAGCTGCACGGCGACGGCAGCGGCGGAGATCTCACCGGGGGCCGCACGATCGCCGGTACGGGAACGATCGACGCCGCCGGCAAGGTCGGCGCGGTCGGCGGGGTCGCCCTGAAGACGCAGGCCGCCCGCCGGGACGGCGCCACCGTCTTCCTGGTGCCGAAGGCCGAGTGCGCGGACGCGAAGGCCGAGCTGCCGAAGGGTCTGCGGCTGGTCCCGGTGACCACGCTGAAGGGCGCGGTCGACTCCCTGGTGGCACTGCGCACGGGCAAGGGCCCGGTCCCGAGCTGCTAGCCCCGCCGCACGGGCCCACTCCCCGGAGCCACGGGCACACCCCCGGTCCGCCGGTGCTCACCCCCGGTCGGCCGGCGGCCTTCCGCTGTCCGCTGCGGCCTGCTCCACCAGCGGGATGATCCGCAGCGGGACGGGGTTCTCCATGACGATCGCCGTGGAGGCCCGCACGATGCCGTCGAAACCGACGACCCGGTCGATCACCCGCTGGAGGTCGGCGTTGGAGCGCGCCACGAGCCGGCACAGCATGTCCCCGCTGCCCGTGGTGGTCAGCAGCTCCAGCACCTCCGGCACCGTCGCCAGGTGGGCCCGCACGTCGGTCCCCTGGCCCTGCCGGATCTGCAGGGTGGCGAACGCGGTGACCGGATAGCCGAGGGCCGCGGGGTCCACCTGCGGACCGAATCCGCGGATGACCCCGTTCGACTGCAGACGGTCCAGCCGTGCCTGCACGGTCCCGCGCGCCACCCCCAGTCGGCGGGACATCTCCAGCACCCCGATGCGCGGTTCCTCGGCCAGCAGCACGATGATGCGCCCGTCCAGATGATCGATCGCCACGGGACCCCCTGAGATGGTCATCCTGTACAGAAGGACCGGTGAAACGGCCGTACGGCTGTACAGACTGCGCAGTGAATACGCGAACTATTGCGCACCTTGCAGAGCGGCGCGACCCTTCCGCCATGACGCAGACCACACACCACACTCCCGACACGACCGCCCGGCAGGACGACCCCTTCCCGGTCAAGGGAATGGACGCGGTCGTCTTCGCCGTGGGCAACGCCAAGCAGGCGGCGCACTACTACTCCACCGCCTTCGGCATGCGGCTGGTCGCCTACTCCGGACCGGAGAACGGCAGCCGCGAGACCGCGAGCTACGTGCTGGAGAACGGCTCCGCCCGCTTCGTCCTCACCTCGGTGATCAAGCCGAGCAGCGACTGGGGCCACTTCCTCGCCCGGCACGTCGCCGAGCACGGCGACGGCGTCATCGACCTGGCCCTGGAGGTCCCGGACGCCCGCAGCGCCTACGCGTACGCCATCGAGCACGGCGCCCGCTCGGTCGCCGAGCCGTACGAGGTGAAGGACGAGCACGGCACGGTCGTCCTCGCCGCGATCGCCACCTACGGCGAGACCCGCCACACCCTGGTCGAGCGCACCGGCTACGACGGCCCCTACCTGCCCGGCTACGTCGCCGCGAAGCCGCTCGTCGCCCCGCCCGCCCGGCGCACCTTCCAGGCCGTCGACCACTGCGTCGGCAACGTGGAGCTCGGCCGGATGAACGAGTGGGTCGCGTTCTACAACAAGGTCATGGGCTTCACGAACATGAAGGAGTTCGTGGGCGACGACATCGCCACCGAGTACAGCGCGCTGATGTCGAAGGTCGTCGCGGACGGCACCCTGAAGGTGAAGTTCCCGATCAACGAGCCCGCGATCGCCAAGAAGAAGTCGCAGATCGACGAGTACCTGGAGTTCTACGGCGGCGCCGGCGTCCAGCACATCGCGCTGAGCACGAACGACATCGTGCAGACGGTCCGCACCATGCGCGCGGCCGGCGTCGAGTTCCTCGACACCCCCGACTCCTACTACGACACCCTCGGCGAGTGGGTCGGCGACACCCGCGTGCCGGTCGAGACCTTGCGCGAGCTGAAGATCCTGGCCGACCGCGACGAGGACGGCTACCTGCTGCAGATCTTCACCAAGCCGGTCCAGGACCGGCCGACCGTGTTCTTCGAACTCATCGAACGGCACGGCTCCATGGGCTTCGGCAAGGGCAACTTCAAGGCGCTGTTCGAAGCGATCGAACGCGAGCAGGCCAAGCGGGGCAACCTGTAACCGGGCGTCGCCCCCGGCACGGCACGGGCGAGGCGGCGGAGCGCGGACCGCGGACCGCGGACCGGTGCGGCGGAACCGCACCGGTCCCGCCGCACCGGCCGGTCGCGGGCGCCTAGGAGTCGTCCGAGGGCGGCGGTTCGTCCGGCACGTCTCCCAGCGCGGCCAGCGTCCGCCGGGCGGCGGGAGCCCCGAGCGGCGAGAAGTACGGGTTGATCCGCAACGCCTCCTGCAGATGCCGCCGGGCGGGCCCGTACCGCCCCAGCTCGGCTTCGATCACCCCCCGGTGGTAGGCGTACGGCGCACTGCGCACCCCGCCGCCCTTCTCCTTGTCCGTCGCGGCGGACGCGTACGCCAGCGCCTCCTCGTCCTCGCCGGCCCGGTGCAGGGCCCAGCCCAGCGCGTCGGCCACCTCGGTCCCCGGCTGCCGCCGCCACTCCTCCCGCAGCCGCCGCACGGCGTCCCGCGGGTCCCCGTGGTCCGCCTCGAACCGCCCGATCAGCAGCTCCATGTCGACGCCGGCCGCCGCCGCCCGCCCCACCGCCGCCTCCAGCCGCGCGTACTGCTCCGCGGCCTGCCCGTGCCGCCCCAGCGACTCGTACAGCTCGCCCAGCTCCAGCAGGTCCGCCGGGTCCGGCCGGCGGGCGAGCGCCGACCGGTACGCGGCCAGCGCCTGGGCCGTGCGCCCCAGCGCCGCCAGCGTCCGCGCCCGCCCGACCGGCGCCGTCCGCTCGTCCGGGTCCAGGCGCGCCGCGGCCTCGAAGTGCCGCAGCGCGTCCGGCAGGTCCCCGCGCTCGAAGGCCAGCTGCCCGACCCCGGCCAGCCAGGCGGCCTGCTCGGCCGGGGTGCGGGCGGCGGCCGCCGCGTCGGTCAGCTGGGCCACCGCGTCCTCGCGCCAGCCCCGGTCCCGGTACACGGCGGCGGCCCGCGCCATCACCGCCGGCCGGGCCACCGCACCGGCGCGCAACTCCAGCAGCTTGTCCAGGGTCGAGCGGGCCTTCTCGTGGTCGCCGAGCCCGGTGTAGGCGTCGATCAGCGGCGGATACGCCGACCAGCGCTCCGGCGCCGCCTTCAGCGCCTGCTCGCCGTACCGTTTCGCCGCCGGGAAGTCCCGGCGGGCCAGCGCCAGCGCGGCCAGCCCGTCCAGCGCCTCGGTGTTCCGCGTGCCGCGCACCTCCAGCGAGGCCCGCAGCGCCCGGTCGGCCCGCGGATAGTCGGCCGCGTCGCCCGTGCGGCGGCCCCGCTCCACGTACGCCGACCCCAGCGCCGCCCAGGCGCGGGCGTTGTGCGGCTGCGCCCGCACCCGCCGCTCCTGCCGCCCGATGTACGCCGTCAGCGCGGGCAGCGCCGCCGGCGCCCCCGCGGTCACCGCCGCCGGGGCCTGTGCCTCAGGGCCGGCGGCGGGCGGGCGCACCACCTGCTGCCGGCGCTCCTGCGGCAGCGCCATGAGCACCGCGCCCGCGACCGCGCCCCCGGCCAGTGCGGCGGCCAGCGCCCGCCGCAGCAGCCGCCGGGAGCGGCGCGGCGGCCCGGCCGCACGGGACGTGTCCGGCACGCACAGTCGGTTGTCCATGCGGCTCACTGTGCGTCAATACGACGAACACATCCGGGTGGCCCAAGGGCGGCGCGTGCGGGGTTCACACCGATGGCCGCGAGTGCCAACCTGTGATCATGAGCCGTATCGAAGCGCCGCGCGACGCGGAGACGAGCAATCTCACCGACCGGCTCCTGGCCGGCCTGCCGGCCGAGGCCCTGCTGACCGATCCCGACGTCACCGCCTCCTACGCCCACGACATGGCGAGCTTCTGCCCGGCGGGCGCCCCCGCCGTCGTCGTCCTGCCGCGCACCGTGGAACAGGTGCAGCACGTCCTGCGCACCGCCACCGAACTGCGCGTCCCCGTCGTCCCGCAGGGCGCCCGCACCGGCCTGTCCGGCGGCGCCAACGCCACCGACGGCTGCATCGTGCTGTCCCTCGTCAGGATGGACCGGATCCTGGAGATCAGCCCCGTCGACCGGATCGCCGTGGTGGAGCCGGGCGTGGTGAACGCGGACCTCGCCCGCGCGGTCGGGGAGCACGGCCTGTACTACCCGCCGGACCCCTCCAGCTGGGAGCAGTGCACCATCGGCGGCAACATCGGCACGGCCTCCGGCGGCCTGTGCTGCGTCAAGTACGGCGTGACCGCCGAGTACGTCCTCGGCCTGGACGTGGTCCTCGCCGACGGCCGCCTGATGTCCACCGGCCGCCGTACGGCCAAGGGCGTCGCCGGCTACGACCTCACCCGCCTCTTCGTCGGCTCGGAGGGCTCCCTCGGCGTCGTCGTCCGCGCAATCCTCGCCCTGCGGCCCCAGCCGCCCCGGCAGCTCGTCCTGGCCGCCGAGTTCCCCTCCGCGGCCGCCGCCTGCGACGCCGTCTGCCGCATCATGGCGGGCGGCCACGTCCCGTCCCTCCTCGAACTGATGGACCGTACGACCGTCAAGGCCGTCAACGACCTCGCCCGCATGGGTCTGCCGGAGACCACCGAGGCGCTGCTGCTCGCCGCGTTCGACACCCCGGACCCCGCCGCCGACCTGGCCGCCGTCGGCGCCCTGTGCGAGGCGGCCGGCGCCACCCAGGTCGTCCCGGCCGAGGACGCGGCCGAGTCCGAGATGCTGCTCCGGGCCCGGCGGCTCGCGCTGACCGCGCTGGAGGCGGCCAAGGGCACCACGATGATCGACGACGTGTGCGTGCCCCGGTCGCGGCTCGGCGCGATGCTGGAGGGCGTCGAGCGGATCGCCGCGAAGCACGGCCTCACCATCGGCGTCTGCGCGCACGCCGGCGACGGCAACACGCACCCCACGGTGTGCTTCGACGCCCGCGACCCCGACGAGTCCCGGCGGGCCCGCGCGTCCTTCGACGAGATCATGGCGCTCGGTCTGGAACTGGGCGGCACCATCACCGGCGAGCACGGCGTCGGCGTCCTGAAGAAGGAGTGGCTGGCCCGGGAGCTCGGCCCGGTGGGGGTGGAGATGCAGCGGGCGGTGAAGCAGGTCTTCGACCCGCTGGGCATCCTCAACCCCGGCAAGCTGTTCTGAGCCGCCGCTCACCGGGCGAGCAGTGCGTCGAGCGCGCCGCCGATGCCGAGCCGTTCGCCCTCCGTGCCCGGCGGCCTGCACCGGCCGGACCCGCACGTCGGGGTGCTCCATGCCGGTCTGGAAGGCGATGCGGACGGCGATGCCGACGGCGGTGCGGACGGTGTAGGGCTCGCCGGTGCGGCAACGGAGCCGGGCCGGGACCGGAATGCTCCGTTCCGGTGACGCGCGGACGCGGGGCGGCCGGGCGCCGCATTGCCCGGAAAGGAGTGGGTCCGGCCGGACCGGCGGTGGGCCATGCCCGGGTCTGATAGATGTGGAGGCTCCCATCCCACCCCCGAGCAGATACGGGACGACGGACATGAGCGCCCCAACCCCGGCCCCAGGTGACGACCGGCCCCGCGAGGGCTACTACCCGGACCCGTCCATCCCCGGCTACGTCCGGTACTGGAACGGCGCCTCCTGGGTGCCCGGCACCAGCCGCCCGGCGCCCAGGGACGGCGAAACGCTCGCTCCGCCGCCCGGCGCCCGCCCCGCGGCCCCGTCCGTGGAGGAGACGGGCCCCCACTTCTTCGACGAGGACCCGGTCGACCCGGGCCCGCCGGACCCGGGTCCGTCCGGCCGGGCGGACCCGGCCGACCAGTGGGTCCGGGCGGGCGGGCAGGGGCAGGGCGGCCACGGCGGATGGGCGCCGGCGGGACAGGGCGGGCAGACCGCGCAGGGAGCGCAGTGGGGACGGGCGGCCCCGGCGGGCGAGCCGGGCGGACCCGGTGCGGCCGGCCAGGGCGTGCAGGCGGGGGTCTGGCCCCCGGGCGCCGCCGACCCCCGGGTGCCGGCCGGAGGCCCGGCGCACCCCGACGGGAACGCCACCAGCCGCACCGACGGCACCGCGACGATCCCCCCGGTGGACGACGCCCCGGACCCCGGCACCTTCGTCTTCCGGCGCCCGGTCCCCGGCCCGGCGGCCCGCGCCGACGACGGCACCAGGACCCTCCGTCCGGCGCCGGACGGGGCGTCGGGCGCCGGGGGCGCCGCGTCCGGCGGTCCCGTCCCGGCGGGCTTCGGCACACAGGGACCGGTCGGCGTGCCCGCCCCGCCGGCGCCCGTCCCGCCGGCGCCCGTCCCGCCGGCGCCAGCTCCGTCCGCGCCCGTCCCGGCCGCCGACCCCGGGTTCGGCGCCGGGAAGGCGGCAGCGGCCCGCGCCACCGCCGCACCGGCGCCCCCGACCGTGCCGCAGGCGCCGCAGCCCTTCCCGGCGGCCGCCGCCCCCGCCCTGCCGCAGCAGCCGGTCGGCCCCCAGGCCACCACCCCACTGAGCCCCGGTTCCGGCGGCGGCCAGGCCTCCTGGGCGCAGCAGGTGCACCGGCTGGCCGGGGGCGGGGACGAGCAGCCGGTGGCGCCCTGGAAACCGCCGGTGGAGGACCCGTTCCAGGCGGCCGCGCGCCGCCAGGCCGCCGCCCGGCCCGCCGGACTCGGCAGGCGGTTCGCGGCCCGGCTGATCGATCTGCTGGCCGTGGGGGCCGTGACGGCCGCGGCCGCCGTGCCGCTCGGCGTCCAGGCCGTGGACCACGTCCAGGGGAAGATCGAGGCCGCCCGGCTGTCCGGCCGTACCGTCACCGTCTGGCTGATCGACGGCACGACCGGCACCTCCCTCGGCATCGTCCTCGCCGTCCTGCTCCTCGCGGGCGTCCTGTACGAGGTGCTGCCCACCGTCAAGTGGGGCCGCACCCTCGGCAAGAAGCTGTGCGGTATCGAGGTGCGGGACATCGAGGCGCACGAGCCCCCGACGTTCGGCCCGGCGCTGCGCCGCTGGCTGGTCCTCAGCGTGCCGGGGCTGCTCGCCGTCGGGATCGTGGGCGTGCTGTGGTGCCTGTTCGACCGGCCCTGGCGCCAGTGCTGGCACGACAAGGCGGCCCACACGTTCGTCGCGGGCTGACGCCGGCGGGCGCGTCCCCCGTACGGCCGCCCGCAGGATGCGGAGCCGGGGAGTCCGGGTTCCACTCGGGCCATGAGCAGCGAACCGCCCCCCGGCTCCGGAGAGCAGCCACCCGAGGACGACCCGTTCAGGAAGCGGCCCCCGTCGGACCGGGGACCGGGCTCGCCGTACGACGCCCCGTACGGCGGCGCCCAGCAGCCCCCGCCCCCGTACGGCGGCGGCCAGCCCCCGCCCCCCGGCGGCCCGTACGGCGGTTCCCCCTACGGCGGCGGCCCCGGCGACCCCCTGGCCGGGATGCCCCCGCTCGCCGACAGCGGCCGGCGGACCCTCGCGCGGATCATCGACATGGTCCTCGTCGGCATCGTCGTCTGGCTGCTCACCTGGGCGTTCGGGGTGCGCGAGTACACCGTCGACGGCGACCGCATCGAGGTCGGCAGGTCCGTCGCCCAGTCCTTCATCGCGGCCCTGCTCTACGTCGCCTACGACACCGTCCTCACCAGCCGGTCGGGGCAGACCCTCGGCAAGAAGTGGCTCGGCCTGCGGGTGGCCGGCCTGGACGGCGGCGGCACTCCTTCCGCGCAGACCTCGCTGGTCCGCGCGCTCGTGCTGTGGGTGCCGTTCGCGTTCTGCTGCGCCTGCGTCTGGACGGCGATCGCGGGCGGCTGGAGTTTCTTCGACAAGCCCTACAAGCAGGGCCTGCACGACAAGGCGGCCAAGACGGTGGTGGTCAGCGCCCGTTGACCGCGGTGTGCGGGGCGCTCCCGCGTGAGCGGCGGGTCCGTGCGCGCCACGGCCCGCCGCTTCCGCCGTCGTGCGCCTCGGTCACAGCCTCGTGGGGACGCGCTCCTCGCCGTTCGCGGTCCTGGCGGGCGCCGCCGCGCGTGTCCCCGGGACGGGGACCGTCAGGGCGACCAGCAATCCCAGCGCCAGTGCCGCCACGGCGACGACGGCGATCCCGGGGCCGGAACTCGTCCGGGACAGCAGCAGCATGACGAGCGTCGAGACGATCACGGTGCAGGAACCGTAGGCGAGCTGTGCGGCGGTCGGACGAGGCATGGCCATCGTGTCCTCGGCAGTCTTCGGGAGTCGGAGGGAGTCGGGAGGTGCCTTCGGGCTCTTCCGGCGTGCATGCCCGAGCGGGACATCCGGTAAGCGCCGCCTCACCCACCGTACCGGTGCACGGGGGGCGCACGGAGTCACCGATCCCGCCAACAGCGCTTGTTTCTGCACCTGTTGACCGGGCGACACCTGTCCGCAAACCCGGCGTCGTCTCCACATAGAGCACTTGTCCTGTTCAAGTCAAGATCTGTTTTTTCAGCTGATCCTCTAGTCAAATGTGGTCACTTGTTACACGCGTTGATCGTGCGCGCACGGACTCCTCCATCACCCGGAACCCTCTGTCCGTGTGCGCGGCGCGGGGGAGGAACCCAAGTGACCAGCAGATCCTGGACGTTCAGAGCGACCGCCATCGGCGTGACGCTCGCGGCGGCCTCCGCCGGCCTCGCGGCGTCCGCCGTCGCCGAGGCAGGCACCCAGCCCCGGTCCGCAGTCGCCGACCGGCACGACCCGGCCCCGGTGAAGCAGAAGAAGCACGACCTCGACGGCCCGCTGAGCAGGACTCAGGACGCCCAGCGCGAGGAGGCCCTGAAGCAGCTCATATCGGGCAAGGTGAAGGCCCAGGAGCGCAACGGCTCGAAGGTCGTCAAGCTCAAGAGCAAGAAGGGCGACAGCAAGTACGTCGAGCTGAGCCGGGAGAAGACCGACAAGATCTTCACCATCCTGGTGGAGTTCGGGGACCGGACGGACCCCAGGTACGGGGGCACCGCCGGCCCGCTGCACAACAAGATCGCCAAGCCGGACCGCAAGACCGACAACTCCACGGCCTGGCAGAAGGACTACAGCAAGAAGCACTACCAGGACCTGTACTTCGGCACCGGCAAGAAGACCGAGTCGCTGAAGAAGTACTACGAGAAGCAGTCCTCGGGCCGCTACTCGGTCAGCGGTGAGGTCACCGACTGGGTGAAGGTCCCCTACAACGAGGCGCGTTACGGCAACAACGCCTGCGGCCAGACCAACTGCCCCAGCGTGTGGAACGTGGTCAGCGACGGCCTGAGCGCCTGGGTCGCCCAGCAGAAGAAGGCCGGCCGCACCGACGCCGACATCAAGAACACCCTCGCCAAGTACGACCAGTGGGACCGCTACGACTTCGACGGCGACGGCGACTTCAACGAGCCGGACGGCTACGTCGACCACTTCCAGATCGTGCACGCCGGCGAGGACGAGTCCGCGGGCGGCGGCGCCCAGGGCAAGGACGCGATCTGGGCCCACCGCTGGTACGCCTTCGGCACCGACGCCGGCGCCACCGGCCCCGGCGGCAACAAGCTGGGCGGCACGCAGGTCGGCGACACCGGCATCTGGGTCGGCGACTACACCATCCAGCCGGAGAACGGCGGCCTCGGCGTCTTCGCCCACGAGTACGGCCACGACCTCGGCCTGCCGGACGAGTACGACACCGCCGGCGGCGACAACTCCACCGGGTTCTGGACCCTGATGTCCTCCGGCTCCTGGCTGGGCACCGGCAAGGACTCCATCGGCGACCTGCCCGGCGACATGAACGCCTGGGACAAGCTGCAACTGGGCTGGCTGAACTACGACACGGCCAAGGCCGGCAAGCAGTCCACGCACAAGCTGGGCCTCGCCGAGTACAACACCTGGGACAAGCAGGCCCTCGTGGTGAACCTGCCGGAGAAGGCCGTCACCACCACCATCACCCAGCCCGCCGAGGGCTCGACCCAGTGGTGGAGCGGCAGCGGCAACGACCTGAAGAACACGCTGACCCGCACGGTCGACCTGACCGGCAAGTCCGCGGCGAGCCTCACCCTGGACGGCTGGTGGGCCACCGAGGAGGGCTACGACTACGTCTACACCGAGGTGTCGACCGACGGCGGCGCCAACTGGACCGCCCTGGACGGCACGGCGGACGGCCAGGCCCTCCCGCGTGACGCGAGCGGCAAGCCGGCGCTGAGCGGCTTCTCGCAGACGCACAAGAAGCTGTCGTTCCCGCTCGACGCCTACGCGGGCAAGAAGATCGACCTGCGCTTCCGTTACGCCACCGACGGCGGTGTCGCGGAGAACGGCTTCACGGCCGACGAGATCACCGTGACCGCCGACGGCGCCCCGGTGTTCTCGGACAACGCCGAGACCGCGGACGCCGGCTGGACCGCGGCCGGCTTCTCCCGCATCGGCGCGTCCTTCACCAAGGACTACGCGCAGTACTACATCGCCGAGAACCGCCAGTACGTCTCGTACGACAAGACCCTCAAGGTCGGCCCGTACAACTTCGGCTTCGCGTCGCGCCCGGACTGGGTGGAGCACTACCCGTACCAGAACGGCCTGCTGATCTGGAAGTGGGACACCTCCCAGGCGGACAACAACACCAACGACACCGACGGCCACCCGGGCACCGGTCTGATCCTGCCGGTCGACGCGCACTACAAGGCGCTGAAGTGGGCCGACGGCACGCTGCTGCGCAACCGCATCCAGGCCTTCGACTCGACCTTCGGCCTGGACGCGACGGACGCGTTCACGCTGCACAAGGCGGACAAGGCGCTCAAGATCAAGTCGCAGAAGGGGGTGGGGGTCTTCAACGACCACACCAGCACCTACTACGACCCGGCCAACCCGACCGGCGGTGTGAAGGTCACTGACACCAACACCAAGATCACGATCGTCAAGCAGGCCAAGGACGGCTCGACCGTCGAGCTGAAGGTCGGCCCCGCGGTGAAGTAGCGGACGTCTTCGCCGGTCACAGCGGTATCGGCGGCGACCCCCTGGCGGGTCGCCGCCGTTCGTGTTTAGGTGCGTCCTGTGGCTCGCTTATTGACACCGACCGGAACGGGGATGTGACCGCATGGCCGCTGGAGGCTTCTGCAAGCTGCCGGACGGCACGGTGGTGGTGGCGCTGCACCTGCCCTACGGCTCCGCCGGGGTGCGGGTGCTGGTGCACGCCCGCAACCGGGCCCGGGCCCTGACCAGGCTCCGCAACCTGGGCCTGCGGGCGGTCCACCTCCGGGGGAACGCCGCGCCCCCCACGCCGGACGAGATCACGGCGGTGCTGCACCACCCCGACGGCCTGATATGGCGCACGGCCCCGGCCGGCGACGGCGTCCCGGCCGGCGAGCTGTGGCACCCGATCCGCGCGCTGCTGCGCGGACCGGCGATGGCACAGGGCTGAGGCGCCGCGGGGCGCCGCGCCGCCGGGGGCCGCCGCCCGCTCCTGGCACCGCCGCGGTGTCAGCCGCTCACCACGGGCTTGCCGAGCAGTTCCACGCCCGCCTCCCGCAGCTCCTCCAGGGCCCGCTCGGTCGTCTCCGGGGAGACCCCCGCCGTCAGGTCGAGCAGGACCTGGGTGCGGAAGCCCTCCCGGACGGCGTCCAGCGCGGTGGCGCGCACGCAGTGGTCCGTGGCGATGCCCACCACGTCCACCTCGGCGATCTCCCGCGCCCGGAGCCAGTCGGCCAGCGGCACGCCGTTCTCGTCGGCGCCCTCGAAACCGCTGTAGGCCGCCGAGTACGCCCCCTTGTCGAACACCGCGTCGACCGCGCCGGAGGCCA
>NZ_JBEXTB010000044.1:0-46211 GCF_040613915.1 Streptomyces sp. NPDC006193
GGTGATACTCCCGCAGCGCCTGCACCACCGCCCCGAACGTCCGCAAGCTGTCGGACGGCTCAGGCCGGCCGCTCCCCCGCCCCCGGGCGCACGCCCGGGCGTCACCAGGCGAAGGCCTCGGGGGACGGGCCGGGACCCGGGAAGATGTCCTCCAGACCGGACAGCACGTCCTCGCCCAGCTCCAGCTCGACCGCCCTGAGCGCCGACCGGAGCTGCTCCGCGGTGCGCGGGCCGACGATCGGACCGGTCACGCCGGGGCGGGTGAGCAGCCAGGCCAGGGCCGCCTCGCCGGGCTCCAGGCCGTGCTTGTCGAGCAGGTCCTCGTACGCCTGGAGCCGTGCGCGGGCGGCCGGGTCGCCGAGGATCTCGGCGGTCCGGCCGGAGGCGCGCCGACCGCCCTGGACCTCCTTGCGGATGATCCCGCCGAGCAGCCCGCCGTGCAGCGGCGACCACGGGATCACCCCGAGGCCGTAGTCCTGCGCGGCCGGGATGACCTCCATCTCGGCGCGGCGCTCGTACAGGTTGTACAGGCACTGCTCGCTGACCAGGCCGAGGGTGCCGCCGCGGCGGGCGGCGGTCTCGTTGGCCTGGGCGATCTTGTAGCCGGGGAAGTTGGAGGAGCCCGCGTAGAGGATCTTGCCCTGCTGGACCAGGACGTCGATCGCCTGCCAGATCTCCTCGAAGGGCGTGTTCCGGTCGATGTGGTGGAACTGGTAGAGGTCGATGCGGTCCGTCTGCAGCCGCTTCAGGCTGGCGTCCACCGCGCGCCGGATGTTCAGCGCCGAGAGCTTGTCGTCGTTGGGCCAGACGGGCCCGCCGTCCGGTCCCATGCTGCCGTACACCTTCGTGGCGAGGACGACCTTGTCGCGCCGTCCGCCGCCCTTGGCGAACCAGTTCCCGATGATGGACTCGGTCCGGCCCTTGTCCTCCCCCCAGCCGTACACGTTCGCGGTGTCGAAGAAGTTGATGCCCGCGTCCAGCGCCGCGTCCATGATCGCGTGGCTGTCCGCCTCGTCGGTCTGCGGGCCGAAGTTCATCGTTCCGAGGACGAGCCGGCTGACCTTGAGTCCCGTGCGTCCGAGCTGCGTGTACTTCATAGTCCTCCAGCCAACGGCGTGGAGTGCGCTCTAGGCAAGGTCCGGCCCGCGCAGGCGCGCCGACCGGTCGGCCGGAAGGGGGGCACCGTTGGCATACCCATCTGTCGATGCCGACGGCAATTTCTCTGCTTTCCACCCGAAACCGGCCCGTCTCCGATACGTTGGCCATCCACCCAGCGTCGTCACGCTGGGTTATTGATGATGAACCGAGGGTAGATCTCCAGCACTTCGGGGGGTGACATGCTCAAAGACAGTCTGCTCACAGGCATGCAAGCGGTCTTCGACCCGACCGCCAGGATCGCGCCTGCCAGAACGCGGGGGCCGGCCCGCCCGCCCCGCTCGTTCACCGAAGGCGCGGAGGCGCTGCTGGCCCGGTTGGACGCCCCGCCGCAGCCGGAGCCGGACCGGCCGCCCCACGCGGATCTGCCGCTGCTGCGGCTCGTCACCGTCCGGCTCAGCTTCGTCTCCGCGTTCCTGACCGCCGCCTGCGTGCCGCTGCTCGCCAAGGGACTGGAGTGGCCCCTGTTCGTGGTCGGCGCCGGCGCGACGGTCGCGGCCGTGCTGATCATCGCGTTCTTCGCCTCCCTGCGGTACACGATCGCGCGCCGCGCCAAGGCGCAGGAACTGCACCACCAGCACATGAAACAGATGCTCGAAGGGATGGCGCGCGAGCGGGTGGTCGACCTGGAGGACCGCCAGCTCATCGAGCGCAGCCGCAGCAGTCCCGAGCTGACCAGCGCCATCCTGGCCACGATCCTGACGGAGTACGCCGAGGCCGAGCGGCTCCCCGCGGCGGACCGCCCCCGCGGCGGGGACACCATGCGCACGCTGTCGCTGCCGCGCGTCCTGGCGGTCGCCGGTCCCCAGCATCCCCTGGCTCGCGCCCTGCGCAGGCTGGCAACCGACGTGAGAACCACAGATACCAGCGAGGCCCATTGACTCCGCCACTGGCCATAGGAGACGACCAGAAAGCCCAGCTCGACGTGATCGCCGAGCTGGCGAAGAAACTGAAAGGCACCACCGAGAAACAACTGAAGACGGCCATCAAGGCCATCAACTACGAGGCACGCACCGACCGCCACCGCGTCTATGTCGACGGCGTCACCACCGTGTTCGCCTCACTGGTGTCGGGCTGCCTGGTCGTGGCCTACCTGTGGGTGGGGTACGAGATGGTCAAACGCGACCACGTCATCCCGTGCGTGCTGCTGTGCGGCATCCCGGCGACCTCCATCGCCTCCATCTTCAGCCTGAAGAAGGCGCTGGGCTCGGACGTCCTCGGCAAGCTCGCCCAGGTCCCCTGGCGGTACAACGGCCCGGCCGCACAGAACGCCCCGGCCCCGGCGGCCGCACCCGCACCGGACCCGGCCGCGCCGGCCGCCGCGCCGGACGCGACGGTCCCCGCCCAGGCGGCCGCGCCGGACGCCGCACCGGGCGCCGGCGCGGCGGACTCCGCGACGGGGCCCGCGCAGTGACCGGCCGCCGCCCGCGGCGGTCGGGGGGCGGCGGAAACCGTCACCGCGGCCCGGCCTCGTACGGCCGTCCCACCCCCCACGCCTCCCACATGGCCCCCGCGAACGCGCCCGCGATCCGGTGCTCGCCGCTGGGGCTGGGATGCGTGCCGTCGTAGGTGTCGGTGCGGAGGTCGTAGCCCTGCGGCGGCGAGGCGAGCAGCAGCGGCGACCGGGGCTCGTCCAGGTCGGCGACCGCCTTGGCGAGCAGGACGTTGAACCGGTCCACCTGCGCGGCGAACGGCGGGTCCGCCGCGGCCCGGACGTTCGGGATCACCGGCAGCAGCACCATGCGGATGCGCGGGTCGGCCTCGCGGGCGGCGGCGACGAACGCCCGTGCGTTCTGCGCCGTCTGGTCGGCGTCGGTGTAGAAGCCGAGGTCGATCAGGCCCAGGGAGACCAGGAGGATGTCGGGGCGGTGGTCCCGTACCGCGTCCCCGATCACCGGGGCCATGTGCAGCCAGCCCTCGCCCCAGCCCGCCAGATGGGCGCGCGGGAAGTCGGGATCGGCGTAGGCGAGGGACGTCGGCGCGTCGGCCTGCTTGTCGTACAGGGTCTCCCGCGGGCCGACGAGGGTGAAGGGACCGCCGTGCGCCGCGCACAGGTGCCGCCACAGACGGTAGCGCCAGGTGTGTTCGCCCGCGCTCCCGATCGTCATGGAGTCGCCCACGGGCATGAACCTCAGCATCGGCTCATGATGGACGATCACGGGGACCCCGCGGGATCCGGGGTGGGTGTGAAGCCGGCCACGTCCCTCGAACACCCCCCGGCAATGGCAGGCTTGGGGCATGCGTCGATCGTCCGCCGTCCTCGCCGGGGTGCTGCTCGCCGGCGCCTGCGCGCTGCCCGCCTCCGCCGCCGGTGAAGCCGGTGATCACGGGTTCACCATCAAGGACCCGCGGATCACCGAGTCCAGCGGGCTCGCCGCCTCCCGGCAGCACCCCGGCGTCTACTGGACGCACAACGACAGCGACGACGGGCCCTACCTGTACGCCGTGGACAGCGGCACCGGGAAGACGGTCGCCCGGATCACCCTGCGCGGCATCGGCTCGCCGCGCGACGTGGAGGCCGTGTCCATCGGACCGCACAACGAGATCTACGTCGGCGACATCGGCGACAACTTCGGCGGCCGGTGGCCGTACGTGTGGATCTACCGGCTGCCCGAGCCGAAGCGGCTCACGGACCGGACGGTCACGGCCACGCAGTACGTCGTGAAGTACGCGGACGGCCCGCGCGACGCCGAGTCCCTGCTGGTCCACCCGAAGACCGGGCGGGTCTACATCATCGACAAGAAGGAGGACGGCGGGCACCTGTACGAGGGCCCGGCCACCCTCTCCACCTCCCGCGCCAACGTCTTCAAGCCCGTCGCCGCCGTCGATCTCTGGGCCACGGACGCCGCCTTCTCCCCGGACGGCCGGCAGCTCGCCGTCCGCGGGTACTTCGGCGGCGTCTCCTACGGCTTCGACGCCGGCCGGATCAAGCGGCAGGGCAGCCTCGACGTGCCGTTCCAGGGCCAGGGCGAGTCCGTGTCGTACTCCGCCGACGGCACCAAGCTGATGTACGGCAGCGAGGGCGCCGGCAGCGCCGTCCAGGCGGTGGACGCCCCGGCGCGCCCGGGCGGCACCTCACCGTCGGCGGGCGGAACACCGGCCGGTGACGGGGGGAGCGGCGCGGGCGCCCTCAAGGTCGGAGCGGTGATCGTCGCGGTCGGCCTGGCGGCCCTGTTCGGCCTCCGGCGCCTGCGCCGCGGCGCCTGACGTACGGGAGGTCTGCCAGCACGCCTCCTCGCGCGGCCACGGCAGGTACCGGCCGGCCGCGCGGCAGCGTTTGAACCAGCGGCGCCAGCGGGCCTCGTACGGGCTCGGCAGCCGCCACACGTACGGGTCCGGCGTGCGGACCTCCTGCGCGGGGTCCTCATGAGCCGACCGGAACACGGGCGCCCTCCGCCTCCGTGAGCCGGAACCGGGCCCATACGCACTTGGTGTACGGCCCCTGCCGGTGCCCCCACGAGTCGGCCAGCGCCGCCACCAGCGCCAGTCCGCGCCCGCCCTCCTCGTCCGGGCCGGGGTCCCGGGGCCGGGGAGGCCGGTCCCGGTCCGGGTCGGAGACCTCCAGGACCAGCTCCCGGCCGCAGAGGATCAGCGTGACCCGGACCCGGGCGTGGGAGACCCGGCAGTGGGTCACGGCGTTGGTGACGAGCTCGTTGGCCGACAGGATCGCCCGGTCGGCCAGCTCGTCGGCGATCCCCCACCCCGCGAGCGCCTTGCGCACGTAGTGCCGAGCGGTCGGCACGTGCTGGCGCCGGGTGGGGATGCGGAAGGTGTTGCACGTTGGCATGCGGCTGAACCTAGGAATCCATGCATCGGCGCTGCAAGGCAAACCGGGAAATACATGCAGGGATTTCACTCGATCGTGTTATGTCCCATCTTGGGGGCTTCGATGTGGCATGGTTTCCGCCAGGAGAGGGGAGGTCCCATGCCCGCAGGTGGACGACCGACCGTGCGCAGCAGGCGCCTTGGCGCAGCACTCAGGCAGTACCGGCAGGCCGCCAGGCTGGACCAGCCGCAAGCCGCCGAGGTGATCGCCACGAGCCAGGCCAGGATCAGCCGCATCGAGAGCGGACACGCGACACCGCGTGTGATCGAAGTGCGACTGCTGCTGGACGCGTACGGCGTCGAAGACCTGGACGTGCGGGCGAAGTTGGAGGACTTGGCCAAGCACTCCAAGAACCGCGGCTGGTGGCTCGAACACGCGGAGCATCTGCGGCCGGACTATGTGGACCACATCGCGCTGGAGGACGACGCGACGTACATCCGCGAGTGGCAGTCGGTCATGGTGCCGGGGCTGCTGCAGACTCCGGCCTATGCGGAGGCCGTCATCGCCGGTGGCCCGCACTACATCGATGCCGAACGCGTTGCCCAGTTGGTGAAGGTGCGCATGGGGCGCCAGGCGAAGATCGAAGAGGGTGGAGCGTCGTACACGGCCATCCTGTGGGAGGCGGTCATCGCGCATCCGTTGGTGAACGCCGAGATCCACCGGGATCAATTGGCCGCGATCCTGGAGGTCGGCCGGCGCAAGAACGTCACCGTGCAGGTGCTTCCGTTCAGCGCCGGCGTCCTGGCCGGCTACTCCTCCGCCTTCTACTCCTTCAGCTTCGACGAGGAGCCGACGGTCGAGGCGGTCGCCATGGACAATCTGCGCGGCACGTCCGTGCTCGAAGGGGCGGAGGACCTTGCCGCTTACGCCAATGCCTACGACCTACTACGATCGGCGGCGTTGGCGCCGGACGCGAGTGCGAAGCTCATCCGGGGCATACTGCGGAGCCTGAAGGAAGACACGTCGTGACCGAGGTCGTAAGCCCCTTCTGGAAGTCGTCGCACTCCGGACAGGAGAACGCCTGTGTGGAGGTCGCCGAAACGGCACCCGGCGGCCGAGCCGTCCGCGACAGCAAGCAGGACGACGGTCCTGTCCTCACCGTGTCCCGCGAGGGCTGGCAGGCGTTTCTCCGGCAGTTCGCGTAGGAATGCGCATCGCACGAAGGAAGGGCGCCCGGTGTTCGCCGGGCGCCCTTCGCCGTCCTCGGCGGGACGGTTACAGCTTCTCGATCACGTAGTCGACGCACTTGGTCAGCGCCTCGACGTCCGCCGGGTCGATCGCCGGGAACATCGCGATGCGCAGCTGATTGCGGCCGAGCTTGCGGTACGGCTCGGTGTCCACGATGCCGTTGGCGCGCAGCACCTTGGCCACCGCGGCGGCGTCGATGTCGTCGGAGAAGTCGATCGTGCCGATGACCTGGGAGCGCTTGGCCGGGTCCGAGACGAACGGGGTCGCGTGCTTGGACTCCTCCGCCCAGCTGTACAGGCGGGTCGAGGAGTCCTTGGTGCGGGCCGTGGACCAGGCGAGGCCGCCCTGGCCGTTGAGCCACTCGAGCTGCTGGTCCAGCAGGAAGAGGGTGGCGAGGGCCGGGGTGTTGTACGTCTGGTTCTTGCGGGAGTTGTCGATCGCCGTGGGGAGGCTGAAGAACTCCGGGACATGGCGGCCGGAGGCGTGGACGCGCTCGGCGCGCTCGATCGCGGCCGGGGAGAAGACGCCGATCCACAGGCCGCCGTCGGAGGCGAAGGACTTCTGCGGGGCGAAGTAGTAGACGTCCGTCTCGGTGATGTCGACCGGGAGGCCGCCCGCGCCGGAGGTCGCGTCCACCAGGACGAGGGCGCCCTCGTCGGCGCCGGCCACGCGCTTGATCGGCATGGCGACGCCGGTGGAGGTCTCGTTGTGGGTGAAGGCGTAGACGTCGACGCCCGCCTCGGCCCGCGGCTCCGGGTGGGTGCCCGGGTCGGCGGCGATGACGGTGGGCTCGGCCAGCCACGGGGCGAGCTTGGCCGCCTTGGCGAACTTGGAGGAGAACTCGCCGAAGCTCAGGTGCTGCGACTTGTTCTCGATCAGGCCGTGCGTGGCGATGTCCCAGAAGGCGGTGGAGCCGCCGTTGCCGAGGACCACCTCGTAGCCGTCGGGGAGGGAGAACAGCTCGGAGATGCCTTCGCGGACCTTGCCGACCAGGTTCTTCACCGGCGCCTGGCGGTGAGAGGTGCCCAGCAGGGACGTACCGGTGGCGGCGAGGGCGTCCAGCGCCTCGGTGCGCACCTTGGAGGGGCCCGCGCCGAAGCGTCCGTCGGCGGGCTTGATGTCAGCGGGAATCTGGATGTCGGCCACGCAAGGAGGTTAGCCGGTGGAAAGAAGCGCGGTGGAGTCCTGTCCGTTCGATGAGACGAGCCGGCCGGCGCATCGGCTTGTGGGGTTGTACGACGATACGGGCGGGGCTGTGGAAAAGCCGCGGTGACGTTCGGTGATCGGATGCATCCTGGACGCATGACAGATCTTGCGGCGGAGCTGCGCGGGGCCGTGCGGGGCGAGGTGCGGTTCGACGTCACCTCCCGGGCCCTCGTGACCATGGACGCGTCCAACTACCGGCGCGTGCCGCTGGGCGTGGTCGCGCCCCGGGACGCCGACGACGTGGCCGCCGCACTGGAGGTGTGCCGGACGCGCGGGGTGCCCGTGGTGGCGCGCGGCGGGGGCACGTCGATCGCCGGGCAGGCGACCGGCACAGGGGTCGTGCTGGACTTCACCCGGCACATGAACGGCCTGCTGGAGCTGGACCCGGGCGGCCGGACGGCCGTCGTGCAGCCGGGGCTCGTGCTCGACCGGCTCCAGGAGGCCGCCGCCCGGCACGGCCTGCGTTTCGGTCCCGACCCGTCCACGCACAGCCGGTGCACGCTCGGCGGGATGATCGGCAACAACTCCTGCGGCTCCCACTCGGTCGCCTGGGGCACGACCGCGGACAGCGTGCGCGAGCTGTCCGTCGTCACCGCGCGGGGGCAGCGGCTGCGGCTCGGGCGGGACTGGGCGGGCGCCCCGGAGGGCCTGCGCGAGCTGGCGGAGAGCGAACTGGCCCGCCTGCGCACCGGTTTCCCGGACCTGCCCCGCCGCATCTCCGGGTACGCCCTGGACGCGCTGCTTCCCGAGAAGGGCGCGGACGTCGCCCGCTCCTTCTGCGGCTCCGAGGGCACCCTCGGCATCCTCACCGAGGCGGTGGTCAGCCTGGTCGAAGCCCCCCGCGCCCGTGCCCTCGCGGTGCTGGCGTACGCCGACGAGACAGCCGCCGCCGAGGCCGCCGCCGGTCTCCTGCCGCTCGGCCCGCTCACGGTGGAGGGCATGGCGGCCGACCTGGTGCCGGACGCGGCCGGGCTGCCCCGGGGCGGCGCCTGGCTGTTCGTGGAGACCGGCGGGGAGTCGGCGGCTCTGGCCCGCGCGCGAGCGGAGGAGATCGTCCGCGCGGCCGACGTCGTGGACGCGCTGGTCGTCGCCGACCCGGCGGCCCGGCGGACGCTGTGGCGCATCCGCGAGGACGCGGCCGGCACGGCCACCCGGATGCCGGACGGCACGGAGGCCTGGCCCGGCTGGGAGGACTGCGCGGTGCCGCCCGCCCGGCTCGGCGCCTACCTGCGGGACTTCCGCGCCCTGCTGTCCGCGCACGGACTGCGCGGCACGCCGTACGGCCACTTCGGCGACGGCTGCATCCACGTCCGCATCGACTTCGACCTGCTCACCGAGGCCGGCGTCGGGCGCTTCCGCCGCTTCTCCGAGGAACTGGCCGACCTGGTGGTGGAGCACGGCGGCTCGCTGTCCGGGGAACACGGGGACGGCCGGGCCCGCGCGGAACTGCTGCCGCGCATGTACGGCACGGAGACGGTCCGGCTGTTCGAACGCGCGAAGTCCGTCTGGGACCCCGACGACCTGCTCAACCCGGGCATGCTGGTCCGCCCGGCCCCGCTCGACACCGACCTCCGCTTCTCCGTCCTGCCGCGCCGCCCGGTCGACGTGGTCCTCGGCTACCCGGCCGACGGCGGCGACTTCCGGGCGGCCGTCCGCCGCTGCGTCGGCGTCGCCAAGTGCCGTACGACCGAGACGGCCGGACCCGACGTGATGTGCCCCTCCTTCCGGGCCACCGGCGAGGAGGAGCACTCCACCCGCGGCCGGGCCCGCCTGCTGCACGAGATGCTCGCCGGCGAACTCGTCACCGGCGGCTGGCGGTCCACCGAGGTCCGGGACGCCCTCGACCTCTGCCTGTCCTGCAAGGGCTGCCGCTCGGACTGCCCGGCCGGCGTGGACATGGCCGCCTACAAGGCGGAGTTCCTGCACCACCACTACGCCGGCCGCCGCCGCCCCGCCGCCCACCACAGCATGGGCCGGCTCCCGCAGTGGCTGCGCTGGACCGCCCGCACCCGCACCGCCCCCCTCCTGAACGCGCTCGTCTCCGTGGAGCCGCTGGCACGCCTCGGCAAACGGCTCGCGGGGATCGCCGCCGAGCGGGAGATCCCCCGGCTGGCGGGACGGACGTTCACCGCGTGGTGGCGCCGGAGGAAACCCGCCCGCAGCGCCGGGGACCTGGTCGTCCTGTGGCCGGACACCTTCACCGAGCACCTGTCCCCGTCGGTCGGCCGCGCCGCGGTCCGCGTCCTGGAGGCCGCCGGACTGCGGGTGGCGCTCCCGCCCACCCTGCTGCCGCGCCGGGGAGCGATCGCGGACGGCCGGACCAAGGCGGCCACCGCGCTGCTCACCGCCCGCCGGGCCCGGGTCTGCTGCGGCCTGACCTACGTCTCCACCGGCCAGCTCGACCGCGCCCGCGCGGTGCTGCGCCGCACCCTGGACCTCATGGAGCCGGTGCTGCGGGCCGGCGTCCCGGTCGTCGTCCTGGAACCGAGCTGTGCCGCGGCCCTGCGCGGCGACCTCCCGGAGCTCCTGCCCGACGACCCCCGCGCGGCGCGGCTCGCCGCCTCGGTCCGCACCTTCGCCGAGACCCTGGAGCGGCACGCCCCGCACTGGAGACCGCCCGCCGTCGACCGCCCGGTCACCGGCCAGACCCACTGCCACCAGCACGCGGTGCTCGGCGACCTGCCGGACCGCCGGCTGCGCGCCGCCGCGGGACTCACCGGCGACCTGAGCGGAGGCTGCTGCGGCCTCGCGGGCAACTTCGGTTTTGAGAGAGGTCACTACGAGGTGTCCCGCGCCTGCGCCGAGGAGCGGCTCCTGCCGGCGGTCCGGGAGGCGTCCGAGGACACGGTGATCCTCGCCGACGGCTTCTCCTGCCGGACCCAGCTGGAGCAGCTCGCCGGGGTGCGGGGCAGACATCTCGCCGAGGTGCTGGCCGAGGCGCTGGACAGGGCCGGCGGGGGCACGGGGGAGGCGCGGTGACCGGGGAGCACCGCCGGGTGGCGGTCCCCTCCGACGTCCACGGCGTCCCACCCGCCCTGGACGCGGTCCCGGCACCGCGCCCCAGCAGACCGCCGTGAGGGCCGCCGCCCCGGATCCGAAACACCGCCCGACCGGTGGCGACGGGGTCCGGAACGCCGCTCCGATCGGTGGCGACGCGGTCCGGAAGCCGCTCCGACCGGTGATGGCGGGGGTCCGGAACGCTGCTCCGACCGGTGGCGACGGGGGCCCGGAACGCCCGCAGACCGCTGGTGACGGGGGCTCGGAACACCACCCCGGCCGGTGGCGCCGACGGCCGAGAACACCGCCCCGACCGGTGGTGGCGGGGGTCCGGAACGCCGCTCCGCCCCGTGGTGATGCGGGGCCGGAACGCCCCCAGACCGGTGGCGACGGGGCCGGAACGCCCCCGGACGGTGGTGCCGAAGCGGCCGGGACGCCGGGTCCCGGGCCGGCGTCGCGCGACCTCTACTGGCCTTCGGCCGGCAGCGGGATCTTCCCCCGCCCCACCTGCGTCCGGACCGCGCCGATGCTCGCCACGATCACCAGGGCGATCGCGGCGGCCTCCGCGGCGGACAGGGCCTGGTCGAGGATGAGGAAGCCGGCCGTGGCGGCGAGCGCCGGCTCCAGGCTCATCAGGATCGCGAAGGTGGAGGCGGGCAGCCGCCGCAGGGCGAGCAGTTCGAGGGTGTAGGGCAGGACCGAGGAGAGGAGGGCGACCGCCGAGCCGAGGGCGACGGTGGTGGGGTCGAGGAGGCGGGCACCGGACGCGGCGATGCCGATGGGGAGGAAGAGCAGGGCCGCGATCGCCATGGCCAGCGCGAGGCCGTCCGCCTGCGGGAAGCGGCGGCCCGTACGGGCGCTGAAGACGATATAGGCCGCCCACATGGCGCCCGCGCCCAGGGCGAAGGCGACACCGACGGTGTCCAGACGGTCGAAGTGGCCCCCGCCCAGCAGGAACACGCCCGCCAGGGCCAGGGCCGCCCACAGCGCGTTGATCGCGCGGCGGGAGGCCAGGACGGACAGGGTCAGCGGTCCGAGGACCTCCAGGGTGACCGCCGTGCCCAGCGGGATGCGGGCGACCGACGCGTAGAAGAGGCCGTTCATCGCGCCCATGGCGATGCCGAAGACGGCCACCGTGCCCCAGTCGGCGCGCGAGTGGCCGCGCAGCCGGGGACGGCAGACCAGGAGCAGCACGATCGCCGCCGCGAGCAGGCGCAGGGTGACCACGCCGAGCGCGCCCGCCCTGGGCATCAGGGTCACCGCGAGGGCCCCGCCGAACTGCACCGAGACGCCGCCGGCCAGGACCAGCCCGACGGGGCCGAGCGAGCCGAGGCGGTGCTGCCCCCCGGCGGGGGTCACGGGGGTCGGGGTGGTGCTGCTGGGTGCGGCGGTCACGGGCGGTCCAGGTGATCGATCCGGTTCGTTCATCTCGATGTACTACCAGGTCCAGGGTAATGGACTTCGACAGGAGCGTGAACCCTTTTAGGCACTGTCCCGGATGCTGGAACCGGCCGCCCCCACCCGCACCGGAAATCCATGCAAGCACGCTTGCTTGTTTCTGTGCCCGCTGCCATGCTCCCCCCATGGCCGATCCGACGCCCGTCTTCGACGACCTGCGTGAGGAAAGCGGACAACTCGACGCTCTCGTGGCCGAGTTGCCAGAAGAACGGTGGGCGCTCGCCACGCCCGCCCCCCGCTGGATCGTCGCCCACCAGATCGCCCATCTGCACTGGACGGACCGGGCCGCGCTGCTCGCCCTGACCGACGAGGACGGGTTCGCGGACGTGCTGCGGGCGGCGGCGAAGGCGCCGGACGCCTTCGTGGACGAGGCCGCCGAGGAGGGCGCCCGGCTCCGGCCCGCCGAGCTGCTGGCCCGGTGGCGGCAGGGCCGGGCCGCACTGCAGGACGCGCTGCGGGCGGCGCCGGGAGGCAGCCGCTTCCCCTGGTTCGGGCCCCCCATGTCCGCGGCCTCCATGGCCACCGGGCGTCTGATAAAGACCTGGGCGCACGGGCAGGACGTCGCGGAGGCGCTCCATGTGGTGCGCGCCCCCACCGACCGGCTCCGGCACGTGGTCCGCATCGGGGTGCGTACCCGGGACTTCGCCTTCACGCTGCGGGGTCTGCCCGTACCGGAGGAGGAGTTCCGCGTCGAGGTGACCGCGCCGTCCGGAGAGCTGTGGACGTACGGTCCACCGGACGCCCGCCAGCGCGTCACCGGTCCCGCCCTCGACTTCTGCCTCCTCGTCACCCAGCGCGCCCACCACGACGACCTGGCCGTCCGCGCCGAGGGGCCGGACGCCGAGCGGTGGCTCGGCATCGCCCAGGCGTTCGCCGGCCCCCCGGGCACGGGACGGACGCCCCGGGCCGCCGCCCCCACCCGGCCCACCGGCCCCCCTGCGCCGGACACCGGCCGCCCGCCGGACCCGCCCCCCGGCCCGCCGGCCGGGACGCGGCAGCCGGGGACCGGGCCGGCACACTCCTCCGGGCCGGCCCCGGGAACCGGCCGATGACCGGCCGCCCGGCACCGGCGCGCCCCCTGCGCGTCGGGAACTTCTCCGGGTTCTACGGCGACCGCTCCGACGCCCTGCGCGAGATGCTCACCGGCGGCGAGGTGGACGTCCTCACCGGCGACTACCTCGCCGAACTCACCATGCTGATCCTCGCCCGCGACCGCCTGAAGGACCCGGCCGCCGGATACGCCCGCACCTTCCTGCGGCAGCTGGAGGACTGTCTGGCCCTCGCCCGCGAACGCGGGGTGCGGATCGTCGCCAACGCGGGCGGCGTGAACCCCTCCGGACTCGCCGGGGCGGTGCGCAAGGCCGCCGAACGGCTCGGGATCCCCGTCCGCGTCGCGCACGTCGAGGGCGACGACCTCACCGCCCGGCACCCCGGCGCCCTCGCCGCCCACGCCTACCTCGGCGGCTTCGGCATCGCGGAGTGCCTGCGGGCCGGCGCCGACGTCGTGGTCACCGGCCGGGTGACCGACGCGGCGCTGGTCACCGGGCCCGCCGCCGCCCACTTCGGCTGGCGGCCGGACGAGCCGGGGGCGTACGACCGCCTCGCCGGGGCCGTCGTCGCCGGGCACGTGCTGGAGTGCGGGACCCAGGCGACCGGCGGGAACTACGCCTTCTTCACGGAAGGGGACGTCCGCCGGCCCGGTTTCCCGCTCGCCGAGGTCCACGCGGACGGCAGCGCCGTCGTCACCAAGCACCCCGGCACCGGCGGTTTCGTGGACGTCGGCACGGTCACCGCCCAGCTGCTCTACGAGACCGGCGGCGCCCGGTACGCCGGCCCCGACGTCACCGCCCGGCTGGACACCGTACGGCTGAGCCAGGACGGACCGGACCGGGTGCGGATCGAGGGCGTGCGCGGCGAGGCGCCGCCGCCCGCGCTGAAGGTGGGGTGCAACCGGCTCGGCGGCTTCCGCAACGAGGTCGTCTTCGTCCTCACCGGTCTCGACGTCGAGGCCAAGGCGGCGCTGGTGCGCGAGCAGCTCGCCGGCGCGCTCGCCGCCCCGCCGCCGCGGGAGGCCCGGTGGGAGCTGGTGCGGACCGACCGGGCGGACGCCGACACCGAGGAGACGGCCAGCGCGCTGCTGCGGCTCGTCGTCCGGGACCCGGACCAGCAGGTCGTGGGGCGGGCGGTGAGCGGGGCCGCCGTGGAACTCGCGCTGGCCAGCTATCCGGGGTTCCATCTGCTCTCCCCACCCGGAAAGGGCGACCCCTACGGGGTCTTCGAGGACGTGTACGTGCCCCAGGGCGCCGTCGACCATGTGGCCGTCCTCCACGACGGGCGCCGCGTCCCCGTGCCGCCGCCCCAGCGGACCAGGCCCCTGGCGGCCGCGCCGTCCCCGGCCCTTCCCGAGCCGCTCCCGCCCGGCCCGACCCGTCGCGCGCCCCTCGGCCGGGTGGCCGGGGCCCGCAGCGGGGACAAGGGCGGCGACGCCAACGTCGGCGTGTGGGCGCGGACGGACGAGGCCTGGCGGTGGCTGGCGCACACGCTGACCGCCGACCGGTTCCGCCGCCTGCTCCCCGAGACCCGGGACCTGCCCGTCACCCGGCACCTGCTGCCGAACCTGCGCGCCGTCAACTTCACCGTCGAGGGCGTCCTCGGCGCCGGCGTCGCCGCCCGGCACCGCTTCGACCCGCAGGCCAAGGCCCTCGGCGAATGGCTGCGCTCCCGCCACCTGGACATCCCGGAGGCCCTGCTGTGACGGTTCTGCAGACCGCTGTCGACCCCGCCGGACCCGACCACCGCGCCCACCGCGAGGCCATGCTCGCCAAACTCGCCGAACTGGAGGCCGAGCACGCCAAGGCGCTCGCCGGCGGCGGCGAGAAGTACGTCCGGCGGCACCGCGAGCGCGGCAAGCTGCTCGCCCGCGAGCGCGTCGAGCTGCTGCTGGACCCCGACACCCCGTTCCTGGAGCTGTCCCCGCTGGCCGCATGGGGCAGCAAGTACCCCGTCGGCGCCTCCCTGGTCACCGGCATCGGCGTGGTGGAGGGCGTGGAGTGCCTGATCACGGCCAACGACCCGACCGTGCGCGGCGGCGCCAGCAATCCGTGGAGCCTGAAGAAG
The DNA here is from genome assembly GCF_040613915.1 of Streptomyces sp. NPDC006193. NCBI lineage: Bacteria > Bacillati > Actinomycetota > Actinomycetes > Kitasatosporales > Streptomycetaceae > Streptomyces > Streptomyces sp. NPDC006193. The sequence goes on from NZ_JBEXTB010000044.1 coordinate 14,948, forward strand.
GCGCTGCGCGCCAACGAGATCGCCCTCGCCAACCGGCTGCCCTGCATCAGCCTGGTCGAGTCCGGCGGCGCCGACCTGCCCTCCCAGAAGGAGGTCTTCATCCCCGGCGGCGCCGTCTTCCGGGACCTGACGAGACTGTCCGCCGCCGGCATCCCGACCGTCGCCGTCGTCTTCGGCAGCTCCACCGCGGGCGGCGCCTACGTCCCGGGCCTGTCCGACCACGTGATCATGGTCAGGGAACGGGCGAAGGTGTTCCTCGGCGGGCCGCCGCTGGTGAAGATGGCCACCGGCGAGGAGAGCGACGACGAGTCCCTCGGCGGCGCCGAGATGCACGCGCGGGTGTCCGGCCTCGCCGACCACTTCGCCCTGGACGAGCCGGACGCCCTGCGCCAGGCCCGCCGGATCGTGGCCCGCCTGGGCCACCGCAAGGCCCACCCGGACCCCGGACCCGCCGAGCCGCCCCGGTACGACCCGGAGGAGCTGCTGGGCATCGTCCCCGGCGACCTGAAGATCCCCTTCGACCCGCGCGAGGTCATCGCCCGGATCGTGGACGCCTCCGACTTCGACGAGTTCAAACCGCTGTACGGCACCAGCCTGGTCACCGGCTGGGCGACCCTGCACGGCTATCCCGTCGGCATCCTGGCCAACGCCCGGGGCGTCCTGTTCAGCGCCGAGTCCCAGAAGGCCGCCCAGTTCATCCAGCTCGCCGACCAGCGCGACATCCCGCTGCTGTTCCTGCACAACACCACCGGCTACATGGTCGGCAAGGAGTACGAGCAGGGCGGGATCGTCAAACACGGCGCCATGATGATCAACGCGGTCAGCAACAGCAGGGTCCCGCACCTGTCGGTCCTCATGGGGGCGTCGTACGGCGCCGGGCACTACGGCATGTGCGGCCGGGCCTACGACCCGCGTTTCCTGTTCGCCTGGCCCAGCGCCAAGTCCGCCGTCATGGGCCCGCAGCAGCTCGCCGGCGTGCTGTCGATCGTCGCCCGGCAGTCGGCGGCGGCGAAGGGGCGCCCGTACGACGAGGACGCGGACGCGGCCCTGCGCGCCATGGTCGAGCAGCAGATCGAGTCCGAGTCGCTGCCGATGTTCCTGTCCGGGCGGCTGTACGACGACGGCGTCATCGACCCGCGCGACACCCGCACCGTCCTCGGCCTGTGCCTCTCCGCCGTGCACACCGCGCCGTACGAGGGCGTGCGCGGCGGGTTCGGCGTCTTCCGGATGTGAGGGACCCACGTGATATCGACCGTCCTCGTCGCCAACCGGGGCGAGATCGCCTGCCGGATCTTCCGCACCTGCGCCGAACTCGGCATCCGCACGGTCGCCGTGCACTCGGACGCCGACGAGGGCGCCCTGCACGCGCGCGCTGCCGACACGGCGGTACGGCTGCCGGGGGCGGCGCCCGCCGGCACGTACCTGCGCGGCGACCTGATCGTGCGGGCGGCCCTGGCCTCCGGCGCGGACGCCGTGCACCCCGGGTACGGCTTCCTGTCGGAGAACGCCGGCTTCGCGCGCGCCGTCCGCGACGCCGGCCTGGTCTGGATCGGCCCGCCCCCCGAGGCCGTGGAGGCGATGGCGTCCAAGACCCGCGCCAAGGAACTGATGGGCGTCGAGCCCCTGCGGGACGTCACCGAGGCCGACCTGCCGGTGCTGGTGAAGGCGGCGGCGGGCGGCGGCGGGCGCGGCATGCGGGTCGTACGGCGCCTGCCGGAGCTGGCGGCGGCCCTGGAGGCGGCGCGTGCCGAGGCGGCGAGCGCCTTCGGGGACGGGGAGGTGTTCGTCGAGCCCTACGTGGAGGGCGGACGGCACGTCGAGGTGCAGGTCCTCGCCGACACGCACGGCACCGTGTGGACGCTCGGCACCCGCGACTGCTCCCTCCAGAGGCGCCACCAGAAGGTGATCGAGGAGGCCCCGGCACCGGGCCTGTCCGAGCGGCTCACCGCCGAACTGCACGCGCTGGCCGTCCGCGCGGCACGCGCCGTGTCCTACGTCGGCGCGGGCACCGTCGAGTTCCTGGTCGCCGGCGAGCGAGCGCACTTCCTGGAGATGAACACCCGCCTCCAGGTCGAGCACCCCGTGACCGAAGCGGTCTTCGGCCTCGACCTGGTCGCGGAGCAGATCCGCGTCGCCGAGGGCCGCGCCCTCCCGCAGGAGCCGCCACGCGCGCGCGGCCACGCCGTGGAGGCCCGCCTCTACGCGGAGGACCCGTCCCACGACTGGGCCCCGCAGACCGGCCGCCTGCACCGCCTCGCCGTGCCCGGCGGCATCCGCCTGGACACCGGCTACGAGGACGGCGACGAGATCACCGTCCACTACGACCCGCTGCTCGCCAAGGTCGTCGCCCACGCCCCCACCCGCGCGGAGGCGGTCCGCAGGCTCGCGGGCGCGCTGGAGCGCACGGAGCTGCACGGCCCGGTCACCAACCGCGACCTGCTGGTGCGTTCCCTGCGGCACGAGGAGTTCACGGCCGCCCGCACGGACACCGGCTTCTACGACCGCCACCTCGGCGCACTGACCGGGCCCGCCCCCGACCCCCACGCCCCCCTGGCCGCCGCCCTCGCCGACGCCCACGGCCGCTCCCGCTTCGGCGGCTGGCGCAACCTCCCTTCGCAGCCGCAGGTGAAGCGGTACGCGAGGGCGGGGGAGGAGCACGAGGTCCGCTACCGGCACACGAGGCAGGGGTTCGCGGCCGACGGGGTGCGGATCGTGCACGTCGGGAAGGACCTGGTCGTCCTCGAAGCCGACGGCGTGCGGCGCCGGTACCCGGTGGCCGTGTACGGCGACGAGGTGTACGTCGGCTCCACCCGCCTGACCGCGCTGCCCCGCTTCCCCGACCCGGCCGCCCAGCTCGTCCCCGGCTCCCTGCTGGCCCCGATGCCGGGCACGGTCGTACGCGTCGCCGAGGGCCTGGCGGAGGGGGCGGCGGTCGGCGCCGGCCAGCCCCTGATCTGGCTGGAGGCGATGAAGATGCAGCACCTGATCTCCGCGCCGGCGGCGGGAACGCTCACCGCCCTGCACGCCGAGCCGGGACAGCAGGTGCGGCCCGGCACGGTGCTGGCGGTGGTCCAGGCCCCCTAGGGACCGCGCGCCCGCCCACGGATCACCCGCAGCCCGAAGGAGTCCGATGACCGCCCCCGCCGAATCCGAAGAGCACCAGGCCCTGCGAGCCGCGGTGGCCGCCCTGGGCAGACGCTACGGCCGCGACTACCTCGCCCGCACCGTCGCGGAAGGCCGGCCCCCCACCGAACTGTGGACCGAGGCGGGCCGGCTCGGCTACCTCGGCGTCAGCCTCCCCGAGGAGCACGGCGGCGGAGGCGGCGGCATCACCGAACTCGCCATCGTCCTGGAGGAGCTGGGCGCCGCGGGCTCCCCCCTCCTCATGCTGGTGGTCTCGCCGGCCATCTGCGGCACCGTGATCTCCCGCTTCGGCACGGACGCCCAGAAACGGCGGTGGCTGCCCGCTCTCGCCGACGGCACCCGCGTCATGGCCTTCGGCATCACCGAGCCCGACGCCGGGTCCAACAGCCACCGCATCACCACCACGGCCCGGCGGGACGGCCCGGACTGGCTGCTCACCGGCCGCAAGGTGTTCGTCTCCGGCGTCGACACCGCCGACGCCGTCCTGATCGTCGGCCGTACCGAGGACGCCCGCACCGGGCGCCTGAAGCCGTGCCTGTTCATCGTCCCCACCGGCGCCGAGAACTTCCACCGGCACCGCATCGACATGGAACTCACCGCCGCGGAGAAGCAGTTCGAGCTGGTCCTGGACGACGTGCGGCTGCCCCACGACGCGCTCGTCGGCGCAGACGCCTCCCACGCCCCCGGCGGCGGGGAACAGGACACCGGGCTGCTGCAGCTGTTCGCCGGACTGAATCCCGAACGGATCATGACGGCCGCGTTCGCCATCGGCATGGGGCGCCACGCGCTGGCGAAAGCGGTCGCGTACGCCCGCGACCGCACGGTCTGGGACACCCCCATCGGCGCCCACCAGGCCATCGCCCACCCCCTGGCGCAGGCCCACATCGACCTGGAGCTGGCCCGGCTGATGATGCAGAAGGCGGCCCGGCTCTACGACGCCGGCGACGACACCGGCGCCGGCGAGGCCGCCAACATGGCCAAGTACGCGGCCGGCGAGGCCTGCGTGAAGGCCGTCGACCAGGCCGTGCACACCCTCGGCGGCAACGGGCTCACCCGCGAGTTCGGGCTCGCCTCCCTGATCACGGCCGCGCGCGTGGCCCGTATCGCCCCGGTGAGCCGGGAGATGATCCTCAACTACGTCTCCCACCAGACCCTGGGGCTGCCGAAGTCGTACTAGCCGTCCGTACTGGAGTCCTGGAGTCCTGGAGCCCTGGAGGAACCGTGTTCCGCAGCGAGTACGCCGACGTCCCGCCCGCAGGGCTCCCCGCCCACGACGCCGCCCCGGGCCGCGCCGCCGGCTTCGGCCGTCCGCCCGCCCCCGCCGGCGCCGCCCCCCGCGCCGCCTCCGGCGACAGCCTGCGCCGCCGGCTCCCGGAGGACCCGTGACCGCGCCGATCGGCCGCACCCGCGCGCGTGCCGTCGACGTCCTCAGCCTGGACGCCGCCGGCACCCGCAACGCGCTCTCGGGCACCCTCGTCGCCGGCCTCGCCGACGCCCTGGCCGCCTCCGGCGAGGACCCCGGCGTACGGGCCGTCGTCCTCACCCACACCGGCACGACCTTCTGCGCCGGCGCCGACCTGCGCGACCCACCCGGCCCCGACGCGCTGGCCGGCCTGCTCCGGCAGATCGTCGAACTGCCCAAACCGGTCCTGGCCCGGGTCACCGGACACGTCCGCGCCGGCGGCCTCGGCCTGCTCGCCGCGTGCGACATCGCCGCCGCCTCCGCCACGGCCACCTTCGCCTTCACCGAGGTCCGCATCGGGGTCGCCCCCGCGCTGATCTCCCTGCCCGTCCTCCCGCGCGCCGACCCCCGCGCGCTCGCCCGCTACTACCTCACCGGCGAACGCTTCGGCCCCGCCGAAGCCGTGCGCCTGGGCCTGCTCACCGCGGCCGCCGACGACGTGGACGACGCCCTCGCCCCCGTCCTGGACGGCCTGCGACGCTCCTCGCCCCAGGCCCTGGCCGAGACGAAGCGGCTGCTCACGGCTAGGGTGCTGGAGACGTTCGACCGGGACGCGGCCGCCCTGACCGCGCTCTCGGCCCGGCTGTTCGCCTCCGACCAGGCCAGGGAGGGGATGACGGCCTTCCTGGAACGACGGGACGCGGCATGGGTGGTGTGAGGACGTGAGCACGACGACGGAGCGCGACCGCCTGCCCCGGCAGGACCGCAGCCCCAAACAGGACCGCAGCCGGGCCACCCGGCGGCGGCTCCTGGAAGCCGCCGTGGCCTGCCTCGCCGAGCACGGCTGGGCCGGCTCCACCGTCGCCGCCGTGGCCGAACGGGCCGGCGTCTCCCGCGGCGCCGCCCAGCACCACTTCCCGACCCGCGAGGACCTGTTCACGGCGGCCGTCGAGTACGTCGCCGAGGAACGGTCCACCGCGCTGCGCGCCCTGTTCCCGCAGGGCGCGGCGGGCGACCGCCGGGCCGTCGTCACCGCCCTCGTCGACCTCTACACCGGCCCCCTCTTCCGCGCCGCCCTGCACCTGTGGGTCGCCGCCGGGGACGAGGAGCAGCTGCGCCCCCGCGTGACCGAGCTGGAGGCACGCGTCGGCCGCGAGAGCCACCGCGTCGCCGTCGACCTCCTCGGCGCCGACGAGACCCGCCCCGGCGTCCGCGAGACCGTCCAGGGCCTGCTCGACATGGCCCGCGGCCTCGGCCTCGCCAACCTCCTCACCGACGACACCGCCCGCCGCGAACGGGTCGTCGCCCAGTGGGCGGCGCTGCTGGACCAGGCCCTGGGCTGACCGGCCCGGCACGAGACCGCACGGGCCGGCACGGCCGGCAGGGGCCGGGACGGACCGCGCGGGCGGCGCGTTACCCTTGCGCCATGCTGTTGATGCTCGTCCGCCGCCGCCACGTGGACTACGTGCGCGTCACGAGCATGGGCTGTCGGCGCCTTCCCGCCTGACCCAGCCCCCTCCTCTCCCGTCTTTCCGGCACCCGGGGGCCGCTCCCACCCCTCGGCGGCCACCCGTGCCCCGTACACCCCGCGGACGCACCATGACGACGCACACCCGGACGACGCACGTCCAGACGACGCACACCCAGACGGCGCACACCCCGGCGGCGCACACCCCGGCGGCGCCGTCGTACGGCCAACTCCCGATCATCGACCTGTCGGCCGCCGACCGCGGCCCGCAGGCCCGCGCCCTGCTCCACGCCCAACTGCACAGCGCCGCCCACGACGTCGGCTTCTTCCAGCTCGTCGGGCACGGCGTCACCCGGGCGGAGACCGAGGCGCTGCTCACCGCCATGCGCGCCTTCTTCGCCCTCCCCGAGGCCGACCGGCTCGCCCTCGACAACGTGAACTCCCCGCACTTCCGCGGCTACACCCGCACCGGCGACGAACGCACCGGCGGCTCCCGCGACTGGCGCGACCAGCTGGACATCGGCCCCGAGCGCCCCGCCCGCGTCCCCGGCCCCGGCGAGCCCCCGTACTGGTGGCTCCAGGGCCCCAACCAGTGGCCGGCCGCCCTGCCCGAACTCCGCACGGCCGCCCTGGCCTGGATCGACAGGCTGAGCGCGGTCGCCCACCGGCTCCTGCACGAACTGCTGACCGCCATCGGCGCCCCGGCCGACTTCTACGACCCGATCTTCGGCGACCGCGCCCACCCGCACCTCAAGCTCGTCCGCTACCCCGGCAGCGCCGGCGACGGCACCGACCAGGGCGTCGGCGCCCACAAGGACTACGGCTTCCTCACCCTGCTCCTGCAGGACACGGTCGGCGGCCTCCAGGTCCAGCGCGAGGACGGCCGCTTCCACGACGTCCCGCCCCTCGACGGCGCGTTCGTCGTCAACCTCGGCGAACTCCTCGAAGTGGCGACCGACGGCTACCTGGTCGCCACCAACCACCGGGTCGTCAGCCCGCCCGGCGCCACCGAGCGCTTCTCCGTCCCGTTCTTCTACAACCCCCGCCTGGACGCGCGCGTGGAACGCCTCCCCTTCCCCCACGCGTCGAAGGCGCCCGGCATCACGACCGACCCCGCCAACCCCCTCTACGCCGAATACGGCTACAACGAGCTCAAGGGCAAGCTGCGGGCCCACCCGCTGGCGGCCCGCAGGCACCACGGGAGCCTGCTGGCACCCGCGTGAGCGGCACGCCCAGGGGCGCGGGAACCGCGCGACCGGCCACCGCCGGCCCGCCGCCGCCCGCGCCCCCGAGCCGCCCCGCTCAGTGGGCGATGTCCGCGAACCCCTCGACGTCCCGCGGACTGCGCGGACCCGGCCCCACATACCGCGCGGAAGGCCGCACCAGCCGCCCCGTCCGCTTCTGCTCCAGGATGTGCGCCGACCACCCGGCCGTACGGGCGCACGTGAACATCGACGTGAACATGTGGGCCGGCACCTCGGCGAAGTCCAGCACGATCGCCGCCCAGAACTCCACGTTCGTCGCCAGCACCCGGTCCGGCCGCCGGTTGTGCAGCTCCTCCAGCGCGGCCTTCTCCAGCGCCTCCGCCACCTCGAACCGCGGCGCGCCCAGCTCCCGCGCCGTGCGCCGCAGCACCCGCGCCCGCGGATCCTCCGCCCGGTACACCCGGTGCCCGAAGCCCATCAGCCGCTCACCGCGGTCCAGCGCCTGCCGGACGTACCCCTCCGCGTCGCCGGTGCGCTCGATCTCCTCGATCATCCCGAGCACCCGCGAGGGGGCACCGCCGTGCAGCGGCCCGGACATCGCGCCCACCGCGCCGGACAGCGCGGCGGCGACGTCCGCGCCGGTGGAGGCGATGACCCGGGCGGTGAAGGTGGACGCGTTCATGCCGTGCTCGGCGGCGGAGGTCCAGTACGCGTCCACGGCCGCCACATGCCTGGGGTCCGGCTCACCCCGCCACCGGATCATGAACCGCTCCACCACCGAGTGCGCCTTGTCGATCTCCCGCTGCGGCACCATCGGCAGCCCCTGCCCGCGCGCGGACTGGGCGACGTACGACAGCGCCATCACGGCGGCCCGCGCCAGGTCGTCGCGGGCCTCGCGCTCGTCGATGTCGAGCAGCGGCCGCAGCCCCCACACGGGGGCGAGCATGGCCAGCGCCGACTGCACGTCCACGCGGATGTCGCCGGAGTGCACCGGGATCGGGAACGGCTCGGCGGGCGGCAGACCGGGGTTGAAGGCGCCGTCCACCAGCAGCCCCCACACGTTCCCGAACGACACGTGGCCGACCAGGTCCTCGATGTCGACGCCCCGGTAGCGCAGGGCGCCGCCCTCCTTGTCGGGTTCGGCGATCTCCGTCTCGAACGCGACGACTCCCTCGAGCCCGGGTACGAAATCGGACATCAGGCGGCTCCTCGTGATCTGTGGGCGGCGGTCACCCCGGTGATGCCCCGATCGGCCGGTGGTCACCCGTGGTCAACCCAACCGCAAGGGAAGCAGCACGATAGCCCCCGGTGCCCGGCTTGGGGAGACCTTGCGGCACTCGGTGCCAGACCCGTTCGATACGGCAAGATGACCGCGTGACCGACCGCGACCCGTTCCCGGACCCCGCCCTCGACCCCGCCGCCATGCGCAAGCAGTACCGGGCCGACGGCCTCACCGAACAGGACCTCGTCACCCACCCCATGGACCAGTTCGCCCGCTGGTTCGAGGACGCCGCCCGCGCAGCCCTGCACGGCACCCTGTACGAACCCAACGCGATGGTCGTCTCCACGGCGGACGCCACGGGCCGCCCCAGCTCCCGCACCGTCCTGATGAAGCAGTACGACACCGAGGGCTTCGTCTTCTACACCAACTACGGCTCCCGCAAGGCCCGCGACCTCGCGGCCAACCCCCACGTCTGCCTGCTCTTCCCCTGGCACCCGCTGGCCCGCCAGGTGATCGTCACCGGCACCGCCCGCCGCACCGGCCGCGACGAGACCGCCGCCTACTTCCGCACCCGCCCGCACGGCTCCCAGCTCGGCGCCTGGGCCAGCGCCCAGTCCACGGTGATCGCCTCCCGCACCGAGCTGGACACCGCCTACGCCGAGCTGGAGGCCCGCTACCCCGAGGGCGAACAGGTCCCGGTCCCGCCCCACTGGGGCGGCTTCCGCGTCGTCCCCGACACGGTCGAGTTCTGGCAGGGCCGCGAGAACCGCCTCCACGACCGCCTGCGCTACGTCTCGCGACCGGACGGCGCCTGGGACGTGGAACGCCTCAGCCCCTGAGAACGCGGACGACCCGCGGGCTGGGTCCCTCCGAGGAGGAGCCGGCCGGACGTACCGGCAGCCCGCGGGCCGGGTGACTGCTTGAGATTGGGCCGGCTGCACGCCGTCGGCGTGCCGGTCCGGCACCGCACAAGTGTGGTGACGGGCCGCTAGCCCGCAGCCACCTCACGCGTCCGGTTTCCATACATCTGCCGAACCACCTCCTCTCTCGTGTGCTCCACACCCTAGGAACCCGATGGGAACGGCTCAACTGTTTTTCCGGCGCCTCCGCGCGGCCCCGCGGGCCGGGGATTGCGTCGTGGGAAGTTGAGGGAACAGGATGTGTGCTGTGTCACGTTCCAGTTGAATGAAGGCCAGTGAGCGAAACGAGCGCCGTACGTGCGCGGACGCAGCCTCCAGGGGGTCCAGGTGAGTGCTTCGCGGCGGAGTGGGACCACGGACGAGCTGGGGCCGGACGAGCCCGGTGAGTCGGGGGGCCCCGATCTGCTCGCCGCGCTGCTGGACGGCATGGACGCGGCACTGTGTGCCTTCGACGCCGACGGGGTCGTGACCCACTGGAACCGGGAGGCCGAGCGGATCCTGGGGTGGACGGCCGCCGAGGCGGTCGGGCGGCACGGGTTCGCCGGGTGGGCCGTGCGCAGTGCCGACGCCGAGGAGGTGCAGGCCCGGCTGATGTCGGCGATGCACGCCCCGGGCCGGCAGGTGCACGAGTTCGCGCTGGTGACCAAGGACGGCGGGCGGGTGCTGGTGCGGACGCAGTCCGCCGCGGTGCGCGGGCCGGACGGGAAGCCCGCGGGGGTGTACTGCGCGTTCAGCGAGGTGCACGCGCAGATCGACCTGGAGCGGTCCATCGCGCTGAGCGAGGCGCTGCTGGAGGACGCGTCCTGGGGGGTCGTCCTCGTGGACGCCGATCTGCGGCCCGCCGTCGTCAACGCGCACGCGGCGCGGGCACTCGGCATCAGGCGCACGTCCGCGCTGGGGCGGCCGCTCGGTGAGCTGCTCGCGCAGGGCGTGGAGGAGCTGGAGGCGGCGCTCACGCACGTCCTGGCGGAGGGCGCGCCGCCGGCGCCCGCCGAGATGTGGGTGACCGTGCGGACGCCGGGGGGAGAGAAGCGGCGCTGCTGGCGCAGCGGGTTCCTGCGGCTGGCGTCGCCGCTCGCGGAGGAGCCGGTGCCGCTCGGCGTGGGCTGGCTGTTCCAGGACGTCACCGAGGCCAGGCAGGCCGAGCAGGAGGCGGCGCTGCTGCGGTTCCGGACGAACCAGCTGCACCGCGCGGCGCGGGCGGCGGCCGAGTGCGAGGACCCGGTGGAGGCGGCGACCGTCCATCTGGACTTCGCCCTCGCCGGTTTCGCCGACCACGCCCTGATCGACCGGGTCGCGGGCGGGCCGCGGGAGGAGGGCGAGGGGGCGCCGGGTCCGGTGCGGCTGGTGCGGCTGGCCGCGACGCCCGCCGGTGCGCCGGGTCCGAGTCTGCCGTCGGGCGCGGCGGGGCTGCCCGTGCGGTACGAGGAGGGGCATCCGGCGCTGCAGTGCGTGGAGCGGGCCGGGGCGGTGCGGGCGGACGCCGGGTCGGTGCCGGCCGAGCGGGCGCGGGAGTGGGCGCTTCGGCGGCAGTGGCCCGGGGACGCGGTGCACGCGCTGTGCGCGGCGCTGCGCAGCCGGGGGCGGACGCTGGGCGTGGTGACGTTCCTGCGCGGGGCCGGCCGCAGCCGTTTCGAGCGGTCGGACACGGCGTACGCGGAGGACGTCGCCGTTCGCATCGCGGCCTTGCTGGACCTGGCGGAGGCGCTGCGGGACCGTCCGGGGGAGCGTCCGGGGGAGTGACCCGGCGGGCGCCGGCGCCCGCGGGGCCGGCTGTCCGGGCCGGCGGCGCCCGCGGCGCCGCGGTCAGCGGCGGTAGAAGATCCGGTCGCCGTACTCCTGCATCACGCGGCCGTTCCATTCGTGTCCGCCGTCGACGTTGCCGGAGCGCAGCAGCGGGGGTTCGATGCCGCGGTCGGCGAGGGCGGCGGCGGCCGTCGCCACGACGGCCTGCATCAGGGCGGCGGTGACGACGGTGGAGGCGGGGGCGAAGGGCGCCGGGATGGTGTCGAGGGTGAGTTCGGCGTCGCCGACGGCGATCTTCGAGTCGAGGACGATGTCGCAGTGGTCCTTGAGGAAGGTGCCGGAGCCGTGCCGGGAGGTCGTCTCCGCCGCGTACGCCACCGAGGTCACGCCGACGACCTTGACGCCGCGGGCGCGGGCGGCGAGGGCCATCTCGACGGGCAGCGCGTTGCGGCCGGAGAGGGAGATGATCACGAGGGCGTCGCCGGCGCGCAGGGGCGAGGTGTCGATGACGGCGCTCGCGAGGCCGTCGACGCGTTCCAGGGCGGAGCCGAGGGTGGCGGGTGTGACGTCGACGCCGACGACGCCGGGGACGGCGAGCAGGTTCATCAGGGCGAGGCCGCCCGCGCGGTAGACGACGTCCTGGGCGGCCAGGGAGGAGTGCCCGGCGCCGAAGGCGAAGAGGCGGCCGCCTGCGGCGACGGTGTCGGCGAGCAGGGCGCCGGCCGCGGCGACGTTGCCGGCCTCCTCGTCGCGGACCCGTCGCAGCAGGCCGATGGCGGCGTCGAAGAACAGGTCGGCAGGCGTGCCGTCGCTCATGCGGTGCCCCTTCGCAGCGTCTGTGTCGCGGATCACGGTGCGGTCTGGACCAGTGCGGTGTCAATACGGCGGGTGGCGGAGCGTCAGGAGGGGGCGCGGGGCCGGCGGGGCGGGTCGGCGCGCCGGCGCCCGTCGGCGGCCCCCGGCGGCCGCGCTCGCCGGCCCGGTCCCCGTTTCGCCGGGGCGGCACGCTTGTCGGTGGGATCCGGCAGAATTGAGTTCAGGGCCAGCGCACGCGCCGGGCTGCCGGCAGAGGTAATCGAGGGGCACGTATGTCCGGACTGATCGACACCACGGAGATGTATCTCCGCACCATCCTCGAGCTGGAAGAGGAAGGCGTCGTCCCCATGCGCGCCCGCATCGCGGAACGGCTGGACCAGAGCGGGCCGACGGTGAGCCAGACGGTGGCCCGGATGGAGCGCGACGGCCTGGTGTCCGTGGCCAGCGACCGGCATCTGGAGCTGACGGACGAGGGCCGCCGGCTGGCGACGCGCGTGATGCGCAAGCACCGGCTGGCCGAGTGCCTGCTGGTGGACGTGATCGGCCTGGAGTGGGAGCAGGTGCACGCGGAGGCGTGCCGCTGGGAGCACGTGATGAGCGAGGCGGTGGAGCGCCGCGTGCTGGAGCTGCTGCGGCACCCGACCGAGTCGCCGTACGGCAACCCCATTCCGGGTCTGGAGGAGCTGGGCGAGAAGGACGGGGCGGATCCGTTCCTGGACGAGAGCATGGTGTCGCTGGCCGACCTGGACCCGGGGACGGACGGCAAGACGGTCGTGGTGCGCCGTATCGGCGAGCCGATCCAGACGGACGCGCAGCTGATGTACACGCTGCGGCGGGCGGGTGTGCAGCCCGGCTCGGTGGTGAGCGTCACGGAGTCGGCCGGCGGGGTGCTGGTGGGCAGCGGCGGTGAGGCGGCCGAGCTGGAGACGGACGTCGCCTCGCACGTGTTCGTAGCGAAGCGCTGAGACGGGTGAGGGCCCCGGCGCCGTGCGGCGCCGGGGCCCGACCTCCCCTGTGCCGACCCGGAGCCCCGAGCTCCCAGGGTCGTCCCCGTCGGACCGGCTTTTCCCCGAGCGGTCCGCCTCCTGCCAGAAGAGATCCCCTCGGCCGCGGCGATCATTCCTTGAGTGGTGTCACTCGAAGGAGGGGTGTTGTCCGCGGAAACAGCTTTTTCGAATATGTATTCGATAGCCTGAGAAGGCCGGACGACGAGGCAGGCGGAAGTGGGGGTGCCAGGCCGATGGCACGGCGTATCGACGTGACGGGAGCGGGCGGGGTGCGGCTGGCCGCCTGGGAGTTCGCCGACCCGCCCAAGTCGCGGGGCGGGCCGGACACGGAAGCGGGGTCCGGCGCTCCAGGCGTGCTGCTGCTGCACGGCCTGATGGGCAGGGCCTCCCACTGGGCGCCCACCGCCCGCTGGCTCGCCGGACGCCACCGGGCCGTGGCGCTCGACCAGCGCGGCCACGGCCAGAGCGACAAGCCGCCCCCGGCCGCCTACACCCGCGAGGCCTACGTCGAGGACGCGGAGGCCGCCGTCGAACAGCTCGGCCTCGCCCCCGTCCTCCTCGTCGGGCACGCCATGGGCGCGCTGACCGCCTGGCAGCTCGCCGCCAAGCGCCCCGACCTGGTGCGCGGTGTGATCATCTGCGACATGCGGGCGTCGGCGCTCGGCGCGGCCTCGCAGCGCGAGTGGACCGACTGGTTCCGCTCCTGGCCGGTGCCCTTCGCCAGCCTCGCCGACGTCCGCAAGTGGTTCGGCGAGGACGATCCCTGGGTGGAGCGGCCGAACCCGGCGCGCGGTGCGTTCTACGCCGAGGTGATGCAGGAGTCCGAGGACGGCTGGCGGCCGGTCTTCGACCCGGAGCAGATGCTCAGCTCCCGCGAGACCTGGGTGTACGACGCGCACTGGGAGGAGCTCACCCAGGTCCGCTGCCCCACGCTGGTCGTCCGCGGCCTCGACGGCGAACTGGGCCGCGCCGAGGCCCAGGAGATGGTCCGGGTCCTCCCCCAGGGGGTCTACGCCGAGGTTCCCGACGCCGGGCACCTCGCCCACTACGACCACCCGGAGTCCTGGCGCGCGGCGGTCGCGCCCTTCCTCGACCGGGTCCTCGCCGACTGACCCCGCCCGCCGCCCGCTTCACCGACCCCTGCGGCGCCGACCCCGACCGCACCGACCCCCACCGCGCACCCGGCTACCGGTCCCGGCCGCACGCGTAGGCCAGTGACGGGATCAGCTCCTCCGCGTCCGGCAGCCAGCGGTTCGCCGGGGTCGGCCGCGAGGCCCACTGCACGGCCCCCCGGGATCCCAGCCGGGTCGGGGGAGCCGCCACGTACGCGCCCTCCCCCAGCACCGCCAGGTCCAGCGACGACAGCGCCCACCCCAGCTTCCGCACCAGGCCCGGCATCCTCGCGGCCGCCCCCGGCAGGACGAAGAACTGCATCCGGCGGTCCGGGGCCAGCGTCACCGGCCCCAGGGTCGCCCCCGTCCGCTCCATGCGGGCGAGCGCCAGGAACCCGGCGCTCTCCGGGACGGACAGCGCGTCGAACGTCCGGCCCGTCGGCAGCAGGATCGACGCCGCCGGCTGCTCCTGCCACAGCCGGCGCACGACGGCCGCGCTGCCGGTCGCCCGCGCCGCCCAGTCGGGGCGCGCGGGGTGCGCACCCGGCGCAGGACAGGAGGCGTCGCCGCACGAGCAGCGCTGCCTCCCGCCGGCCGCGACCAGCCAGGTGCCCGGGGCCACCTCCCAGTGCCGTTCCTCGGCGTAGCGTACGGCCGCGTCCAGCAGCGTCTCCCCGCGCTGCTGCGGAACGCGACCGGTCGACTGCGGGTTCTCGGCGCCCGTGATCGTATTTTCCACGCTCCCCTCAACTCCCGCGCCCACCTGGAGTTACGGCCCGAGCGCGCGCCGGGGTGGAGCATCGATTCCGCTGTCGGGGCGCATGGATGCACGGTCGGGGGCGCGCAGGGGGAAGCGGCCGGGAGGTGGGTAGCCGTGAGGGGGGTCGGCATCAGCCTTTACCCCGGCAAACCGCACATGTCACGCATTGACGGTATGTCGGCTGGGCAGTGATCTTCCCGTCCTGAACGGTCCGGCCGGAGCCTCCGGCCGGACATCACGCTCCAGGGGTTCGCAGGGGGTAGCGCATGGCCGCAAGGCCTCTCGTGGCGAGGCAGCCGAACGAACGGCTGCAGGCACTCATCCAGGAAGCGGGGTGCTCCAACGCCGGGCTGGCCCGGCGGGTCAACATGTGCGGCGCCGAGCACGGTCTCGACCTGCGGTACGACAAGACGTCCGTGGCGCGCTGGCTGCGCGGCCAGCAGCCGCGGGGCCGGGCCCCGGCGATCATCGCCGAGGCGCTCGGGCGCAAGCTCGGCCGCACGGTCACGATCGACGAGATCGGCATGGCCAACGGCAAGAACCTCGCCTCGGGGGTCGGCCTCCAGTTCTCGCCGACGGTCCTGGGGGCCATCGAGCAGGTGTGCGAGCTGTGGCGCAGCGACGTCGGCCGCCGCGACTTCCTGTCCGGGTCCTCCGTCGCCGCCTCCGCGCTGGTCGAGCCCAGCCGCGACTGGCTGATCTCGGCGCCGGACGCCCAGGTGGCCCGCCAGGCCGGCCCGCGCGTGGGCCACTGCGACGTGGCGGCCGTGCGGTCGATGACCCAGGCGCTGACGGCCCTGGACCACCAGTACGGCAGCGGGCATGTGCGCCCGGTCGTCGTGCACTACCTGAACAGCGTCGTCTCCGGACTGCTCGCGGGGTCGTACCGGGAGGCGGTCGGGCGGGAACTGTTCGCCGCGGTCGCCCGGCTGACAGAGCTGGCCGGGTACATGGCCGTCGACACCGGCCAGCCGGGCCTGGCCCAGCGGTACTACATCCAGTCGCTGCGGCTCGCGCAGGCCGCCGGGGACCGCGGGTACGGCGGGTACGTGCTCGCCGCGTCCATGAGCCACCTCGCCGCCCAGCTCGGGAACCCGCGCGAGATCGCGCAGTTGGCGCGGGCGGCGCAGGAGGGGGCGCGCGGGCAGGTGACCCCGCGTGTGGAGGCGATGTTCCACGCGGCCGAGGCGCGCGGGCACGCGCTGCTCGGCGACGCGCGGGCGGCGCAGGCGGCGACCGGGCGGGCGGTCGCGGCGATGGACCGGGCGCAGGACGCCGCGGGGGACGACCCGGTGTGGATCGCACACTTCGACGAGGCGTACCTCGCCGACGAGTTGGCGCACTGCCACCGCGACCTCGGGCAGGCCGAGCAGGCGGCGCGGTACGCGGAGCAGGCGCTGGCCGGGCATCCCGAGTCGCGCGCCCGCCGGCGGGCCATCGGCTATGTGCTGCTGGCCACGGCCCAGGTGCAGCAGCGGGAGATCGAACAGGCCTGCGCCACCGGCCTGAAGGCGGTGGAGCTGCTGGAGACGCTCCGCTCCAACCGGGGCGCCGAGTATCTCGACGATCTCCAGCAGCGGCTGCAGCCCTTCCGGGAGGAGGCGGTGGTACGGGAGTTCGGCGCGCGCCTCGACCTTCAGCAGGCCGCGTGAACACCGGCCCGGCGGACGCCTGAACGGAGGGTGAACGGCACCCGGGCGTGCGCCGGGCGCCGTGCCGGCGCGCCGGGGTGCGGCGTGTTGCCGCCGTCACAGAAGGGGAGTTCAGGTCCTGAGCTGCGTGGCACCCGGCTCGGGGGACCCGGTAGCGTGAGCCGACGATTTCACAAGGTCCCCCATTGGTAGGAGTCCCGGTGACGCAGAGTGGACAGGGCGAGGAGCCCTCGGCGCGGACCGCGCGCGAAGGCATCGTGCTGCCCTCCGACGGAGGCGAGCCCCTGCTGCCGGGCACGACCGGAGCGGCCGCTCCCGCGGCCCCGGCCGGCGGCCGGTCCTGGGGCGGGTCCTGGAGCCCGGAGCAGCAGCCGCAGCAGCAGGGCCAGGACTGGCCCGGGGCGAACCCGGGCCCCCTGCCCCCGGAGGGCGCCGCGGCCCCGGCCTACGGCGACGGGGCGCCGTCCTACGGCGGCGAGCCGCCCGCGCACGGCCCCGGCGGCCGGGGAGGCCGCCACGGCGCGCCCCAGCAGCCCCCGTACCCGTCCGGCCCGTACCAGCAGGACCAGCAGCAGTACCAGCACCACGACCAGCACCACGACCAGCAGCAGTACCCGGCGCGCGCCCCGCTGCCGCCCACCGCCGACGGCGCCACCCAGTACCTCCCGCCGGTCCCCGCCGGTCCCGCGGACGAGGGCGCCACCCAGTACCTGCCGCCCGTGCAGGCCGCGCCGGACGAGGGCGCCACCCAGTACCTGCCGCCGGTCCAGGCGGCCCCCGGGGACGAGGGCGCCACCCAGTACCTGCCCCCGGTGACGCCCGGCGCGCTGCCGCCCGAGTCGGCGGACGAACAGACGCGGTACCTCGGCCACGCGCCCCGGCAGGGCGCGCCCGCGCCGTCCGACGCCGAGGCGACGCAGTACATACCGCCCTACGCCGCCCAGGCGCAGGACGGCGAGCGGCAGCCGCCCGCCGAGTTCGACAACCTCTTCCGCGGCGGGCCGGCGGGCGGCGACGGCCCGGCCGGCTCCACCCAGCAGCTCCCGCGCGTGCAGCAGCCGGACGCCCGCCCCGGCCCGGCGCAGGCGTCGCACCGGCCGGCGGCGCAGCCGTCGTACGGTCCGCGGGACGACGGCCGCCGCCCGCGCGACGGCCGGTCGCGGGTGCCGCTGATCGCCGCCGTCGGCGTCGGCCTCGCCGTGCTCGGCGTCGGCGCCGGCGTGCTGCTCAACGGTGTGGGCGGCAAGGACGAGACCGGCGAGGACAAGCCGGCCGCCGCGTCCCCGGCCCCGCAGGACTCCGCCTCCGCCGCCGACCCCGCACGGCAACAGGCGGTCGAGCTGGACAAGCTGCTCGCGGACAGCGGCAGCAGCCGCGCCACCGTGATCCGGGCGGTCACGGACGTCCGGCGGTGCGACAACCTCGACCAGGCCGCCGCCGACCTGCGCGACGCCGCCCGGCAGCGCAGCGAGCTGGTCACCCGGCTCGGCAAGCTGTCCGTGGACCGGCTCCCGGCGCACGACGGGCTCACGTCCGCCCTGACCAGGGCCTGGCAGGCGTCCGCGGCGGCCGACAACCACTACGCGGCCTGGGCCGACCAGGTCAAGGGCCGCAAGGGCTGCCACAAGGGGCACGCCCGCACCACCGGTGAGACGCAGGCGGGCAACCGGGAGAGCGGCACCGCCAGCGCGCAGAAGGTGCAGGCGGCGGCGCTGTGGAACACGATCGCGCAGCAGTACGGCCTCACCCGGCGCAAGCCCACCGAGCTGTGACGGCCGCGGCGGGGTGACGGGCCCCGCCGCCGGGGCGTCACGGCACGTCCGCGTGCTCCAGGGTCGCGGTCATGTCGGCGACGCCCCGGCTGCCGCCGATGTCCGCGCGGGCCGCGACCAGCTTGCCGTCCCGGACGACCTGCAGGGTGACGTCGGCGTTGACCAGCCGCGGTAAGCCGACCCCGGCGAGCTTGCCCTCGTAGGGCCAGTGCAGGGTCGGGGTGAGGCCGCCGGTGGAGACGCGCAGGCCGTCGTCGAGGGTGTGCCGCACGGTGTCGGCGCTGACCTCGCCGTGGCCGATCTTCTCCAGGACGGCCTTCAGCACGGTGTAGGCGATGAAGGTGGTCTGCACCCCGGCGTCCGCCGGGTCGATCCGGTCGTCGCCGAAGGCCTCCTCGCTGATCACCTTCTTCATCGGGTCCCAGCGCGGGTCGGAGGCGACCGGGTACCAGCCGGTGATGTACGCCCCCTCGTACGGTCCGGACGCCCCGCCGGTCGCGTTGATCACCGTCTGGTCGACGCTGCCGAGCACGGTCGCCGTGCGCACGTCCGGGAAGTCCTCGCGGGCCCGCCGGAAGGAGTCCATGAAGGTGTCGGTGCGGTCCCCGAGCGCGGGCACCACACAGCCCCTGCGCGTCACGTCCCGGGTGGCGTGGCGCAGCGCCTGCCGGGCCTGGCCGTCGTACTCGGTGGCGTCCTCGGCGGCGAGCTGGTCGCCGGCGTCGGCGTGCCCGCCCGCCTTCAGCCCCGAGTCGAGCAGCGCGGGCAGCTGGTCGCCGGCGATGCTGTCGGGACGGACCAGGGCGACGTCGCCGCAGCCGGCGGCGAGAGCCCTGCCGAGTCCGGCGAGGAGGGCGGGCTGACCGCCGTTGACGGGGTAGGACATGGTGCCGGTGAACTCGTCGTTGGTGACGCCGTAGCCGCCGATGTAGGGGATGCCGGCGCCTTCCAGCGGGGCCAGGTAGGAGTCGCCGAACTGGCTGTAGGAGCCGACGACCGCGACCACGCCCTCGTCCGCGGCGCGCCGGGCGCACCGCGCGGCGCCCACGCTGTCGTTGTGGTCGTTGCAGGTGAGGACCTCCAGCCTGCGGCCGCCGATGCCGCCGTGCGCGTTGACCCACCGCGCGTACGCGCGGGCCATCGCGGGCATGCCGGGCTTGTTGGTCGCGTCGGTGTCCTGCGGCGCCCAGGTCATCACCGTGACCGGGGCGTCCCCGGAGTCCGCGGCGGCGCCGGGGATCATCCCGCACCCGGCGGTGAGGGACGCGCAGAGGGCCGCGGCGCCCGCCGCGAGGGCGGTGGCCCGGACGGGGCGGGAAGGTGCGGGAGCGGGGGTGCTGCGGGTGCGTCGCCTGCCGGTCATGCACCCGCACGATTCCCTCACACCGCTAACCCGCGAGTGACCCGCGGTCGACGGAAGGTGACCGGGAGGTGAAATGCGGGGGCCGGTGCGGCCGGAACCGCGCGGAACGTACGATCGGTGTCCGTGCAAGGTTCGGAGAACTCTTCCCGTCGCGGCCGTCGCTCCTCCACCATGGGCGGCATGCCCCTGAACGACATGCCGTGGTGGCGCTGGCGCGGCAACGTGCGCTCGGCGCTGCACATGCTCTCCGACCCGGTGTTCCAGCGGGACGTCTGGCTGGCCGGCGTGGACGGCTACGGCGACGTCACGGACGCCGTGTACCGGCTGGTGGAGGACACCTGGCTGGACAACTGGTCCGCCGAGAAGTACGTCGGCACGATCTTCCGGGACTCGCAGGAGGCGGCGCTCGTGGACACCGCGGTGCTGCGGGTGCTGCGGATCATGCACCAGGTCGGCCCGGACGCGCCGGTCGCCGTGTACCTGGAGCACCCGGCGTGGCCGGAGGCGGTGCGGGCGGCACGGGATGCGCACGTACGCCTCGCGGCGAGCGACGGCGACGATCCGGACGAGCCGCCCAAGAGCCTGGAAGTGCTGCGGATCCTGACGCGGAGCGCGTAGCGGCCGCCGCGCGTCCCCGAAGTCCCCGCGGTGTTCCGGGGCGCGTTCCGCGTGGCGGACGACCGCCCGCGGCGGCGAGCCGGTATGGGACGCTGTGGTGCATGAACGAGCAGTCCGCCTCCGCCGCCGCACCGGCCGACCAGTACGTCCTCACCCTCTCCTGCCCGGACAAGCAGGGCATCGTGCACGCCGTGTCCAGCTATCTGTTCATGACCGGCTGCAACATCGAGGACAGCCAGCAGTTCGGCGACCACGACACGGGGCTGTTCTTCATGCGGGTCCACTTCTCGGCCGGCGCGCCGGTGACGGTGGAGAAGCTGCGGGCGAGCTTCGCCGCGGTCGGCGACTCCTTCCACATGGACTGGCAGATCAACCGGGCCGACCAGAAGATGCGCATCCTGCTGATGGTCAGCAGGTTCGGCCACTGCCTGAACGACCTGCTGTTCCGGGCGCGTATCGGCGCGCTGCCGGTGGAGATCGTGGGCGTGGTGTCGAATCACACCGACTTCGAGGAGCTGGTGGGTTCGTACAACATCCCCTTCCACCACATTCCGGTGACGAGGGAGACGAAGGCGGAGGCCGAGGCGAAGCTGCTGGAGATCGTCCGCGAGGAGCAGGTCGAGCTGGTGGTGCTCGCCCGGTACATGCAGGTGCTCTCGGACGACCTGTGCAAGCAGCTCAGCGGGCGGATCATCAACATCCACCACTCCTTCCTGCCGAGCTTCAAGGGCGCGAAGCCGTACCACCAGGCGCACGCGCGGGGGGTGAAGCTGATCGGGGCGACGGCGCACTACGTGACCGCGGACCTGGACGAAGGGCCGATCATCGAGCAGGAGGTCGAGCGGGTCGGGCACGGCGTGACGCCCGATCAGCTGGTGGCCGTCGGGCGTGACGTGGAGTGCCAGGCGCTGGCGCGGGCCGTCAAGTGGCACGCGGAGCACCGGATCCTGCTCAACGGCCGGCGCACGGTGGTGTTCGCGTAGGGGCTCCCGTCCGACGGGAGCGCCTGCCGGCGTGGGCCGTCTACTCGGGGACCGTGAAGTGGCGCGCGAACGCCGGCACGGCCTCCGCCTCGCCGATCCGGCCGTCGCCGTCGGTGTCGAGGGCGGCGGCGGCCCGGCGCGCGACCTCCTCCGGTACGCCGAGGACCCGCAGGACGCGCGCGGTGTCGGCGACGCCGATCCGGCCGTCGCCGTCCGTGCCGGCCACCGCCAGCGCCGCGTGCAGGAACGGGCGGGCGATCTCGGCGAAGCGGTCGGGGTTGTCGCGCAGCCGCTTGACCGCGCCGGTGACGAACTCCTCGCGGGTGATGCGCTGGTCGCCGTCGCGGTCGGCGATGCCGGCCATGCCCTGCCAGAACGCCTCCGCGCCGGCGTACAGCGCCTGCCCCCTGTCGGAGCGGGCGGGCACGGCGAACTCGGCGAGCAGCGCCTTGGCCGCCGCGTGGAAGTCCGCGCGGTCGATGTAGCCGTTGCCGTCCTGGTCGAAGGTGGCGAACCGGGCGGCGATCCGGCGCTCGTACTCGGTGCTGACCATGTCTGTTCGGGCCGCCTTACGTGAGGGTGTGCGTGAGGGTGCCGCCCGCCGGCGGGCCGGCCGCAAGGGAGCGTACGACGGGGAGGGCCGCCGGGCGGCGGGAATCCGGCAGGTGTGCCGGGACGGGGGCGATTCCGCGACAGGGGGTGTGCCCGGTACCCGGGTTGGCGGGGCCGGTCACGCGGAGAGCGGTCCGGCCTCGTCGGTGGTCGCGGCGTCCAGGTCGGGGCGGACGTCGAAGAGGCGGCGCACGCCGAGCGCGCCGAGCACGCGGTTGACGTGCGAGCCGTCCTCGGCGCCCCGGTCCGGCAGGATCAGCCGCAGCCGGCCCTGGCAGGAGCGGATCAGGCGGCGGGAGGCGATGAGCACGCCGACCCCGCTGGAGTCGCAGAAGAAGACGTCGGAGAGGTCGACGACGAGGCTGTGGTGTCCCTCGGCGACGACGTCGTGCACCCGCTGGCGCAGGACCGGAGACGTCATCAGATCCAGTTCCCCGGACACCCGCAGGACGGCCCAGTCGCCCTGTTCGGCGCCGGTCACGTTGAATGCCACGGCCCTGCCCCTCCGCTCGCCGGATCTCCCGGAACCGCATGGGAAACGGAAGCAGTTACTACGTTTCTTTCCGCGCGGCTGCCCAGCGGCCGTTTCCCTGAAACGTTGACCGACAAACGGCGGGTGATCGACAGGGGGCTTGTTTCGGTCACTACCGATCGTGTTCGATCAGACAGGTACGCCCCTCGCGTGGGGGATGGGTGAAAGGGGCACTATCACCTGCAGTGCAGCGGGGGGCGCACGGGGACACGGAGGGGCGTGCGCCGCCGGACATGCCGACTGCATGCGAGGAGGCAGGCCCGCCAGGCTGGACGTGCCGGACACGGGCGAGGGGAGGGGACCGCATGGCCGCGAACGACGCACCGCCCCGATGGGACCGCACGATGCAGCAGCGGCTCGCCCGGGGCGAGGCGGCGGCGCTCGGCGAGCTGTACGACCGGTTCGCCTCCCTCGTGCACAGCCTGGCCCACCGCGTCCTCGGCGACGAGGAGGCCGCCGACGGCGTCACCCGCGACGTCTTCGCCCACCTCTGGGAACACCCCGGCAGCTACGACCCCAAGCAGGGCCCGATGCGCTCCTGGGTCGCCGCCGTCACCCACCGGGTCGCGGTGCAGCGGCTGCGCGACCGGGAGGAGTCGGAGCAGCCGCCGGGCGAGGAGCTGGAGCGCACGGTCCGCCGCGCCTCGGTCGCCGCCCGCGCCGACTACATCGCCCACTCCATGCCCGCCCCGCTGCGCGCCGCCCTCGACCTGGCCTACTTCCAGCGCCGCGACTACCGCCGGACCGCGGCCGACCTCGGCGTCACCGAGGAGGAGGCCCGCCGCCGGCTCCGCCTCGGCCTGCAACTGCTGTCCACCGCCCACGACACCGGGACCCCGCCGGAACCCGGGGGTGCGGTGTGAGCACGGCGGACCGGCCCGGGCCGCCGCACGGGCGCGACGGCCGCGCAGGGGCGGGTGACCACGGCGGACGGCCGTACGCGGGTGCGGACTCCGGCGCGGAGGGGAGCGGGTGCGGACCGGGGGACGACGGCGCCGCCCCCGGTGCCGGCGGCGGCGCCGGGGGCGCCCCGCACGCCGCCCGCGGACGCGGCCCGGACCCGGCGCCCCGCGTGCCCCCGCCCCGTTCCTCCGCCGAGGGCGGCGGGCCCGTGCCAGCCGGCCCCGCCGACCTGAAGGACCTTCCGACCGTGCCGCTCGACCTGTCGCACGACGTCCTGAAGTCGCTCCTCGGCGCCTGGGCGCTGGCCGCCTGCTCGGCCGAGGAGACGGCGGCCGTGGAGGAGCACCTGGGCGGCTGCGGCAGCTGTGCCGACGAGGCCCGCCGGCTGCGCGAGGCGGTCGGCCTGCTGCACCGGCCCGAGAGCCTCGACCTGGACCCGGGACTGCGCGCCCGCGTCCTGCAGAGCTGCCTGAAGCGCCGGCCGCCGCGCATCCCGGTGCCCGGCTGGGCGGCGCCGTACGACGCGGAGACCGCCCGGCTGGACGCCCTGTTGCAGGACTTCGGCGACGCGGAGTGGGACGCGCCGGTGCGGCTGCGGTGGTTCGAGAAGGACCGTCCGACGAGCCGCCGGACGACCGTCGCCGGGGTGATCGCGCACCTGCTGTCGGTGGACGGGCTGGTCGCGGCGGCGCTCGGCCTGGCGGATCCGCTGGCCGAGGTCGCCGGGGAGGCGGAGAAGGACGCCGAGGGCCCGGCCGGACGCACCGAGGCCTTCTGGCGTGCGTCCCGCTCCCCGATGGCCGCCCCCCACCCTGCGGACGGCGGCCCCGTCCCCCTCCGCGCGGTGCGGGGGCCCTGGCGCGAGCAGAGCCACAGCCTGGTGCGGACGGTGTCCTTCACCGGCAGCCACGCGGGCGGACTCGCCGTGTCCTACGGCGACTTCGCGCTGCCGCTGCACGACGCGATGCTGGAGCGCGCCTTCGAGTGCTGGGTGCACGCGGGGGACATCGCGGAGGCGGTGGCCTACCCGTACGACGCGCCGGCCCCGGAGCACCTCCACCGGATGATCGACCTCGCGGCCCGCCTGCTGCCGCTGGTGCTCGCCGAACGCCGCCGCGCGGGCCTGTCCGCGCCGGGCTCCCGCGCACCGCACCTGGTCGCGGCCGGCGCGCCCGGCCGCAGCCTGCGCCTGGAGATCGAGGGCGAGGCCGGCGGCGAGTGGCTGATCCCCCTGGACTCACCGGGGGCCGTGGGCTCCGCCGACCTCGAGGTGGCCCATGTGGCCCTGGACGGTGTGGAGTTCTGCCATCTGGCCGCCGGCCACGTCTCCCCCGAGGACGCGGCGGCGGGCCAGGGCGGCGACCGCCGGGCGATCCGGGACGTGCTGTACGCGGCGGCGAGCCTGAGCCGCATGTGACCCGCCGCCGCGCCGGGACCGGGCGGCCGGAGGCTGCCTGCCGGGAACAGGGCCGGGAGCGGGGCAGGGAGCGGGGCCGGGGGCGGCCGGCCGCGATGCCGGGAAGCTCTGGCCCACGATGTCACCGATCGTGGCGTACCGGAGTCACGGAGCGTCGATACCGGGTTGTGTCCTTCACGTGACTCGTCACGGACCGGAGTCGGGCGGGCGCTCCGGTACCGTGGGTGAGATGCGAGTGGCTGCGCGGACGAGCCGGGCCGGCCGAGCCTTCGGGGCGGTGCCGGGTCATCGGGTGCGCATGGCTGCTCGCGGGGCGATCGGGCCTGCCGCCCGCGCCTGTTCGACTCCCCGGCACGAGCGTCGCACAGTATGCCGCACGCGTACTCCTTCGCGCGGGAATATGCCCGAAGCGCTTGTTGGGGTGACTGTACGTCAACCATGCTGTGACGTAAGGGAGTCACAGACCGTGATCCCTGCTCTGGCCGTTGTCCTGGCCATGCAGAAAATGGCTACGATCGTGGCCCTCGTCGGGATCGCCGCCGCGGCTGCCGCCGTGACGCGCGGGCGGCGCGGGGCCATGTGTCCGCCGGTTCGGATGGTGTGAGCGGTGCAGGTGCTTCAAGTGCAGCTGGAGATCCGGCCCGACCCCGCGGAGGTGGGGCGAGCCAGGCGGTGGGCCCGCTCCCGGCTCGCCGGGTCCGGGATAACGGCCGACGAGCCGCTGGCCGAGACGCTCGTCCTGCTCGTCTCCGAGCTGGTGACCAACGCCGTGGTGCACACCGGCCGTCCGGCCGTGCTGCGGCTTCGTCTGCCGGGCCCGGTGGCCGGGGGCGCCGCGTCGGCCGCCACGGTCCGCGTGGAGGTCGCCGACACCAGTTCCTGCGCGCCCGTGCCGCGTTGCGCCGGCGACGAGGCCACCGGCGGGCGGGGCCTGGCCCTCGTGAACTGCCTCGCCGACCGGTGGGGCTGGAACGCCGAGGGCGCCGGCAAGAGCATCTGGTGCGAGCTGGACCGCTGTTCCAAGCCCCGCGAGAGCGCGGCGATGGCGTACGGGGGCGGGCTCTCGGCGTACGGGGGTCTCGCCTTCGAGGCGGTGTAGCCCCGCGAGGCCTCGGTGCGCCGGGGGTGCATCCGTGCGCGGGCACCTGGACAGGGCGTCAGCAAGGTTTCGCGGAAACGGCGTTGACGCCGCCCCCGGCGCCTGGCAAGGCTGGTGGTCGTCGATTCGCCGCGAGGGGACGGCGAGGGCCCGTCGACGGCTGTCCTCGCCGAGTGCGGGTCGCATCGGACGGCGGCGCGTGCACGGGACGAGGGGGGCCGCGCCGCCAACCGTCCACTCCCGCGCCGCTTCCACCGGCGGCCACCGCCGGTCCGGCCGCTCCTCCCGGCGCCCCGCCGCCGCGTCACCCTTCCCGTCCACAGCCTGTGGACAACTCCGCGAGCCCCGGACCACCGACACGCTCCCGCGCCCCGGAACACCACAACGCGCGCACGTACAACGAATCTGACTGTCCATCAGTGAAAGCGCGCCGCACGTCGTGACCGGGAGGCGTGCGGGCGCCGTGCCCACCGGTGCGGGAAACCGGACCGACGGCCGTCGGGCCCGGTCAGCGCGGGGCGCCGGCGCCGGAGCGGAAGGTGCGGCGGTAGGCGGTCGGGGTGACGCCGAGCGCCGCCTGCAGGTGCTGCCGCATCGACTGGGCCGAGCCGAAGCCCGCCTCCCGGGCGACCCGGTCCATCGGCAGACCGGTGGACTCCAGCAGATGGCGGGCCCGCTCCACGCGCTGCCGGGTGAGCCACTGGCCGGGGCTGACGCCGACCTCCTCGCGGAAGCGGCGGGTGAAGGTGCGCACGGACATCGCCTCCTGCTCGGCCATGTCCCGCAGCTGGATCGGTTCGTGGAGCCGGCTCAGCGCCCAGGCGCGGGCGGCGGCCGTCGTGGCCAGCCGGGGATCGGGCACCGGGCGCTCGATGTACTGGGCCTGGCCGCCGTCGCGGTGGGGCGGCACGACCGTGCGCCGGGCGACGTCGTTGGCCACCGCGGTGCCGAAGTCACGGCGGACCATGTGCAGGCACAGGTCGATCCCGGCGGCCACCCCGGCCGAGGTCAGCACGTCCCCGTCGTCGATGAACAGCACGTCCGCGTCCACCTCGACCTTCGGGAACATCCGCTGGAAGCGCTCGGCGTCGGCCCAGTGGGTGGTCGCCGGACGGCCGTCCAGGCGGCCGGCGGCGGCGAGGACGTAGACGCCGGTGCAGATGGAGGCGAGCCGGGCGCCGGGGCGGATGCGGGCGAGGGCGGCGGCCAGCTCGTCGGTGAGCCGGCCCTCCTCGTAGACCGGACCGAGTTCGTACGACGCCGGGACGATCACCGTGTCGGCGGTGGCCAGCGCCTCGGGGCCGTGGGCGACGTCCACGGCGAAGTCGGCGTCCGTGCGCACCGGTCCCGGCGGCCGCACCGAGCACGTCACGACCTCGTACAGGCGCCGGCCCCTCGCGTCCGCCGGACGGCCGAAGATCCGGTGCGGGATGCCCAGCTCGAACGGCAGCAGGCCGTCCAGGGCGAGGACGACGACCCGGTGCGGCCGGAAGGGCTCGGCGCTCATGGCCCGATCCTAGCGAATGCTGTCCTCCGGGCCACTCGATGCGTCGGCACACGGACCGGAGGCTGGGTGACGTGACTCAGACAAGCCCCGCCGCGCCCGCCGTCCAGGCCCCGCCCGACCGGCGCCGCCGCGTGCACCGCGCCTGGTACGTCGCCGCCGTCACCTTCGTCACGATCATCGGCGCGGCGGCCTTCCGCTCCCTGCCCGGCCTGCTCATCGACCCCCTGCACCAGCAGTTCGGCTGGTCGCGCGGCACGATCGGCGCCGCCGTCTCCGTCAACCTGGCGCTCTACGGCCTCACCGCCCCCTTCGCCGCCGCGCTGATGGACCGCTTCGGCATCCGCCGGGTGGTCGCCGCCGCGCTCACCGTGATCGCGGTCGGCTCGGGTCTGACCGTGTGGATGACGGCGGCCTGGCAGCTGTGGCTGTGCTGGGGCCTGCTGGTGGGCCTCGGCACCGGCTCGATGGCGCTGGCCTTCGCCGCGACCGTCACCAACCGCTGGTTCACCGAGCGGCGGGGCCTGGTCAGCGGCATCCTCACCGCGGCGTCCGCCTCCGGACAGCTGATCTTCCTGCCGCTGCTGTCCTGGATCGTCGACCGCCACGGCTGGCGCCCCGCCTCGGCCACCGTCGCCCTCGCCGCGCTCGCCGTGGTCCCCCTGGTCTGGCTGCTGCTGCGCGACCACCCGGCCGACGTGGGCGTCGCGCCGTACGGGGCACGGGAGTTCGCGCCGAAGCCGGCCCCGGTCGCCGGCGCCGCCCGCCGCACGCTCGGCGTGCTGTCCACCGCCGTCCGCACGGGCACCTTCTGGCTGCTCGCCGGCACCTTCGCGATCTGCGGCGCCTCCACCAACGGACTCGTCCAGACGCACTTCGTGCCCGCCGAGCACGACCACGGCATGCCCGTGACGACGGCGGCCTCCCTGCTCGCGGTCATCGGCGTGTTCGACGTCGTCGGCACGATCGCCTCCGGCTGGTTCACCGACCGCTTCGAACCGCGCCGCCTGCTCGCCGTCTACTACGCCCTGCGCGGCCTGTCCCTGCTGTTCCTGCCGATGCTGCTGGGCCCCGCCGTCCACCCGCCGATGCTCTTCTTCATCGTCTTCTACGGCCTCGACTGGGTGGCCACCGTCCCGCCCACCCTGGCCCTGTGCCGCGAACAGTTCGGCGAGGACAGCGCCATCGTCTTCGGCTGGGTGCTCGCCTCCCACCAGATCGGCGCCGCGCTCGTCGCCTACCTCGGCGGCCTCGCCCGCGACGTCTCCGGCTCCTACGACGTGGTCTGGTACGCCTCCGGCGCCCTGTGCGCGGCGGCGGCCCTGATGTCACTGATCATCCGGCGCACCGCCCCGGCCGCCCTCGCCCCCGCACTCCCGTGACGGCCGTCCCCGCGCCCGCCGGGTGCCCGGTCACCGCCGGGCACCCGGTCACCGCCGGGCGCGCAGGCCCTTGGCGATCGCCCGGGCTATCTTCTCGGCGTCGATCGCCAGCTCGCGCAGCATCCCGCTGATCGGGTTGGTGAACCCGGTGAAGTACAGGCCCGGCGCGTGCGCGGGCGCGCGGCCGCCGTGCGCCACCGGCCTCCCCCGCTCGTCCAGCACCCCGAGGTGCCCGACGAGCCCCTCCAGCGCCCGCACGTACCCGGTCGCCGCGATCACGGCGTCGGGCGAGACGCGGCTGCCGTCGGCGAGGACCACCTTGCCCTCCTCGAACGCCTCGACGGCGGCCACGATCTCCACCCTGCCCGTGCGGACCGCGTCGATCAGGCCGACGTCCTGGACCGGGATCGCGCCCTGCTTCACCCTGCTGTACAGCCCGGTGTCCGGCCGCGGCAGCCCGTGGGCGGACAGGTCGGGGGTGCTGAGCCGGCCCACCGGTCCGGCGAGCCGGTCCACGAGCCGCACCGGCAGGCGCCGTACCAGCACGCCCGTGTACTGGGCGGCCCAGCCGAGGGTCGACCGGCGCAGGATGTGCGGCACGGTGCGCACCGCCAGCCGGACCCGTGCGGCTCCGCCCTCCGCGAGGTCGACGGCGATCTCCGCGCCGGTGTTGCCGATGCCGACGACGAGCACGTCACGGCCGGCGTACGGCCGGGCGTCGCGGTACTCGCCCGCGTGCCGGAACTCGCCCCCGTACGTCTCCAGGCCGGGCCAGTCGGGGATGCGCGGGGTGTGGTTGAAGCCGGTGGCGACGACCACCGCGCTGCCGGTCAGCTCGCGCCCGCCGGAGGCGTGCAGCAGCCAGCCGGACCCGTCCCCGGTCCGCTCGACGCGGTGGACCTCCACGCCGGTGACGATCTCCAGCGCGTGGTGCTCGGCGTACTTCTCCAGGTAGCGCACCACGTCGTCCCGTGACACCCAGCGCCCGAACCTGCGGGGCATGGCGAGGCCGGGCAGCGAGGACAGCCGCCGGGTGGTGTGCAGGTGCAGCCGGTCGTAGTGCCGGCGCCAGGAGGCGCCCACGGCGTCGGACTTCTCCAGCACGACCGCCCGCACGCCCCGCGCCCGCAGCGCGTAGGCGGCGGCGAGGCCGCCCGGACCTGCGCCGATGACATAGACCGGGCGGTCGGCGGGGGTCGGCGGGCGGGGGGCGGGAGCGGGACGGGAGACGGCCATGAGCGGGAGCGTAATCCCGCACACGGTTGATGGGTCTCGGTCAAGACCGGAATCGGTTGCGAAATGATCACGGGTGTACGGGAGAAGCGCCCGTCCCGTGAAGGAACTCCCCTCGCGGGCCGGACGCGGGCCGGGCACGGTCCGCGGCCCGAGCCGAATGATGGCCGTATGCGACCCGAGAACTGGATCCTGACCGACGACCTCGACCACTTCCTCTCCCACGCACGCGCATTCCTGCGCTCCCGGGGTGAGGGAAGGCGTCGTCAGGGCCACAGCAGGCTTCTGCTCCAGCCGAAGCCCGTGCTGCGGTACTCCAGGCGTACGTGCCGGCGGTCCGGGTCGCCCTGGAAGAACTCCACGGTCCGCGGGCGCAGCCGGTACAGGGTCCAGGTCGGGGCCGGCTCGTCCGGGTTCTCCCGGGCCCGCTGCCACGCCGCCTGCGACGCCTCCCGCAGTTCCGCCACCGAGGACAGCTCCTCGCTCTGCCGTCCGGTCAGCGCGGCGGCCAGGGCGCCCGTGGACCGTGCGCGCAGATCGGCCCGGCTCTCCCCGGCCGGCGCCGCGAGGACCGGTCCCCGTACCCGCACCTGCCGTCCCAGCACCGGCCAGTAGAAGGCGAGCGCGGCGTACGGCCGGGCGCGCAGCGCGCGGCCCTTGCGGCTCGTGGCGTGCGTGGCGAACGACCAGCCGTCCGCGTCGGCGCCGTGCAGCACCACGACCCGCACGTCCGGCATGCCCTCCTCGTCCACGGTCGCCAGCGACATGGTGTGCGGCTCCGGCTGCCCCGCGTCCACCGCCTCCGCGAACCAGGCGGTGAACAGCGCCAGCGGGGTGGGCGGAGCCGTGTCCGGGTCGAACGTCCGCAGCCGTGTCACCTCCGGGTCCCACACCCGCTGCGACCGGAGCAGTTCATGGAGATCGTGCTGTGCCATGGGGCGAGTATCGCCCCTCGCGGGCCGCACCCCCCGGCCCTGCCGATGCCGGGCATCGCCGCGCCGCAGGCGCGGGTCACCGCGCGGGCCGCGGCGGGGCGGGCCGCCGGCAGGACGCGGGCACCGGCAGCAGGTCCACGACGAGGGGCGAGGGACGAGGGAGAGACGAGCAGCCCCGAATCCATAGGGGGGCATGAGGCGCGAGCCACCGTACGTGGTGCCGAAGTCGGCCCATGATCGGCCCGACCGGGCGGAGATCTTCTTTACGCCCGGCGGCTGGACGACGAGCGGCCGGCGGCCCTGCCGGGGGTGCAGCGGCTGACGCCGACGCCGGTGATGAAGCGCGTGGTGCGGGAGCGGCCGCTGCCCGCACAGACCGCGGGCGGTGGTCCCGCTTGGTCATGCCGCCCACCAGGGCTTCGGCCAGTTCGGACGGCGGCATCCGGTCGAAGGCGGC